>DTRK01000147.1 GCA_012965955.1 Flavobacteriales bacterium
AGAAGTTATGGAAGGCATTGCGAACGCACTGGTAAATCGTAAGGCAACCCCAGATGAATTTAACGAGTTCATTCGATTGGCGAAAAAATCACCTGAAGATTTCACCGACGAAAAAGTAAGGCAGGTACTATCTAAAACCGAAACCCGCCTGCTCAATCACTGGTTTTATCCGACCCGAGATTGGATAATGTGCCTATGCTTTTATACGGACAATGCACTAAGCAAGATGATCAATTTTTTGAGTGATGTTAAAGTTCGACTCCCCAGAGATACCGTCGCAAAGACTTACAAAAGAATGAACCTGAAAAAAGCATCCATTCTGCTCTTCAAAGATTTTCAAATCAAAGGCAAAACCGCAATTCCCATACCCTACCAAAAGCTGCTCGTCTAAGTAGGACAACCTTCCGAAACATCTTGTCCGACCTTCATTTCAGGAAAGTGCTCATGATTCCTGCATGGATAAAATTCCTAGCGCATTAGAACGCACTAAGACGGATATTCGGACTAACCCTCCGTTGATATTGAACACACTTGAGGCAGGCTACTTTCTAAGCTTATCGCCGAGGAAAATCCAGTACCTGATCAAATCAAGGTCACTCCCATCTGTGAAAATAGATGGCTCAATTCGAATACGTCTTCAGGACATAAACCAGTTCGTAAAGAGCCGTGTCAGAAAGGGGGTAGAACTATGACAAAGAATCCCACTCCAGATTTCCGTTTTGCAAGGCCGCCTTGGGTAATCGCGTTTGCCTTTGATGGTGGAACGATTCCAAATTATTCTGCGAAAATGTGGCAAATGTTGTCCCTTCACTTCAGCCCTGATGACGGCTTGACGCGACAAAGGCTGATTGAATTGCGGCGACGGTTGAATTGGTCAAGGGCAATGGCGAGCGCCGTGTTAGCTACAGCAGAAGGTTCGATTGCTAAATGGGAAGATGGAACGCGGTCCTTCAGCGGGCCGACTAGGCGTCTGATCAATCTGCTTTTTCATCTGTTTCTAGAGCCAGAAAAAGCGCGTCACGGCCTCGATTTGATTTTTTGGCACCGGTCCGACGAATGCATAGATTTCTATCAATCCGTATTTGCCCCGCAGGGGGATAATGAGAAAGAAGAGAGAGTAGCGAAGGCAACCTGAATACCTGCTTTATTATGCCTGATACAGTGATTACTCAAAGCACTCCACTAAGAAAGATTGTAGCCGCACGCACAAGATGGCCTAACCCTAACCTCGACCGCATCAAGGCAATCACCAAGGACGGCCCCAAACTGGTTGATCTGTGGGACGCATCCCCAGTCCAGCGAGTTAGTGATGCCCCAAGCACAGAGATGATACTCGATTTGCTCTACCCGGATAATCCTTGGCTATGCATTGGAAAAACACTCAAATACACACCCTCGAGGACTCTCGAATACTGGAAACGAGAACCACTTGGCCAGTATCAATATATCGTTCCTTCACCCATGACCGGCCCAGTTGGCTTGAGCAAGAATGGAAAGCGAACCTCCCGGTCAAACAGTAATACAGGGCCACGCAGGTATCTGATTCTCGACTTCGATCAAGGTACTCGGGACCAGCAAGCAGCAATCATCTGGTACCTCAAACCATACGCCCAATTGTGCTTGGTGATGTTCTCCGGCGGCAAAGGTCTCCACGCATGGTTTAGCGTCCTTGGAGCCCCCGAAGCAGACGTAAAATGGTTCTTCCAATACGCCGTTTCAGTATGGGCTGATTCAAAGATGTGGACTCCATGCCAGTTGGCCCGATTACCGGACGGTTTGCGACAAGACGGCAATGGCCAAGCAAGACAGCCTGTTATCTACCTTGACCCTGAAAATGTCCCTCAGCCATGAACTACATACTCAAAAACAAGCTAACGGACGTTGGTGATCCGTTTGAGGGAGAGAAAAAAAGCAACGCTAATGAGGACTTCCACCAGACATACAGACCACCAGACACTCAGACCATCAGACTACCAGACACTCAAGATATCCCTCCTCCCCTCTTCTCCTTGTATGAAGCCGACATAAACGCCCATATCCCAACTAAACCTCATGAGAACAACGAGTGTATGTTCAAGCTTAGTCAGGTGCTAAAGACAGTGGAGAGAGAAAATAACCGTAAATTAACACAATACGAGATCAGGCAGATATTCGACTATTGGGCCTCACGAGCACATCACCACTTCAGAACAGAGCTAACTTACGAAGATTACTTTGCCGAGTTCTGGAGAATATTCGATGCAACCAAATGCTGCCATGATGAATCACCACTCAAAGAGGCGTTTGAAAGGGCTAAACAGGCTCCACTGCCGCCGGGTCATGAGCGGATTGAATCAGATGAGATCAAACTTCTGGCCAGTTTTTGTTATCAACTGTCCTTAATAACTGGCGGTACGTTTTTCATCACTGCTAAAGATGCCGCCAAATTGTTTACTCAAGTCGGAACAAGACAAATGAATACTAGATTAGGGTATCTAGCTAGGGAAGAGATCGGGGTACTTAAGCGGTTTGAGAAAGGCAGACCCGGTAAGGCTTCCGTATACGAATACATAGGCACTGAGCAGCCTCTGAAACATCAAAACTCAAAAACTGAAGAATCCTGATGAGAACGGCGGATCACCGTTTGAAGGACTACTCCGGTAATTGGCCCTCAATTGGTCATGCCAAGATAGCCCGATTTGACACTGGTGCTACGTTGCTCGATGTGAATAGCTCACAACAATACAGCAACGATAGTTATCGGGAACCGTCATTTATCATTCGTATTGGTATGGACAAATGCGATGGGAAATGGTGTGAGAGATATTGCTTTGATGGAGGCGATTCACGGTTTCATGAGATAAGACTCGTTGAGGATGTCATCTCTGCACACAACAAGGTCGTTAAGGATCATGGGAGAGTGGCGTTTGGAAGATTTGGAGAATTGAACCACCACTGGTGGAACTTGTTACATGGTTTATTAAATTCCTCCGACAAACGAATAGGCGCAAAATTGATAATTGTTCTAAGGAGGGGAACCAAATATCAGGGGTTTTCTACACGAGCATTCAAGTTGGGAGAATCTTGTGAAGACCCATGTCTTATCCCAGAATATTACAGGTATTTATTTTTTGAGATGAACGTTTGGTTTGAGATTGGAGAATTAACACCGATGCACTCCAACGAGTTGGCTAAATACACGGAGGATATTGTTTATGCGGTAAAAAGAAGAAGATCGATCTCCAAGACACTC
>DTRK01000148.1 GCA_012965955.1 Flavobacteriales bacterium
AAGCTGAAGGAAATGAAATCTGAACAGATTGAAATTCCCATGTTTATCGGCGGGGAAGAAGTGAGGAGCGGGAATCTGGTTCCTATATCACCCCCTCATGACCACCAGCATATATTGGGTAATTATCACCAGGGTGACAAGAGCCATGTTGAACAGGCCATTAAGGCGGCTATGGCAGCCAAGGAGGCGTGGGCAAATATGGATTGGGAACACAGGGCATCTATATTCCTCAAAGCAGCAGATCTATTGGCTGGACCTTACAGGCAGGCCATCAATGCCTCCACTATGTTGGGGCAGTCAAAGAATGCTTTTCAGGCGGAGATTGATGCTGCATGTGAACTCATTGACTTCTTGAAGTTCAATGTGAAGTACATGACAGAAATTTATAAGCAGCAACCAGAATCTGCACCAGGCATGTGGAACAGGGTTGAGCACCGTCCTTTGGAAGGATTCGTATTTGCCTTAACACCATTTAACTTTACGTCTATAGCAGGTAATCTGCCATCCGCGCCAGCAATGATGGGCAATACCGTTGTTTGGAAGGCATCTAAAACACAGATATACTCGGCTAAAGTGCTGATGGATCTGTTCAGAGAGGCAGGAGTACCAGATGGAGTAATCAATTTGGTGTTCGTGTCAGGTCCTGATGCAGGAGAAGTTGTTTTTAACCACCCAGACTTTGCCGGGTTCCACTTTACCGGATCTACCGGTGTCTTCCAGAATATTTGGAAGACAGTTGGAGAGAACATACACAAATACAAGGCTTATCCCCGAATTGTAGGTGAGACGGGAGGCAAGGACTTTATTATGGCACATAAGTCGGCGGATGCGAAGGCATTGGCCACTGCAATAATCAGAGGATCCTTTGAGTACCAGGGCCAAAAATGTTCAGCCGCTTCAAGGGCATACATCCCCGATAACTTGTGGGAAGAAGTGAAAGCTTACGTGCTTGAAGATTTGGCATCCATAAAAATGGGCGATGTGGAGGACTTTGGAAACTTCGTAAATGCAGTAATTGATGAGGCTTCATTTGATAACATCAATTCCTACATTGAATCCGCTAAAGTTGATTCAGATGTGGAGATTATTGCAGGCGGCGGAACCGACAAATCTAAAGGCTATTTCATTGAACCGACTGTAATTGTTGCCCAGGACCCGAAGTATACGACGATGTGTGAGGAGTTGTTCGGGCCTGTTATTACAATTCATGTTTATGAAGCGGATAAGTTCGATGAAATGTTGGAGATTGTTGATACAACGTCAATATATGCGCTTACCGGGGCTATTTTCGCTCAGGACCGCTATGCCATTGAGTTGGGTAGCAAGAGGCTGGTCAATGCTGCGGGTAATTACTACATCAACGACAAACCAACAGGAGCGGTAGTTGGACAGCAACCCTTTGGAGGTGCCAGGGGATCCGGTACAAACGACAAAGCTGGATCTATGATCAATTTGTTGCGATGGGTTTCGCCACGGACCATCAAGGAAACGTTTGTTCCAGCCAGGGATTACCGCTATCCATTTCTCGGTGAATAAACACCTTGGTGTTGGTAAATAGACTGGAGGACTTGTAAGACACGCAGGCCTGAATCTTAATTTTAAGCCACCATAGGCATGGGTTTATACCAACAAATTCCCAGGCATACTACATGAAAACGGCGCTCAAGTTTCTGCTTCCTTACCTGAAGAACAAGTACATCATGACCTTCTTGGTGTTCTTTGTGTGGATGTTGTTCTTTGATAAGAACGACTTGCTCACGCAGATATCTCATCGCAACAACTTGACTCAGATGAATCAGGATAAGGACTATTTTATCGAAGAGATTAAGCGCAATCAGGCGATCATGGATGATCTTGAAACGAACCCAGAAGCTCTGGAGAGGTTTGCCAGGGAAAGGTACCACATGAAAAAAGCCGATGAGGATATTTTTGTGGTAATAGGCGTGTCAGACTAGCAGGGCTATTCTTCTGAGCTCCTTTCATGAATTTCAGCGATGGTCCAACTGGTATCTGCTGTGAATATGTACATATGGCACTTGGACAGGCGTTAAAAGCCTGGGATAAGCTGTATGAACCAGACGTTATTCCTTAACAAACTTGGCAGTATGCAAGTCGTTGTTCGCGTTCAGGGTGACGATGTACATACCATGATCAAACGCAGAGATATCAATGTTGAACTTATAGAAAGTTCCGTCAAAGACTTTACTATAAACAATCCTGCCATTGCTGTCGTAGATGTTGATTTCTGCACTATTCTCAGGACTCATGGGGAGAATGGTGCCCTTACTTGCATTCCCAAAAGTGATTTCCAGTTTGTCTTTGGCTGGGTTGGGCCACACTGAGAATTGCAGGTTTTCCATTATTGTAACCGGTACCAATTGAGAGTACTTACACTCGTCGTCAAAGTCTGTGCGCTTTAATCTGTAGTAAGAAAGTCCCATATAGGGGTCTTCATCTACAGCGCTGTAATTGACGCTCTGTTTGGATGTTCCTGCCCCAGGGACCGTCGCTACGAATTCAAAGTCCTTACCCCCTCTTGATTTCTCTACTGTGAAGAATTCACTGTTCGTTTCGGAAACTGTGGCCCAACTTAGATCAACATTGCCTGTTGCTGCGTTGTGTTCAGCGTCGAAGTACCACAGGTCCAGTGGCAGCGGACCACCGCCACCTCCGCCGCCGCTATAGGAGGTCCAGGTCGCTGTAATGCTCTCCAATCCGGCTGAGCCAGATATGTTATCCCAGTCTGTACCGTTCCAGTGATAGCTCATGGGATCGCCGGTATAATTGACCGAAGAAGTTTCGCTGGTTGTCCATCTGAACGTTAAGTCAGCTGGCAGTGCTACGCTTGGTGTAATTTCCCACCAGCGGTCAATCAACTGGCTTACACCTTTCGCAGCGGACAAGGTTGTACCTACGGGAAGCATCGTCTGATTATCAGGACTCGTGTTCCATGTTGCGATTACAATATTGGTTGCGACGGCTGTGTTTTTTTGGAAGGTGAAAGGTATATGGCTGCCACTCACGCCGAACGGAAAAATATAGGTATTCGCAGTGGCATCCGTGTACCATTCCAGAAAGCTCGTCTGCCCTTCACTTACCAGGTATCCATTTACATTACCCACCGCTGAGTTAGATGCGTTTGTTATGGTTATTTTGTTGTCAGTGCCAATAGCCAGTTCTCCGTCCAACAGGTTGAGGTTGCTGGCTACGACTAAATCAACACCCATAG
>DTRK01000149.1:0-4170 GCA_012965955.1 Flavobacteriales bacterium
TCAAAAAACCGCATCTCCACAAGGTTCAGGTCGGTGTCTGACAAGCTGTTTATCGCAGATCTCAAAAGGGGCTTGTAATCTTCTTTTCCTTCTTCCATTTCTTCAATGATCTCATGCACGCTGGTGCTGTCAATGTTTATTGTTCGCTTAACCTTGTTGGCTCTGAATGCCTGGTTGAGCTCATTAAAGGCAATTTTGTAAAGCCAGGATGAAAAAGGCACGCCTTTATACTCAAACCGGGACAGGTTGAGCATGGCTTTCAGAAACACTTCCGATGTTAAGTCAAATGCCTCTTCTTTACTGTCAAGCCGATGATACAAATACCTGAATATCTGCTCGTAATACCTGTTGTAAAGTACCTCAAACTGAGCTGGATCTTTCTTCGCAGCTTCGACCTCCGTTGCCTCTGTGTCCAGCTGGTCCTTGGTTTGATGGTATTTAGACTGTTCTGTCATTTATTTTTGCTGTGCTTTCCCTCTTATAATGCAAGAACAATAAAAAGATACAAAGGAATTTTTCATTTCAAATAATAATGGGCGTGTGGAGGCATGGGTTTGTATCATAACGAGACGTCAGGTTTCCTTATTATGAACAGAATTTAAGAAAAGATACGAAATAAGTATACTCGTTTGCCCTTACAGCACGCATGCGCTCACTCTAAAGCAGCGGAGTTGTTCTTGCGGCTTAGTGAAACGTCGTCCTGGTCTTCGCCTCTGGCAGCGGCTTCCTCGGCATCTTCTTGTCCAGCATTGCGGTGTGGTACACCAGGGAAGTGATAATGATGACAGACTGTATCATGTCACTCTCAGACAAGCGCTCATAGGTGTCCATATTGGAGTGATGTGTGCGGGAGGAATATTCCAGGGGATCTTGAATGAATTGAAATCCTGGTAAGCCCACGTTGTCGAATGCCACATGATCAGTATATCCCGTATTGTTGATGGAGATCGTCTCCGCACCAAGATCCTTGAAAGGTGCAAACCACGATTCGAAAAGAGGACGTGCCGCGTCGTTTCCCTGGAGATAAATTCCCCGGATCATTCCAGCTCCGTTGTCGAGATTGTAGTAGGCCGACAATTTGCCGTGCTCAGGTTTCAGGTCCATCTTATCTGGGTCAGCAAAGTGTTCCTTTACATAACCTTTTGACCCATACAGCCCTTGCTCTTCACCCGTCCATAAAGCAAGACGGATGGTGCGCTTTGGCTTGAGGTCGAGTGTTTTTATTATCCTCATGACTTCCATCATCACAGCGCAAGGAGCCCCATTGTCAGTTGCGCCGGTTCCCCCATGCCAGGAATCGAGGTGGCCGCCAAGCATTACCACTTCAGATTTGAGCTTCTTGTCTGAACCCGGTATTTCTGCGATGACATTGTACTCCGTGGTATCACTTTCAAGTATGTCATTGGTAATATGCACTTCTACTTTCACTTCCTGGCTGTCGCGCAGAAGTCTGATAATGCGGTTGGCATGCTCAGAGGCCATTTCAATTTCCGGAACACCTGCTTCTGTACCTGTTTTAAAACCGGAAGCACTGGAGGTAAATACGGTCCCCATGTCACCTCGGCGTTTGCTCAGGATTACACCTACTCCCTCTTCTATGTAAAATAGCCTCAGCTTACGGTTAAGCTTACGCCGCTTTCGATACCGTGCAATTTGTTCAGGAGTATAATTGTGCCCGCTGCCGTCGCCAAGCAGGCTGTTCTCCAATTTCCCGTCCAGGTCTTCATCAGTAAACCGGGAAGCATCAGCCTCAAAATTGAGGTCATCATCAGGATCCGAGTCAACCATGATCATTTTGCCTTTAAGCTGGCCCTTGTATTTCTCCATATCAGCTTCGTCATCAATGCTGACCAATAATGGAACGCCTGTAACTTGCCCTTCTGTACTGCCTGTCCAGGGCTTTGCAATTCCAATAAGTGGTTGGTAATAGGGACTGCTCATGGCTATATACGTGTGTGTGTTCTCCCAGCTCTTTCCGAAAGTTCCCCAGCGCTCAAGAGCTACGTTGCTCATTCCCCATTCCTCCAAAGTCTTCCTGGCCCGGTTTTCTGCACTGCGGCATCCGGGAGAACCAGTCAATCTTGGCCCGTTCAATGTTGTCAGTTGATAAGCCAGTTCCATCACCTGGGAGTTCTCGGTGGCCTCTTGCCTTATTCTTGTAATGACGCTTAAGTCCGCCTCGTTTTGACCAATTGCAAATTGGCTGGCGAATGTCAGCAGCAGAAAGAGGAGTGTGCCTTTTCTCATGATTTGTTCTTATTAATTGTTGAAGTTCTTATGGAGCGTTAAAGGTAGTTTTAATAAAGGAAAATTTGATTGTCCTGGACGATGGATGAATATGCTCGTTATGCATAACAAATCGTACATTTGGCAACACAGAAAATCCAGGATGTCGAAAGCAATTATTTATGATGCTGTACGCACTCCCCGGGGAAAGGGGAAGAAAGATGGTTCTTTGTACGGAACAAAAGCGGTGGAATTATTGGCCACTGTGTTCAGGGCGATCAAGGAGCGCAACGGGCTTGATACCTCAAAGGTAGAGGATGCAATCATAGGTTGTGTAACCCAGAGCTGGGAGCAGAGTGGAGATATCGCCAAGGCAGCAGCCCTCCATGCGGACTATGATGATAATGTTGCAGGGGTAACGCTCAACCGATTCTGCGGTTCAGGACTTGAGGCGATCAACCAATCGGCCGCGTATATAATGTCAGGCCAGGTTGATCTCCTGGTAGCTGGCGGTGTTGAATCAATGTCCAGGGTGCCCATGGGATCTGATGGCTCAGCATTGCTCACCGATCCGGATATGATAGCCTCCCATTATATTGTGCCCCAGGGAATTTCCGCAGATCTGATCGCCACGAAGTTTGGATATAAGCGGGATATGCTGGATGAATTCGCCACAGAATCGCATAAGCGCGCAGCAGCGGCATGGGAAGCGGGTAGGTTTGATAAGTCTATTATCCCGGTGAAGGATCCAAACGGAATTGTAGTATTGGACAAAGATGAAACAGTACGTCCGCAAACTACTCCTGAGATCCTGGCAGGACTCAATCCCTCCTTCTCTCAGATGGGGTCAATGGCAGGATTTGATGATGTTGCCATTCAGCGCTATCCGGAAATTGAAAAAATTGAGCACGTACATCATGCCGGAAACTCATCAGGTATAGTAGACGGGGCAGGATTGGTTTTGTTGGGCAATGAAGCCATTGGCAGGGAGCTCGGTTTAACGCCACGGGCACAGATCAAGTCATTCGGAATAGTGGGGGCAGAGCCAACAATTATGCTGGAAGGGCCGGCACCTGCTTCCAGGAAAGCACTCTCCAAGGCGGGAATGGATGCTAAGGATATTGACCTCTTTGAAATCAATGAGGCATTTGCCGTGGTTCCAATGCGTTTGATGGAAGAGTTAAAAGTGTCTCAGGACCGGGTAAATGTCAATGGGGGATCAATAGCCATGGGGCATCCCCTGGGTGCTACCGGAGCTATTATTACAGGAACATTACTCGATGAACTGGAGAGGCAGGACAAATCAACCGGGCTTATCTCACTGTGCATTGGTGGTGGAATGGGAATAGCCACAATTATTGAACGCATCTAATGGTTGACTACACGGTTAACGGTGACGGCATAGCGGTAATAACCCTCAACAACCCGGGTTCTGTCAATGTGATCAATGGAGATTTTATTGATGCGTATGAGGGGGCAATTGATAAAGTGCTGGAGGAGAAGGTGCTCAAGGGGGTGATAGTTGCATCTGCCAAGAAGGACTTCATGGTTGGAGGAGACCTGCAGCTCCTATTGGCTGCTAAAGATGCGCAACAGGTCATTGACATTGCCAATCGCCTGGATGCCATCATGAGAAAGCTGGAAACCTGTGGAAAACCTGTAGTAGCCGCCATGAACGGCACGGCATTGGGCGGAGGATATGAGCTGGCTTTGGCTTGTCATCATAGGATACTCATTGATGGCAAGGCGGTTCGCATAGGCCTGCCAGAGGTAACGCTGGGCTTGTTGCCCGGTGGTGGGGGGACTCAGCGCCTGCCAAGAATGATTGGTATCCAGCCTTCATTAGAGGCCTTGTTGCAAGGCAGGCGTTACCGGCCTTCGCAAGCTTTGGAGAATGGAATGGTTGACCAGCTGGCGGCAGATGGTGACGACCTGATGAAAAAG
>DTRK01000149.1:4180-11489 GCA_012965955.1 Flavobacteriales bacterium
CAGAATGGGTGCTCAATTCAGGTACTGCCACACAGCCCTGGGATGAAAAGAAATTCAGAATACCAGGTGGCGGAGTGCAAACACCGGGTGCGGTCATGGTCTTCGCAGCCTCAGCGGGCTTATTGCTCCAGAAGACTGCGGGAAACTACCCGGCGCCGAAAATCATAATGAACAGTGTATATGAAGGACTCCAGATGCCTTTTGACAGGGCATTGGCTCATGAATCCCGGTATTTCGCCAAATGTGTTACCTCAGGAGTGGCTAAGAACATGATCAGGACGCTCTTTTATAGTTTGAATCAGGCAAACAAGGGGAAAGCCAGGCCTGAAGGAGCAAAAGAATCTCAGCTGGAATCCATTGGCATACTTGGAGCTGGAATGATGGGTGCCGGAATAGCCTATGTAACAGCTAAAGCTGGACTCAATGTGGTGCTCAAAGATGTGTCTTTGGAGGCGGCAGAAAAGGGCAAAGCTTACAGCAGTGAATTGTTGGGTAAACAAGTGTCCAAAGGCAGGATGGAGCAGGCTAAAATGGATACAATTTTAGATAGAATCAAAACTACAGATAATTCATCTTATATTTCAGATTGTCAGTTAGTTATAGAAGCTGTATTTGAAGACAGGGAATTGAAGGCGGCCGTTACAAAAGAGTCAGAAATAGCCATGGCTGAAACGGCCGTTTTTGCTTCAAATACGTCGACGCTGCCTATCACGGGTTTAGCGGAAGCTTCTTCGAGGCCGGGCAGCTTTATCGGGCTTCATTTTTTCTCTCCCGTGGACAAGATGCCGTTGGTGGAGATCATAGTGGGTGAGAAGACTGGTGACGATGCAATTGCCTTGTGTGTTGACTTTACAAGAAGGATTGGCAAAACACCTATTGTCGTGAATGACGGCAGGGGCTTCTTTACATCCAGGGTGTTTAGTACCTATTTATTTGAAGGTTTAGAGTGTTTGGCGGAGGGTATTCCGGCAGCAGTGATCGAAAATGCCGGAAAATCAGCTGGCATGCCCGTTGGCCCGCTTGCTATTGCTGATGAGGTGAGTATCGAGCTGATGTACAAGATCAATAAGCAAACTGAAGCAGATACGGGAAAAAAATACAAATCAGTTCATGGAAGAATTGAACAGGCCGGGAAAGAAGGCAAAAAAGGGATTCTATGAATATCCTGACGGGGAGAAGAAGTTCCTATGGCCAGAGTTAAAAAAGCTATATCCCGAAGCAGAAGAACCCTTTGATATTGAAGAGGTGAAGAAGCGGTTGCTGTACAGGCAGGCAGTAGAAGCGGTGAGAGCTCACGAAGACAATGTAATTACCTCTGCCGTTGACGGAGACATTGGTTCCATTCTAGGGATTGGATTTCCACCCTATACTGGAGGGGCATTCTCTTTTATTGATTGGATTGGCCTTGAAGAATTTGTATCTGAGTGTTCACGGCTGGCTGATCAATACGGCGAGCGCTTTGCACCGCCTGAGCTCCTGCAGAAGATGGCGGCAGAGGGTAAGAGCTTTTATAACGGAGGATGAAAAACACAATAGCCAGCATGGCTCCACCCCTCTGTAATACCTCCGGTTATTAATCGATTAATGTTAATTTTGCCTCCCATGTATCTGGAGATTTCATAAACGAAAGATAGTCAGCACAATCGACATTAATAAGCTTTAACACCTCATTTTATCATGAGTGCAAGACCACTGGACGGAATTACAATTTTAGATCTATCGCGCTTGTTGCCCGGCCCGTTATGTACCCTCCATCTTGCCGATCTCGGTGCAGAGGTGATTAAGATTGAACAGCCGGGAGATGGCGATTATACCAGGGCAATTCCTCCTCTCACAAAGAATATCTCCACTTTCTTCCTCACGGTCAATCGAAACAAAAGGTCTGTCACTTTGGATCTTGGAAAAGAGGAGGGTAGGGAGGTACTGCTAAAGATGGTGGAAAACGCACATGTTGTTGTGGAGAGCTTTCGCCCTGGCGCACTGGACAAAATGAACTTGTCTTATGAGGTGTTGGTAAAGAGAAATCCGGCTATTATTCTCTGTTCCATAACCGGATATGGGCAAACAGGCCCCTATAAATCAAAAGCCGGCCATGACCTTAATTACCTCGCCTATGCCGGCATCCTCCGCCCAACTCTTGGTGGTGGAGGGAAGCCTGCCATTCCCAATTTCCAGATCGGGGATATCGTCGGTGGAACACAGAATGCAGCGATGGCAATCCTTGCAGCCCTCATTTCCCAAACTTCAACCGGGAAGGGGCAACACCTGGATGTTTCGATGCTTGATGGCCTGTTGGCGCACAATGTTGTTGCACTGGCTCAAAAAGAGAGTGTTTCATCCATTGGCATGGATACGTCAGATATACTAAGCGGACTCCTGCATTGCTATAACCTCTATAAGACAAAGGATGATAAGTATATCGCCCTGGGCGCTCTTGAGTTTAAATTCTGGGCGAAGTTTTGCCAGTCAATCAATAGGGATGATCTGGTGAGTAAACATATGGTAATGGGTGAAGAATCTGAACATGTAGTTGCAGAACTCAGTGTTATTTTTGCTTCAAAGACCAGGGATGAATGGACAGATGTGCTGGATGGGGCAGATTGCTGCATCTCACCGGTGAACACAATGGCGGAGGCCCTCGAGGATCCGCAAGTACAACATCGGAGATTGGTAAAAGTTCATGAGCACAGCGCGGAAGGTGCTGTAACGTACTTTGATTTGCCCTTTAAATCAACAGCGCTGGCAGCACCTGAAAACACCCAGGCACCACTGCTTGGTGAGCATACTGAGGAAATACTCAAACGCCTGGGGTATGACCAGCAATCTATTGAAGCTCTAAAAGAGTCTGGAGCCATCTAACCCTTTACAGTCTGACTTGAGTAGATGACCCGGAAGTAACCTTGAATTTCTTCTGCAGGGTATACAGCGACTGCCGGGAGTTTGCGGGCCTGTAAATGAGTCGATAATAGCCCGGCTGTAGTACCAATGTCTCGCGCACCGATAGAGGAGATAGGGTATATATGAGTTCCAGCTTATTGTCCTTTTCAAGAAAAATATCCGCCTGACCTTTCGTCATTAACAATATAGAAGCAATACCTGGCTGTGGTATTTGAATGGTATTGGTATGGCTTTGCTTTATGTCGATACTGAACTTAAGGCGGGGTAATGATAATACTTCCAAATCGTATTTGCCAACAATGTACTTTGTAGTTGTATTGAAATCCTGAACATTCAGTGTCTGCATGCTACCATGCTTGCGTATGATACATTGCAGCTGCTTGTAATCGCTGAGTCCGCGAATTTTCAAAAATAGCTGGCCTTGTGGTGCATTTACCGCAATCACATTATGAATACCGGGAGTTATCTCAATGCTGTCCAGGGTCACCGGAGGTATGGTATGCACCACCATTTTGTACCTTCCGAGAGGATCGATCATTAACGTATCCGGATTTCCACGGTGATTGATGGTGTGTATAAAGTTGTACTTCATGGCCCCGGAGAATTGTTCATAAAAGGTCATGTTCACATCGGTCTCTGTCGGCTCGCCCGACTGGTCCAACAGGTTAACCTGCACAGAGGTTGAATTCATGGCTTGGGAAATCACAATGCTCAGCACGTTTTTAAATACCGCCTCATTGCTGGCATCATAAAAGTTGCCCACACATTCAAACTGTTTCATGATATCTTCATCAAGGCCCATTCCAATTACAAATGGCTTGAGAACGATTCCTTTCTTTTGCAGGGCCCAGGAGACTGCACAGGGGTCACCATCACACTCTTCAATCCCATCAGTGATCAGGATGATGATGTTCCGGCAATTATCACACGGTGGAAAGTCATTGGCTGCTTGCCCCAGTGAATAGGCGATTGGTGTTGTGCCCTTCGGAACGATCTCATCCAGTTTCTTCCGAATGAAGTCAGCATTGCCAGTACCAAACGGAACTTCTAATTTAGTGTCCTCGCAGTCTCGCTGCTCCCTGGATATTACGGGTGACTGGTGCCCGTATGCCCTGAAGGCCATCATTATGTCTGGCCTAACTGACAAACTGTCTATTACTTCTCCCAGCAAGCGCTGTGCAATCTTTATTTTCATGCCGCTCTTCCACCTCCCATACATACTTTGAGATCCGTCAAACACAAATAAAATACGGGTCAAAGGTTCGTCGCTTGATGTAGTAATTGGTCGCTTAACCTTTACCTGCGCAAGCGTTCTCAGCGATGGAGTTAACATCAACGACATTATGCAAAAAATCCCGATAACTCGGGAAATTTTGATCAATTTGCTATTGGACTTTCTATGCTTCACTTAATAGTTTAACGATTCAACATCATAAGAAATTGCTGCCTGCGGCAGTATCCCTCTCAATAGTCACCAAGCGTTTCCTCATTCTGGGCGAGTGCACTTTCAAGCTGCTCATCACTTGGCGGAATACCGTGCCATTTATGGCTGCCCATCATGAAATCCACTCCATTGCCCATTTCTGTTTTTAACAAGATCACAACTGGCCTTCCTTTGCCGGTTTTGTCCCTGGCAAGCTTGAGTGTATTGAGAATCTCTTGCATGTCGTTTCCTTCTTCAACTTCAATGACTTCCCAACCAAAAGCATGCCACTTAGCGGCCAGATCCAACAGTGGCATTACATCATCGCAGTCTCCGTCTATCTGGCGGCCATTATAATCTACGATGGCTATGAGGTTGTCGATCTTATGGGCTGCGGCGAACATCATTCCTTCCCATACTTGCCCCTCCTGCAATTCTCCATCTCCAGTAAGTACATAAACCAGGTTGTTGTCCTTGTTTAGCTTCTTGCCCAATGCAGCACCGTTTGCGACAGAAATCCCTTGTCCCAGGGAACCCGAGGCAATGCGAACACCAGGTAATCCTTCTTCTGTTGCGGGGTGGCCCTGGAGCCTGGAGTTGATTTTGCGAAATGTGGCCAGCTCTGATAATTCGAAATAACCGCTCCTTGCAAGAGTACTATACCATACTGGCGATATGTGACCGTTGGAGAGGAAGAACACGTCTTGCCCGGTACCTTCAATGGTAAAGTTGCGTGGATCGTGGTTGAGAACCTCGTTATAAAGGGCAACAAAAAGCTCTGTACATCCTAAAGAACCGCCCGGATGTCCAGATTGTGCTGCATGAACCATGCGAACGATATCCCTTCGCACCTGGGAACATATTTTATATAAGTGAGCTACTTCGGGCATGGAAATTTTTGGTTCTTTGACAGTTGACGACATAATTAGGAATTTTTTTGGTTGGCCAAATGTAAATCTTAATTAACGGCTAACCTTTAAATGTTGAAAAGAACAGGGGATATGTTGAAAACTTTAGGTCAATTTAGAATGGCCTTTTATTGGTAGTTTTGCACCCGCATACCCTGCGTACCGGCTTTGCTCACTGAAGTTGTAGCGAAAGTGATGCAGGCAGATTCCGAAAAATATTATAGATGGCATTAAAATGCGGTATAGTAGGCCTCCCGAATGTTGGCAAGTCAACCATGTTCAACTGTTTGTCCAATGCAAAGGCGCAGGCCGCCAACTTTCCATTCTGTACCGTTGAACCCAATATTGGTGTGATCACCGTTCCGGATGATCGGTTGAACATATTATCTGACCTGGTTACACCGGAGAAAGTGGTACCCACCACTATTGAAATTGTAGACATTGCCGGGCTGGTAAAAGGTGCCAGCAAAGGTGAGGGATTGGGTAATCAATTCTTAGGTAATATCCGTGAGACGGATGCTATCATCCATGTCATCCGTTGTTTCGATGACGATAATGTGGTGCATGTAGATGGTTCTGTAAATCCCGTTCGCGATATGGATGTTATTGACATGGAGCTTCAGCTCAAGGATTTGGAGACGGTTGACAAGCGCGTAAGTGCCCAGCAAAAGGCCTCAAAAACAGGAGAAAAGGAATCGATTAAGATCCTGAAAATTTATACGCAGCTCAAGGAGGCATTAGAAGCGGGTAAATCTGCTCGTACTGTTACCATAGATAAAAAGGACCAGCATTATATCGATGAGTTGATGCTGCTCACTACCAAGCCGATCTTGTACCTATGCAATGTAGATGAATCTTCAGCAAATCAAGGCAACGCCTATGTGGAAGCAGTGAAGAAGGCGGTAAAAGATGAAAATGCTGAAGTACTTGTTATCGCAGCAGGCATTGAAGCAGAGATCACGATGTTGGACACGGCCGAAGATCGGCAAGAGTTTCTGTCTGAGATGGGACTCGAAGAGCCTGGCGTAAACAAATTGATAAGATCTGCTTACAAGTTGCTGGACCTGCAGACCTATTTCACGGCAGGTGTCAAGGAAGTACGTGCCTGGACAATTACTAAAGGAATGAAGGCACCCCAGGCAGCAGGTGTCATTCACACTGACTTTGAGAAAGGCTTCATTAGAGCCGAGGTGATCAAGTACAACAACTTCATAGAGCTGGGCTCAGAGAGCGCCTGCCGGGATGCCGGAAAACTAGGAGTAGAGGGGAAGGATTATGTCCTGGACGACGGAGACATCATGCATTTCCGCTTTAATGTGTGACGAATTAGGGTTAGGAATATTTCTGCGTGTTGAAAAATTGTTGAAAACTCTCCTGATAGCGACAGATTTCAGTACTGATATTATATAATTTTGAAGGTTAGCAGTTTCGCTCCTGATAGACACATTTTATTTTATTCTAAAGCATGGCCAGTAATTATACGGAAGATGACATAAAATCTCTCGATTGGAAGGAACACATCAGGTTCCGCCCTGGGATGTACATTGGTAAATTGGGAGATGGCTCCTCTCAGGACGACGGAATTTATGTGCTGCTGAAAGAGATTATCGATAACTGCATCGATGAACATGTAATGGGGAATGGTAAGACCATTGACATTGTCATTAAAGACAAAGTGGTTACGGTCAGAGATTATGGCCGGGGTATACCGCTGGGTAAAGTGAACGATTGTGTGTCCATCATCAACACTGGTGCAAAATATGACACGAAGGCTTTCAAGAAGTCTGTGGGATTGAATGGAGTAGGAACAAAGGCAGTGAATGCCTTGTCCGCTGAGTTCATGGTTCAGTCCGTGCGAGACGACAAGGTTAAGCTCTCGGAGTATCACCAGGGGGAGCTTGTTAACAATGCTACAATCGTCAAATCTCCAAAGAGAAAGGGAACGAAGATTGTCTTTACACCAGATGAAGATATCTTTGGCAAGTACCACTACATCAATGAGTATGTTGAGGCAATGTTGTGGAACTATGCCTATCTTAACCCGGGCTTGACGATTAGTTACAACGATAAGAAGTTCCGT
>DTRK01000150.1 GCA_012965955.1 Flavobacteriales bacterium
GCTTTTACTTCTTCAGCCACTATCTCTTCCTTGGCCTCTTCCTCTTTCGCTTCTGTCGAAGCTTCCTCCTTTGCTGGTGTTTCTGTGGTGGAAACGTCGGCTGACACCTCAGCTTTTACCTCTTCAGCCACTGCCTCTTCCTTTGCATCTTCCTCTTTCGCTTCTGTCGAAGCTTCCTCCTTTGCTGGTGTTTCTGTGGAAACGTCGGCGGACTCGTCAGCTTTTACTTCTTCAGCCACTACCTCTTCCTTGGCCTCTTCCTCTTTCGCTTCTGTCGAAGCTTCCTCCTTTGCTGGTGTTTCTGTGGAAACGTCGGCGGACTCGTCAGCTTTTACTTCTTCAGCCACTGCCTCTTCCTCGGCCTCTTCCTCTTTCGCTTCTGTCGAAGCTTCCTCCTTTGCTGGAGTTTCTGTAGAAACGTCGGCGGACTCGTCAGCTTTTACTTCTTCAGCCACTATCTCTTCCTTGGCCTCTTCCTCTTTCGCTTCTGTCGAAGCTTCCTCCTTTGCTGGAGTTTCTGTAGAAACGTCGGCTGACACCTCAGCTTTTACTTCTTCAGCTACTGGTGCTTCCTTCTTTGCTGGTGCTTCCTTCTTTGCTGGCGCTTCCTTCTTTGCTGGCGCTTCAGAGGACACGTCGGCGGCCATGTCGGCTTTCTCTTCTTCGACTTCCTCTTTTGGAGCATTTGCTCTCTCCTTAGCTTTCTTCCTATCTTTTTCGTTAAAAGCTACGGCGTGCTTATCAAGACTGACAGTTAAAAACCGCAAGATTCTCTCGTCTCTTTTAAAGGCCACCTCCATAGCTGGAATAGTTTCTGCTCCGCCAGTAAATTCCACGCAGTGATAGAATCCAGTTGATTTTTTCTGAACCGGATAAGCCAGTTTCTTCAATCCCCAGCTTCCTTCATGCACTATCTCAGCGCCTCCACCTTTCAACATAGTGGTATATTTCTTTACGGTCTCACCTATCTGTTTTTCAGATAGTACCGGGGTCATTATAAACACTGTTTCGTATTGCCTCGTCATCAAATTGCTAATAAATATTAATTGTATGCGTATTTTAGGGGTGCAAATGTACGAAAACTAAATAGAATCAAGAAACTGATTTGTGAAAATTCATGATGCAAATACAGATGGTTTTTGGAATTTGGTTCCCCTTGATTGTTAGGTGTTTGCTGAAAAGTAAATCACCGGGGAATGTGTACTTTAATTGTTTTGTCTAAAACGAACCTTTGAAATAGAAATACCTTTTTGACGTTATTGCAAAAATTGTTGTTCAGATGGAGGATATAATCCGGGAATATGGAATACATTCAGCCAAGTTATTGACGGCCCTGTTTTTGGGCATTCTGCTGGGCCTGGAGCGTGAAAAATCGGGCAAAACGGCAGGTATCAAAACCCATGGTTTGGTGAGTATGGGATCTGCCTTGTTTGTGATCATTTCACTAGTTGTTTCAAATACGTTCGCTCAAGAAACTATTTTTGACCCATTGAGAGTGGCATCGCATATAATTGTAGGTGTGGGGTTCATTGGTGGAGGTGCCATCATTGTTAAGAACGATTCTATTAGTGGACTCACTTCTGCAGCCAATCTGTGGATTGCTGCTGGAATAGGCATGGCAACGGGATTTGGATTGTATCCCCTGGCAATATTGGTGACCGTTATGGCTTTGCTGGTTTTTTTAATCGTAGGCTTTATCGATCGGCGAACCAAACGCCGTTCGGAAGATTCCTAATCGCCACTGGTGTTCCCCAAGCTAAAATATATTGTCCTGGCGAGTGCTTTCCTGCTGTTTTTTTCCTGTAAGAAAGATGCGATTATTACTGACTCATCAGCTAAACTTCATTTTACTACTGACACAGTGATGTTCGATACAGTTTTTACCACAATCGGATCAACAACACACAATTTCAGGGTCCACAATAGAAATAAGAAGGCCATAGTAATTTCCTCAATTGAATTGGCGGGTGGAGTGAACTCCCCGTTTAGAATAAACGTAGATGGTGTGTCGGGAACCAGTTTTAGTAATATTGAAATACCGGCTAAAGACAGTATTTACATATTTGTGGAAGTGACCATTGATCAAACTGCAGGAGTCTTGCCGTTCATTATCAACGACTCTATCATTTTTATTACCAATTCCAATATTCAGGATGTAAAATTAGTCGCATGGGGTCAGGATGCACACTTTTTCAACGGGAAGGTGTTGTGTGATATGACCTGGACAAATGACAAACCTTATGTTATCTATAATTCCATACTAGTCGATTCGAATTGTACGTTAACTATTAACCAGGGAGTGCAGGTGTATACCCATTCCAATGCAGGACTCTTCGTCGATGGCACCTTGATTGTCAATGGAACAGTAGATGATCCAGTGGTGTTTCAAGGGGATCGCCTGGAGAGCTATTATGATGATATACCGGGCCAGTGGTACGGTATCTTCATTTTGAGGGGAAGTACTGGCTCCGTCATTGACCATGCGCTAATAAAAAATGCCTTCTACGGAGTATCAGCAGGCTCCTTCAGTAATCCTGATTTGAATCAGTTTACATTGGCAAACGCGCCAGATGTACTCATCAAAAGAACGGTGATTCAGAATATGTCCTATACCGGTATTTTTGGATTTAAATCCAATATAACCGCAGAAAACACATTGATTTATAATTGTGTCAAGCACGGGTCCCAGCTCGCGTTTGGGGGCACCTATGCCTTCACACACGTCACCATGGTAAATAACGGATTGACTGGAATAGATCACGGTGAGGCTACCTTAGCGTTGGGCAACTTCGCGGAAGATGAATCGGTTCACTATAAGGAGGATCTGAATGCAACTTTTACGAATTGTATTATCTCCGGAAGTTTGGACGAGGAGCTGGAATACTCAGATGACAATATAGCCCAGTTTAATTACCTTTTTGAAAATTGTCTCCTAAAAACTGAGATGAATGTGAGCGCAGCAGAATATATTGCGATTATCAAAAATCAAGATCCAATTTTCCAGGATGAGCTAGAGGACGATTATCACCTTCAGTTGGGCTCGCCATGTAGAAATGCAGGCAAGCTGACATTTGTTCTGGATGACCTCGATGATGTTGCCCGCAGTGATGGTGCACCCGACATTGGTGCTTATGAGTATGTGCCGTGATGATATCTCATGCTTTACATTAAACTCCTTCGCCTATAGCGTGTACCCTTGCCATATTTAAAGGGATTCGGGTTGATGAAGCTAAAGGAGATCTCTATCCCTCCTTTTCCCCCCGCAGCTTTCTGAAGATCCGAATTTACAATATCATAACTAATCCCCAGAGAGTAGCTGGTAATTTCAAACACAACTGTAGGAATTAATGCGTCACCCAAGCGAGCGTACGCGCCGACATAAACAGCGGTCTCCTTGAGAACTCCAGTGTATTTCGACTCTTCGCGTATTGAATACCTGAGCAATGCTCCAACATTTACCTCAGTAGAAGGACCCTGACGCATCAGTATAATATTGGGGACAAAGCTGAGTGACGTATTCTTAATACCTAGATAGGTACCAGCATGTATGAGGAGCTCTCGGTATAAAACCTGTTCATCGTACTTTAATTTAGGTGCATTCACGTGATATACTGCTATGCCTGCGCTTGCATAAAAGTCATCACTTGAAGATAGGGTGGAACTTTCCCGGGCATAGCTCCATGACAATCCTGCAGAGAAATCCCCGAACGCATAAGGCTCAAAAACAGCAGACTCACCTGATATAATTGCAGGATTATGAGCAGTTCCATCAAACTGACTGCCCCACTGAAACGAACTTTCCTCAATGCTCTTTTGCGCGAATCCACCCTGTAATCCCACGGAGAGATCATGTCCCCCATCAAGGGTAATTATACTTGATAGTGAGAGGTTTGCAGATGTTGTAGTGTACTTGGTATCGCCAGCTACATCCCTGAAAAAGAACAAGCCTCCTCCTAGGTACTTATTCTTGCCTTTCTCCTTTAATAGACTCATGTCATATGAGAAAGCGTACGTGGTGAACGGATCTGAGACTGAAGCCCATTGATTCCTGTAGTTCAATATTGCACGTTGATTACCATTGAATACTCCGGTTAAAGCCGGGTTAACGAGTAAAGGAGCTTGGTAGAATTGGGAGAGGTGAATATTCTGAGCTGTGGCAGATACTCCAATGATACCTGTTGCCAGGACCAAGACCATTATCTGATAGCTCATATTGCTGCGTTCATTCATTAAATTCAATCTTCTATTTCAATAGGGTGATACTTCCTTTTCGCGTGAATGTTTCTCCTGTTGAATACGTCCCGATGAGCACGTAATCAAATACCGCCGTATTCAATTTCTTATCGCTACTCTGGTAGTTCCCATCCCATCCTTCTCCGTACTTACAACAAGTAATGCCGTCATTTAAACTTGTTTGCGTTGCGTCCGACGTTTCATAGACCTTCGGACCCCATCGCTCGAAGATCATAAGTGTATACGATTCAATGAGGCTCCCGAAAACGTATAGTTTTTCATTATCTGGATTCCCGCTGCTCGGCTTGAATATATTGGGTACAAACACCGCCGTATCATTCTGCACAATGCAAGGATCTACTGTAATGGTCACCTGGCTGGCAGTGCTCTGGCATCCAAAGTCAGTTGCCGTTACCTGGTAGGTGGTTGTACCTACCCCCGGAGAGATAGATAAAGTAGATCCTGTTCCAAGGGAAGTTGTCAAACCGGCATCAGAAAACCACTCCAAGCCAGTACCCGTGGCAATTAGATCGGCTATTGTATCCCCAAAACAATAGGTACTGTCACTTCCTGCTATCGGCGCACCCGGACTTACATTAACCGCTATGACCACAGAATCTGCAGCGCCGACACAACCAGCGACTGAGTCAATGACGTAGTAGGTGGTTGTACCAATGGGAGGGGTGATTGTTAGTGTTGAACCTGAACCAATGGGCGAAGTCAGAGCCGCATCAGAGTACCACAATGGATTTGTACCTGTACTGGTTAGATCAGCAATTGTAGCTCCTGAACAATATGTCGCATCTGTCCCAGCCACTGGCGTTGCGGGTATTGCGTTGACAGTGATCACAACGGAGTCAGCTGGTCCGGTGCATCCATTGATGCTGTCTGTCGCATAGTAAACAGTCGTTCCCAAACCAGGGGTGATGGCAAACGGAGATCCACTTCCGATCATTGTTGTTAAAGCCGCATCTGAATACCAGGTGATATTTGTTCCGGATGCCGTGATGTCTGCTACAGACTCGCCAACACAATAACCGGTATCAATTCCGGTAGTGGGGGCACCCGGTGTCGAATCAACTATAATAAACACAGAATCTGCAGCACCGAAACAACCAGCCACTGAGTCAATAACGTAGTAGGTGGTGGTGCCTATAGGAGGGGTGATTATCAGTGTTGAACCTGAACCAATGGACGAAGTCAAAGCCGCATCCGCGTACCACAATGGATTGGTACCTGTGCTGGTTAGGTCAGCAATTGAAGCTCCTGAGCAATATGTCGCATCTGTCCCAGCCACTGGCGTTGCTGGTATTGCGTTGATAGTAATTACAACTGAGTCAGCTGGTCCGGTGCATCCATTGATGCTGTCTGTCGCATAGTAAACAGTTGTTCCCAAACCAGGGGTAATGGCAAAAGGAGATCCGCTTCCGATCATTGTTGTTAAAGCCGCATCTGAATACCATGTGATATTTGTTCCGGATGCCGTGATGTCTGCTACAGACTCACCTACACAATAACCTGGATCAATTCCGGTCGTTGGAGGGCCTGGGGTCGTATTTATGGTGATGATAACTGTATCTGCTGCACTTTGGCAGCCGCTAACAGTTTGTGTAACATAATATACGGTTACACCGACTGTAGGAGATATTGGGAATGGACTACCCGTACCTAACAAGTTCGACAATAAAGAGTCAGAGAACCATTCGATGTTTGATCCCGTCGCTGTGAGGTCAGAGATTATATCGCCATCACATAAGGTGTCATCAGGTGACCCTATCGGTGGTGCTGGTGATCCCGGGGCTGAAATTGTGAAACCCACTGAATTTGAAATGCAACCGTTATCGTCTATGACGATTCCCGAATACGACCCGACAGCAAGTGATGAAAATGAAGAACCTCCGACATAAGAGGTACCACCATTAATAGAGTATAGAATAGGCGCTGCTCCTCCCGTTACAAAGAGATTCGCAGTTCCATCTGCAGTACCGCACGCAGAGGCGTCAACGGCAACAATTGAATCCAGAACCGGGGACGCGCTAATCGTGAGAATTATGCTGTCGACTACCGCCACACACGGACCAGCAGGGTCATCTGTAGTTAAATACAGGGTAACAGTACCTGCTCCTATGTCAGCTGAGCCAGGTGTATATACTGCATTTAGTAAACTGCTGTCCGAAAACGTTCCATCTCCTGATGTTGTCCAGGTTGATGAACTTGCTCCCCCTCCTATAGAACCGGAGAGGGTGTCACTCGAGCTATCGCAGATAGAGTCATTCACACCTGCACTTACAGTAGCCAATGAGTCTACACTAATAAGCGTTGTGAACGTGGTATCTGCCGTTCCGTTTCCATTGGTTGCACTCAAGGTTACAGCATAGGTGCCTGGTGTATTATAACAGATACCTATTGGGTCTTGAATATTCGATGTGTCAGGTGTTCCTCCAGGGAATGACCACGCCCAGGCCGTGGGGCTATTAAGTGTGGAATCCATAAAGTTGATGCAAGTTGTTTCACATATGAGGGTATCGCTTGCAGAAAAGTTTGGTATTGGAAGTACACAACTCATGAAGCAAAGATTCATATCGTCGGTCGTACTTAAACATGGACCAACTGGGTCATCAGTTGTAATTGTGAGGGTTACACAACCCGCGACGGTGTCTGCAGAAGATGGTGTGTAAATGGGGCTCAGCAATGAACTGTTATTAAATGCCCCGGTACCTGATGTTGTCCATACCTGGGAAGCCGCGTTGCCACCTATACTCGACCCGGTAATTGTGTATGTAGCAGTATTACAGATGGTTGTGTCTGGTCCCGCGCTGGCGGTCGTTAATGGGTTCACGTCAAGCCCTATTAAATGTGACGCAGCACCGCAGGGGCCGGCAGGATCATCTGTCGTTATGGTGAGTGTCACAACAGTGCCAATATCTCCGCTGCCTGGGGTGTACACCGCTCCCAAAAGTGATGAGTCGTTAAATGTTCCATCACCAGAAGTAGTCCATGTGACGGAGGATGCAGAGCCTCCCATAGAACCACTTAACGTATAAGGGATGCCTCCGCAAATTATGTCGTCAAGATTGGCTGAGACCGTTGCCGGTGTGTCTACGTCAATAAAAGCGAGGAAGGTAGTGTCATGTGTTCCGCTGCCATTGGTTGCACTTAAGGTAACGGAATACACCCCTGCGGTGTCATAGCAAATGCTCGTTGGGTTTTGATCGTTGGATGTATCAGGTGTGGCACCAGGAAATGACCATGCCCAGGAGTTAGGCGTGCCCGTAGAAGCATCAGTAAAACTTATACACGTTGTCTCGCAAATTAACGTATCACTAACGGTGAAGTTGGCAACTGGTGGTCCTGTACATGAACCGACGATAACCAATAGGGAAGTATGTGTTACCGTACCACTGCAGTTGATTTCATCAACAGCAACGGTATAGCTCCCAGGTGTTGAACCCCAGTCTATGGTGATGCTATCTGTACCCTGTCCAAAGGTTATAGTGCCGCCACCAGAAAGTGTCCAGGCATATGTTGTTCCCGGATTTGAATCAATAGTATATGGCACATTTACATCATTAATGCAAACGGATGCAGATCCAGTTACTGATGCAACAGAAGGCAGGGTAGATAATTCAATATCATCAACAGCAAAAGAAGGATCAGTCCCTACATTATCATCATTATTTGTCCAATTGAATCCAATCTTAACATTTGGATTATTATCCGCATCAGTTGGAAGGAGTATTGAAAACGCTGTCCAACTACCTTGCCCAGACATGCACAGAGTAGTCTTAGCTAAATTATCCAGAAGACTCCAGGTAGTCCCGTTATAATACCACAAAGTGGCGTCATCTGTTGTACCTTGTCCATTTTCTATATAATTAAAACACAGTGTAATTGTATCATGCCCACTGCAATCTATAGTAGGGGTTTCTGCTCTTAGATTCGTCTCAACAAACCAAATTCCCAACCCTCCCGCTAAATAAATTGCTCCGTTATCACCAACAACAGATGCATTAATCCCTACATGCAGCGAAGGGTCAGTTGCACCACACACAGAACCACATACCGCTGGCGCATTACCACATTCCGCTCCACTTACATACCAGGGGTTATAATCAACATCATTCACACCAGTGTTAGTAACCGTCCATGCACCATTAGGTCCGCTGTATGTGCTGGCATCACAATCGGAAACACATCCATTTTGAAACGCGTCATTCCAATAAAAAGATTGACTAATACCTGAGAAAGGCAGCACGGACAGGGAGCATAGTACGAGTAGTCTTCCGGCTGGGAAGGGTAGAGATGTATTCACAGAGTTACTTTGATAATTGCAAAATACACTTTCCAATACTGATCTCCAAATTCTACTATGATGAGGTTCAAGAGAGACTTTACTTTAGTTTAATCAGAAATTCCAGCATGTCAATACCATCGGCATAGTCATCAATTGCCGGCGATTGTGCTTGCCCGAACGGCACCACCCGCAAGCCGGAAATGTTGTTCTTGGCTACAACGCACTGAATCTTGCTCTCGCTAGCAAGCAGCACTTTTGCTAATTCATCAGAATTTTTATAATACTCATAGTGCAATACTGCAACCGGGGAGGCGATGGCTTGGTCTTCCTTTAACAAAATAAAGCCATTTTCAATCAGTTCTGTTTGTCCCATCAAATAGATGGCCTTGTAGTAGTCGTAGTTGTTACCGTACTTTTTATTGGTAAGCACATCTTGATAGGGAAATAGTCCTTTAAATACCAGATCTAAATCATAGGATTCAGGAATGTAAATTTTGGAAACACTTCTGCATCCAAGCCCGAAATAATCGAAGATATCGTGACCTAAGCCAACCAGCTCTTCTTCGGTTTCTGAACCATCCAGCACTGCTATCGCGTTGCGGTTTCTTCTGATGATATTGGGATACTTGCCGAAATAGTATTCAATATGTCTCGACGTATTGTCACTGCCGGTTGCGATTATTGCGTCAATATTATCTAATGTGCCGTCGGTAAATTCAATTCTCTGAGCCAGGCCTGGTTCAATATCCAGGAGTATATCAGCAACCATGGGTAAAAGCCGGTCGTCTTTGGAGGAAAGCTTGCCAACAAAGGTATTGCCTGAAAGAAGTACGCACAGAAAATCGTGAAATCCTACCAGTGGCAAATTGCCGGCAAGCAAAACACCAATACGCTTCGGCTCATTATCCGGGATATCATACTTGCTGATCCAATCTGTAACAGAGGAATCTGCCAGCATCTGTACAACACCATCTATGGCCCGGTTCACATTGGCCTCATCAAACCATCCATTTTGGTGGACCGCCCTGGGAATATATTCCTTTAAACGAGTCGCAGGTTCGTAGATCTCCTTAGACGCATCTGAAGTAAGGCTGTTCAAAATATCCCCAAGCGCGATAAAAGGTTGCTGGACTTCCTTGCTCATTGATTACCGGATTATAAATGCCTGCCTTCCGCCTTCGGGTTTATCTGCCGTAGGCATGGTATTAGGGCAAATGCAGGCGCAAAAGTAGGCAAATAAGCTTCACAATAAATGGAACATAATCGGGATTTTAAAGATGAAGGTCCGGTAAGGCATTATCAACAATGGAGATTTGAGAAGTCCTGATGGTGATTGGCTCTAAAGATTGTAATTTCAGTATATTTGCAGGGAATAATACATAAGATTTCAAGTCATGGCAATTATAATTACCGACGAGTGCATTAACTGCGGAGCCTGTGAGCCAGAGTGTCCGAACAATGCAATATACGAAGGTGGAGCAGAATGGAGATTTTCGGACGGTACAGGTCTTTCTGGAGATTATACGGGAAAGAGTACGAACATGACTGTAGATGCGGATGAGGCCCAGGATCCTGTTAAAGATGGTGCTCTCGGTGCTGACGGTGATGAATTCTATTATATTGTGCCTGATAAATGTACGGAGTGCAAGGGGTTTCATGATGAGCCTCAATGCGCCGCTGTTTGTCCTGTTGATTGCTGTGTGGATGATCCAGACCACAGAGAATCAGACGAGCAGCTACTGGGTAAAAAAGATTCGATGCACCTATAGCATCGGCAATAATTTCAATAACCCCATATTATACAAGTCCCTCCAGAAGTAATGCTAGCGCATACTACTGGAGGGCTTATTGGAACAATATATGGCCGATTACTACTGTTACTAACGCATGAAACATATTTCGACAATCATATTAATCTGTAGCTGGTCAATTTTTGCTCTTGGCCAGAAGACGTCCTCTCTCAAAGTTTGGGAAGACAGCATGGTGACAATTGCACCTATTATTCTCAATGGCGAAACCGACTCGGTTCGATATGCCGCACATGCACATTTCATCTCAATTCTGAGGGCGGCTTTGAAAGAAGAAGGATCGTTCAAATATCCATTTAAGCAGCTAAATACAATTGCGAAATTATCACCTTCAGATAGATCCTTTAGAATATTCAACTGGAATCTCCCGAGAGATGATGGCACTTATGAGTATTTCGGTATTATCCAGCGTTACAATAAACAATACAAGAATTATCAGGTCTTTGTGCTTGAGGATGGATCGGCGGATATAGGGAAAGGGGACCAGAAGGTGCTTTCCGGGAAAAGCTGGTATGGAGCGCATTACTACTCAATGGTGGAGATGAAAAAGAAAAGAAGCAAGTATTACTTGTTGCTTGGATGGGATGGTAATGACAGGATGTCTAATAAGAAGATTATTGATGTGCTGTCCTTCGGCAAAGCGGGGCAGCCGGTCTTTGGCAAGGCAGTATTGGGTACGCCACTTGGATTCAAAAATCGGCTGGTATTTGAATACCATGAAAGAGCTTCAATGTCAGTGCAGTTCAAGCCGGAGTATAAGATGATTGTCTACGACCATTTGTCGGGGAATACGGAGGCCGTTAGCGGGCAGGCAGCATTTCAGGGGCCCGATGGGAGTTATGACGGACTTAGATACAAGAGAGGTAAGTGGCACTACGTCAAGGATATCGACGCGCGCAATCCGAAGGGACGTAAAAAAGATAAGTACAACGACCCCCAAAAAATAGTAAAATAATTCGCAACTTTGCCGCGATTTTTAAGCCACCTCAATGTCTAAGGTCCATAATTTCTCAGCGGGTCCCTGCATCCTTCCCGATTCTGTTTTGAAGCAGGCCGGCGCAGCAGTCCTCAACTTTGACGGTTTGGATCTATCCTTACTCGAAATCTCACACCGGTCC
>DTRK01000151.1 GCA_012965955.1 Flavobacteriales bacterium
CATTGAAGACCAACTGGAGAATTATGTCAAGGTTCATCCGTCGGATGTAAATGCCCTGGTTTCTTACGCCGAAATAGGCCTAAAGAACGACAGGGGTCTGGACAGGCTACATGGATATCTGGATGAGGCTATTGAAATTGAGCCAGACAATGCTGAGGCGCACTTTTGGAAAGCCAGGTTATATGGTATAAAGGAGAATGTCGCTTCTGGAGATGATATCAATTTTGAGTTCAGGGATTTCGAAAAGGCACTTAAGTATCTAAAGACTGCTATATCACTAGACCTGGAGAATATAGAATACAAAGAGACGCTGGCTCTCTATCTCTCTTCCGACCGCAGATTTGAAGAAGCCAGAATTTTCACCAAGTTAGCTGGAGATGGGAAGCTGCCGGTATATGAGCTGCTAAAGGACCTCCAAATGTTCCCATTACCTCCACAAGCTGTGTTCTTGCCTATTGAAACTAAGAATATGATTAAAGTACTAAAAGACAACGGTGTGTTGGGGGACTTCCCTATATTGAGGGTTCATGTTTTTGCCTTAAATGAGTCAGCAACAAATGTTGAGCTCTATTACGAGGAGCAACTCCCGGAATTTAAACTCTTTGAATTGACACGAGACAAGAAAGCCAGAGTATCTACCTACGGTCAATTTTTAAAGGTATGGGATGGTGATATGTACACAGCAAATCGCATAGAGGAGATTCCTCAAGACCCTGGGGAGGGTATTAAGCTAGACGTGACCAGTATTTATAGAAAATCAGGCACCAATGACCCACAATGGATATCGGAATTGTTCAAAATTTCTCCAACACTTTCTGAACGAAAGGCCTTTTGCAAAATAGTTTACGTGAACTATCGATAATTGCACAAAGTATCTTGAATGGTTGTATCAGGAAAACAAGTATAATTGATTGACTGTCAGCTGACTATACAAATCAATTAAGTGAATCTGGATTATTCTTCGGCACCTGGCTTTGCCGACTCTTTGTCTGGATTTTTACCGTCTTTTGGTTTAGGCTTTTTAGTAGCCTTTGGCTTTTTAGACTTGGTCGTTGTCTTTGGCTTGCTACTCTCAACATCCATACTCAGGCCATTCTTCTCACTATTCAATCTAACCGTGATCGTGTCGCCCTCCTTCACTCCAGAATTGATAATCTCCTCTGCCAGAGGATCCTCAAGGTATTTCTGAATGGCCCGTTTGAGTGGACGAGCACCAAACTTATCATCATAGCCAATATCACCAATGAAGTGCTTGGCTTCCTTGGTCAACTCAAAGTGGTATCCCAATTCACCAATTCTGGTATACAGGCTCACAAGCTCTATATCAATAATCTTCTGAATATCTGATCTCGATAGGTGATTAAAGATGATGACATCATCTACTCTGTTTAAAAACTCAGGAGAGAATGCCTTTTTCAAGGAACTTTCTATCACATTCTTTGAGTAATCATCTGCACCCTCCATTTTAGCTGATGTTTCAAATCCAACACCTTTGCCAAAATCACTCAATTGCCTGGTGCCGATATTGGAGGTCATTATTATAATGGTGTTCTTGAAGTCGATCTTTCTGCCCAGGCTGTCGGTCATAATACCGTCGTCTAAGGCTTGTAACAGCAGGTTGAACACATCTGGATGCGCTTTCTCTATCTCATCCAGGAGAATAACAGAATAGGGTTTCCTTCGAACTTTTTCCGTGAGCTGGCCACCTTCTTCATAGCCAACATATCCTGGAGGTGCACCAATTAGTCTTGATACAGCAAACTTCTCCATGTATTCACTCATGTCGATACGTACAAGAAGATCTTCGCTGTCAAACAAGTTTTTCGTCAATACTTTAGCCAGCTGCGTCTTTCCAACTCCAGTAGGCCCTAGGAAGATAAACGATCCTATTGGCCGGTTAGGGTCCTTAAGTCCAGCACGATTTCGCTGAATCGCCTTTACGATCTTACTGACGGCATCATCCTGGCCAATAATTGACTCTTTGACCTGCTCGTCCATTTTCACCAAGCGGTTCATTTCTGTTTGTGCAATTCTCTGAACTGGTACTCCTGACATCATCGCCACAACTTCCGCGACACTTTCCTCATTTACAACCTCTCGCCGGCTCTTTGTTTCTTCTTCCCACACTTGATTTGCCTTGTCCAAATCCTCAAGAAGCTGCCGCTCAGTATCTCTCAGTTTGGCTGCCTCTTCATATTTTTGACTCCTGACCACCTGATTCTTCTCCTTCTTCACCTCGTCAATTTTCTTTTCAATGTCAGTGATTTCTGTCGGAACATTGATATTTACAATGTGTACCCGCGATCCTGCCTCATCCAGCGCATCGATGGCCTTGTCAGGCAGGTATCTGTCCGTTATATATCTATTGGTGAGACGCACACAGGCCTCAATGGCATCATCTGTATACTTTACTTTGTGATGGTCTTCATAGCGCTCCTTGATATTCTGCAAGATCTCAATAGTTTCTTCCGTTGATGTTGGATCTACAACTATTTTTTGAAACCTTCGTTCCAGTGCTCCGTCTTTTTCAATATACTGACGATATTCATCCAGGGTAGTTGCACCAATGCATTGAATTTCTCCCCTTGCCAATGCCGGTTTGAACATATTAGAGGCGTCAAGTGAGCCACTGGCCCCGCCAGCACCTATAATGGTATGAATCTCGTCAATGAATAGAATTACGTCAGGTGACTTTTGCAGTTCATTCATCACGGCCTTCATCCGCTCCTCAAACTGCCCCCTGTATTTTGTACCTGCAACCAACGCTGCAAGATCCAATGTGACTACTCTTTTGTCAAACAATACACGAGAAACTTTTCTCTGCACAATACGCAATGCAAGGCCCTCTGCTATGGCCGACTTACCAACACCAGGCTCTCCAATAAGAATTGGGTTATTTTTCTTTCTACGACTTAGAATTTGCGAAACGCGTTGAATCTCTTTCTCTCTTCCAACAACGGGGTCTAATTTGTCCTCTTCGGCCATTTTGGTGATGTCTCGTCCAAAATTATCCAGAACTGGGGTCTTTGTCTTGGAGTCAGACGCCCTTTTACTCCCTCCTGCGCGGAATGCATCATCGTCGTCATCATCATCATCATCATCCGGTTCATCCGTGGAGCTACCAGGAAATTCCGCTTCCGGCATTGCATTGCTAACCTCGAGCTCTTCTTTTACAGCATCATAATCTACACCGAGCTGACTCAGGACCTGCGTAACTACATTGTCATCGTCTTTTAGAATTGCCAATAACAAGTGTTCCGTACCAATCTTATTGCTCTTAAAAAGCTTTGCCTCAAGGTAGGTTATTTTCAATGCGCGCTCGGCTTGCTTCACCAGGGAAATAGATTCAGAGGAGTTAGCAACTGTTGTCTTACTTCTCTTGATTACGTGCTCCACCATCCTCCTCAGCTTAACCGTATCCACCGCTAACGCCTTTAGTAATTTGATGGCGACTCCTTCTCCTTCCCTAATAATACCAAGCAACAGATGCTCAGTCCCTACGTACTCATGCCCCAGCCGGAGTGCCTCCTCCTTGCTGAAGCTTATTACATCTTTAACCCGTGGTGAAAATTTCGCTTCCATAAACCAGATTGTAAGATTAATATTTAAACCTCGTATAGCTTAGACGATTTCGGACTTTATTTGGTTGCCCAATCTACCATTTTCCTTTCAATAACCATTCCAAAAAAATGGAATAAACCACATTGGCTCAAAAATAGTATTCACCTTGTTTGCTAAGTAGTTTGGCGCGCAATTTTATTAACAGAATTTTGTTAACAATATAGCCTATTTATCTCTTAAAAATGCCCTTAATAATTAGTACATTCGATCCTCGTTAATTAAACGTAAAAACGGGCCAATATTATATTAAGAAATATATGAATTTATGGCAACTGAAGACAATATCATAACGATCAATATTGAGGAGGAAATGAAGACAGCTTACATCGATTATTCGATGTCGGTTATAGTTTCCAGGGCTTTACCTGAAGTGAGAGACGGATTGAAGCCGGTTCACCGACGGGTATTATTTGGTATGCTTGAGCTGGGTGTAAGGGCAACTGGCTCATTTAAAAAGTCTGCCAGAATTGTTGGAGAGGTGCTCGGTAAATTTCACCCACATGGTGATACATCTGTTTACGATGCCATGGTTCGTATGGCACAGCCCTGGTCGTTGCGTTATCCACTGGTGCATGGGCAGGGAAACTTTGGTTCAGTAGACGGTGATCCACCAGCGGCAATGCGATATACCGAAGCGAAACTTACCAAGATTGCAGAGGAGATGCTTTTTGACATTGACAAGGATACAGTCGACTTTCAGCTAAACTTTGACGACACACTTCAGGAGCCTACGGTTCTTCCATGTAAGTTTCCAAATTTATTGGTTAATGGAGGATCTGGCATTGCAGTTGGAATGGCCACCAACATGCCGCCTCACAACTTGACTGAAGTTGTCACGGCAACGTTGGCGCTGATCGACAATCCTGAAATGGAAATTCCGGAGTTGATGAAGATGGTTACTGCTCCAGATTTTCCAACAGGTGGAACCATCTATGGTTATGAAGGTGTTAAAGAAGCATTTGAGACGGGTAGGGGGCGCGTTGTCATACGGTCCAAGTATGAAATAGAAACATTTGGGCAAGACCGGGAACGGATAATTGTTACTGAAATTCCTTATCAGGTTAACAAGGCGGATATGATCAAGAAAACCGCCGATCTTATCAATTCCAAGAAACTGGATGGCATTTCGGCAATTCAGGATGAATCTGATAAGTCGGGAATGCGCATTGTTTATGAGCTAAAAAGAGGCTCTGTCGCCAATATTGTGTTGAATCACCTCTTCAAATCTACAGCTCTTCAGTCATCATTCAGCGTCAACAATATTGCGCTTGTAAAAGGCAAGCCGGAGATGTTGAATTTGAAATTGCTTATCAGCAACTTTGTTGAGCACCGGCACGACGTTGTGGTAAGGAGAACGGAGTTCGAATTAAAACAAGCCGAAAAGCGTGCCCACATTCTTGAAGGGCTTATCATAGCAGTTGACAACCTTGATGCGGTTATTAAATTGATTCGGGCATCGAAAACTCCTGACGATGCAAGAGAGGGATTGATTAAGAAATTTGATCTCAGCGATATTCAAGCGAGAGCAATTCTCGATCTGCGTTTGCAAAAATTGACCGGCCTTGAGATCGAAAAGTTGAGGCAGGAACACAAAGAAATAATGGCTTTGATTACAAGATTGAAAGAGATTCTCGCCAACGTAGATATAAGAATGAAGATTATTAGCGATGAATTGATTGAGATTCGAGAAAAGTACGGAGATGAGCGAAAGACTGAAATTGAATACGCAGCGGGAGACTTTAAAGTAGAGGATATGTACGCCGATGAGGATATGGTTATCAGTATCTCTCACCTGGGTTATATTAAACGAACACCGCTTTCTGAATACAGGGCACAGCATAGGGGAGGTAAAGGCTCAAAGGGCAGTATTACCAGGGACGAGGACTTTATCGAATACCTCTTTGTAGCTACGATGCACAATTACCTACTCTTCTTTACGGAACAGGGTAAGGTATTCTGGCTAAGAGTTTATGAAGTACCTGAGGGTGGAAAGACATCAAAAGGCAGGGCTATTCAAAACATGATCAATATTCCGCCAGAGGATAAGGTAAAGGCATTTGTCAATGTAAAGGATTTGAAGGACGAGGAATACACCAATAATAACTACGTGGTACTATGTACCAAGAAAGGCGTTATCAAAAAGACCACATTGGCACTGTATTCCCGGCCAAGGGCCAACGGTATTATTGCCATCAATATCAGAGAGGGGGATCAACTTCTGGAAGCCAAACTAACAAGTGGTGAGCACGACATCATGTTGGGTGTCCGTTCTGGCAAGGCAATTCGCTTCCCTGAATCTAAAGTAAGGCCAATGGGAAGAGGTGCTGCAGGTGTGAAAGGCATCACATTGTCTGATCCTAAAAAAGACGAGGTTATCGGCATGATCTGTGTCCTTGGAGAGAATGAATCGATACTTGTCGTTGCCGAGAACGGAATAGGAAAGAGATCCAGTATTGAAGATTACCGAATCACCAATAGGGGAGGAAAGGGTGTCAAGACCATCAACATCACCCAAAAGACCGGTGCCTTGATCGCTCTAAAAAGTGTTACAGACGAAAATGACCTGATGATCATGAATAAGTCTGGAATCATGATTCGTTTAAAAGTATCAACCTTGCGCGTTATGGGCAGGGCAACCCAGGGGGTTAAACTAATCAACCTCAAGGAAGGTGATGCAATTGCCGCAGTTACTAAGGTCGAGATAGGGGACGAGGAGGACAATTTAATGGAAGGTGAAGAAGGTTTTGAAGAAGGGGAGAAAGGAGAAGAAGCCAGTGAAGACGGAACGGTTGTTGATGCTGTTGAGGTCGATGAAGCGGACGAAACAGATGAAGAAAAGGATGAGGAGACAGATGAGTCTGCAGACGAAGGAGATGAGGAAGAAGATGATAAATAGATTATCTTAGTATTAAATGAAACGTTCAGCAGCACTCTTGGTACTGGCCCTGGCAATGTGCATGGGGTTAAGTGCAACAGCACAAAGGTCAAAAATTGTCTCAGCTTACAATTATCTCGATTACGGGGAATTGGACAAAGCAAAGAAGGCAATTGATGTAGGAATCAAGGATGAAAAGGCCGCCGGCTTACCGCGATCATGGTATTATAGAGGACTTATTTATCAAGATCTGCATGAGAGCAAGAACCCTGAATTCTCTGCCCTTGATCTGAATGCACTGGACGTTGCCTACGTATCCTACCTCAAATGCATGGAATTGGATGTAAAGGGTAAGCATCAGAGCGACATTAAAAAGAAGTTGGAGGTGTGCGCAGTCCTTTTTGCTTATAGGGGAGCCAAACAGTTCAACGAGAGCAATTTTGTCAATGCGCTGCAGTCCTTTGAAAGTGCAATGGAAATAAATGCCCGGCCTGAATTTGCCCTGATCGATACGATGTCCATTTACAACGCAGGGATTACTGCTGATCGGCTGGGTAAAACCAAAAATGCAATTGCTTATTACAACCGGTTGATTGACATGAACTATGGTGGATCAAGCATCTTTTCATTGCTCATTAAATTGCATAGAATCGACTCTAATGACACGGAGCGGCTCGCTGCGATCCAGAAGGGGAGACAAGCATATCCTGATGACAGTAACATCATCATAGAGGAGCTGAAATATTATAGTGACAAGGAAGACAGAAACAAGTCAATTGAAATCCTTAAGGTAGCTATTGAAAATGATCCGGATAATGTCGTGTTGTATTATTGGTTAGGAACTATGCATGATCAGGCAGGTGATTTTGAGCAAGGGGAGAAAGTATTTGGGCAGGCGCTAGCGCTGGCAGAGCCGGAGTATGGGCAGAAGAAGGGAGCCTATAAATTGGCGAGAGGCACTGAAACAGAAATGAGCAGTAAGGCTTCCCTTGACAAGATTCACGACAACTACTTTAATATCCTTTATAATTTCGGGGCGCTATACTACAATAAAGGCGTGGCCAAATTAAAGAGCATTGAAGACATCGCTGATAACTATGTGTATAAAGCAGAACGCGAAAAAGCGGAAACCATCATGGTGAAGGCGCTACCGCTGCTTGAGAAAGCCCTAGAGCTGAAGCCAACTGACAGGAGCACCATTACGTCCCTCAAGGACCTCTACGCACGCACCGAAGACAATGTCAATTGGGAGCGTATGCAGGAGATGCTAGAGAATTAGCGGTTCAATAGTTAATTAACAATTCCGCTTACGGTAGCGGTTTCTCCGGTACCTGTAACGGTAGCCGTTCTGAATATGACATCACCTTTCCAGATGTTGGCTATAGCGGTAGTAGTACTATCGGTATTTAAGTTAGTCACCGAGAAAGACACCATAGTGCCCAAGGGGACCACATAATAGGCGCCCCAGGTATTAGTCATAGGCGAAAGCGTCGATTCAGTCCCTGATTCGTTTAACCAGGTAACTTGATACTCATTTCCAGTACCCTCAGCGTCGAATGTGATTAGGTATTCACAACAGCAATTGATGTCAGCGTCAGCATTATAGTTGGACGCATTCGTGTCAGTACAGTCTGTAACGTCTTTTTTGCACTGAATAAGTAATAGGGAAGCAGCGATTAGCAGAAATAGAGAGTATTTGGTTTTCATATAGTGGGTTTTGATTTAAGCAGCCGTATTCATGTTAAATACTGGCTTATACGCAAGTTAGTAATTAATAAGGACGGATACTACAAACGGGAAGGCCTATTTCACAATCATATTCCCTTGGAGTAGAAGACTGATAACTCTTCCGTATACCCTTAAAAGGGCTAGTTAATATAAATCTTAGTTATAGGGCAAATGTTGCGACGTTGTATCTGGTAAGTCGCTTGCACAACGACCTTCATCTGCTCGTATGATTTATATTATCACTAATCTGGCTGGGGACTAGAAATTACTGACCGTTTTTATCTTTTTTGACAAAAGAAAGGCCATACATTGTACTCCACAAAATTAATGTAGAAGTAAAGGCGGAGGTGAGACATTAAACCACCCGTGCAGGTGACCAACTTGCGTGGACAACCTCCCCAAAGGACTCCTGATCGTTGATACAGCTACTAATACGCCTCAACGGCTTTACTCTGCTTATGGCCGGATTCTATAGTCTTACAACAATAGCTACCACTTATGTGAAAGGTAAATTATTTGATCAGTTTTCGCGTATCAATCAGTCTTCCTTTTGACACAAGTCGAACTACATAAACCCCTGTTGCATAGCTTGAGAGATCAACAGTTGAGGAGATGCTTCCATTTCCACCAATATCCTCTGTATAAACCAATCTTCCAGCCATATTGTACACCGTAAGGGTAGTAGATTCTACAATATCTGAATGGGTAATATTTAGGTTCAGTATACCGTTGTTTAGGAAGATGGAACTTTTTGACCCCAATGTTAAACCAATACCTGTAGGAACTGTAAAGGTATAGGTAGCGCAGGCCGTATCATTAGCATGGTTAACGTCATCAGCATCATCAGTAGTCAGACAAATAGTGTGCGATCCAGCACTGATGTTCAGTGATGTGAAATCTACCGGGCCTGCAAGTACGTATTCATCGTTCGTAGGCCAAGCTTGTTGCATAATTAAAAAGTATCCACCTGGAGCCTCGACGCCATCGATGAACATTGTTATTACCAAGCTGTCTCCAATATTCAGAGAGTCACCAAAATTTTTAATTTTAAATGCTAAGGTATCATTATAGGTAGTTAGAATTGAAGACCCAGGAGTAGGAGTAGTTATTTCAGTGACTCCCATGTCAGGTTGAGCAAATGCAATATTTCCAGTTAGGATAAGTGCCAATAGGCTAGTGTAAAGTTTTTTCATAGTCTGTATGTTTTGTATTTGTGTTTGGGTCTAATTTATCCGAATTTAGGATAAGATCACTAATCGCAAAGTAGGTATTTTCTTGCATATATTGGCTATAGCGGTAGTGGTCGTGTCTGTTCGATTTGTAAAGCCGCAGTGGTGGAAGTCTAATGAAATTCTCAGGTATACCCAGAATAGAGCTAGTTAACATAATATTAATTATAGGACAATCTTAATGCTATCTAAGTGCGTAGAATCTCATCTGCTATAGGATAAGATTGAAGCATCCGGCTTTGTAGGACAGGAAACGAATATCCCTTTCCCATCGTGTTCTCCTAGAACCCACATTGAGAGGTTAGAGTAGCAGGTTCAAGTTTGTCAAAATTTACGGGCTGAGTATAAGTATGCGTTGCCATCTCTCCTCCAGTGTTTCAATTCCTTTTCACAGCATATAGCGTCTCATAGACACTATACAAGTCCTAATCGTTAAGTAAGGCATTTCCACCCACATTCGCTGGTAAACACGTTAGTACTCAGTTACGTGTGGTTCTTAATCCGTCCAGATATGTCGCCGGTTATTTCCCAACGTAGCAGTCTTCTGGTTAACATAATGTTAGAAAGGGGACGTTTCTTTATAGAGATATCCGGACAATATAATGGATTAGCAAGTTACTCAGGGTCTTTGCCAGTGCACTCTAGAACAACCTCAACGGTGTAGGCTCCACAATGATCACAGTCCCCGTCAACACAGATGGTTTTAGTAGCAATATCATCGCAGGTACCATCGCCATAGTCCAACAATGCAAGTGTACCGCACTCCCCTACATATTTCACTTTCCCAGCCACAATACAATCGCAATTATCTGATGTAACCAGCGGCTCATATATATACTCTTTGTAAGAACCTTCCTTATCCAAACTAGACTCACAATGTTTCTTACCCCAATCCTTTTTTTCACAAGAAGTGAGTCCTAAGATTGAAAGCACTGCCAGGCTAAGTATTGTGATTTTCATATAGAGAATTTGTAGATTGATTTACTGAAGGTACGCAATTCTGCTCAAGTGCACCCAACTAACAAAACTGCTTTGCAGGAAACACCAGTCTGCACGTCGTTCCGCTTTTACCGGAATCGAAGGTGATTTCTCCATCAAGTTGCTCAGTCAGCGTCTTAATCAGTTCCATTCCCAGGGTGCCACTTTTCTTGTCCATGGTGTCAAAGCCTGAACCGTTATCCCTGACAACCAGAACTACAGACTCGTCTTCACAGTTCATAGAAATTTTGAGTTCTCCGGCAACATCCTCAAGACCGTGCTTAAGAGCGTTCACCACCAATTCATTCAGCATCAGTCCCAAGGGAATTGAAGTGGCTATATCAAAGGACCTGTCCTCTATTTCAAATATCAAATTCACCCTCCCTGATGCACCAAAAGAATGCAATAGGCTATCCGTAATCTCCTCCATATACGGTCTCACCTTGATCTCTGCCATATTCCCGCTCATATACAACTGCTCGTGAATAGCAGCCATTGACAAAATTCTTCTTTGACATTCTCTAAAGACACCTTTTACCGCATCATCATTGGATACTGATGCCTGCAGATTCATTAAGCTGGTTAGTATCTGGAGGTTGTTTTTAACTCGATGGTGAATCTCCCTGAGCAAGATCCCCTTTTCCTTATCCCGGTCCAATATCTCTTTATTGGATTTTCTCAATTCCAATATCGTCATTTGAAGCTGCTGTGTCTTGGCCTTCACCTTATCTTCAAGCAATAGTTTATGCGCCTGCAGTTCTTCCTGTATTTTGACCTGAGCCAACTTGGCAGATGTCATTGAGGCAATGGTAGTCAATACTTTAAAATCATCCTGGCTGTAGAAGTTCTTGTCCGGATGCTCCGAATCAATAATGCCAATTACCTCGTTCTTAGACAGTATGGGAATTGTGATTTCAGAAGCTCGGGACTCATCGTCGCCA
>DTRK01000152.1:0-395 GCA_012965955.1 Flavobacteriales bacterium
AGGGGAAAATGACATACTATATGTTCAGGGTAAAGGAGTTGAGGAAATCATCTTTATCATCTATGACAGATGGGGTGAGAAGATTTTTGAAACCAATGATCTGACCAATGGCTGGGATGGTTTATTCAAAGGAAAGCCTATGAATGAGGCGGTATTTGTTTACTATTTAAAGGCCACATTTAACGATGAGAGTATCGTTGAAAAGAAGGGTAATTTAACTCTTGTACGCTAGTTTTTGACAATTGAAGTATGAATCTGAACATTTGCACCGGTTTTTATTCATTATTTAAAACTCCAAAACAGGCTTTTAACAATATCTTTATCAGATATAAAAAAACTAGCGTACAAGAGTTAAATTACCCTTCTTTTCAACGATACTCTCATCGTTAAATGTG
>DTRK01000152.1:405-3114 GCA_012965955.1 Flavobacteriales bacterium
ATATAAAAAAAACTTGCGCTTGGTGGTTGAATCTACCTTTAGTATTATAAATTAGAAGTGTTAGCTGAGATGAAACAGGCCACAGTTCTCGACAAAATGTCAATTCGGCCTTTCCATCATTGGTTCTCGAGAACAACAATATAAAAACGAACACGATATGATGAACATCAAGAAACATGAGCACTCGTTTGGACACATGCGATACAAATTACTAAGTCTTTATCTTCTTTTGTTTGTTCCCTGGACATATGCGCAAGAGCAAAGGAGCATGATGTGGGCCAATGATCTGAATGACGATTGTTTTATTGAAAATCTAGGACAGTTCGATACTAAGTTGAAAGGCTCCGAAAAGATTTTATTTGGGGCAGAACAACAGGGCATGGAGATTTATTTTGGCCTGAAGGGTATCACCTATGTCTGTCGGGTGAAGAACCAGGTCAAATGGGAAGAGTTTATAAGGTTGCGATTAGAGGAAGAAGAGGAGAAACATGCTCTGGCTTTTTATTCGGCTCAAGAAAAAGAAGCGTATGCGTTAAGGGAGGCGAAAAAAGAGGATCAGTTGCAAAATTTCAACTTCTATGATACAAGAACCTTTCACATTCAACTTAAGAACGCATACTCTGATGTTCGATTGCTTCCTTCGGTCAGGTTGCCCCAATACTATATCTATGACTTGGTCAAGGACGCCGGCACCAGTCTTGACCATGTGCCAGCTTACCAGAAAATAACCTATAAGGATGTATACGAACACATCGATCTTGAGTTTGCTATCCATGAAAAAGGGGGGCTGAAATATTCCTTCGTGCTGCATCCAGGAGCGGATCCGAACGATATTGAAATGGAATATGATGGATTGGATGAAATGCATCTCGATGGGGATCTGTTGCTGAAGTTAGGTGTTGTGCAACTGAAGGATCAGGGGCTTCACTCTTTTTATGCCAGTGATCAAAGAGCCATTTCCTCAAGCTTCGTTTTAAAAGATAATACGGTAAGTTTCGAAATGGGTAAGTATGACATTTCAAAGAAGGTCATCATCGACCCATGGATTACGGCGATAACTAATAGCACGACCAACAATGGTTTGAAAGTGAAGACTGACAATGCCGGTAATTCCTTTGTTTATGGCCGTTTTGGACCAGGTAAGTACAAGGTGAAAATGTTCAATAATTTGGGAGTGCTGCAATGGACCGAAAATGGTGTACCAGCGGGTAATACCTGGTCAGGGGCCTTGGCGGTGAACAAGACCAATGGTGACAATTATGTGACCAGAGGGGCTAAAGCATATATCAAAAAGAGAACGATAACGGGGGCATTGGAATGGGAAGTGTTGCACGGGCCTGCTGGGGTTTCAATATTTTTCTTCGAATTATTTGCCATGGCCTTCAATTGCGATTACTCAAAGCTGACCGTTGTGGGGAGTCGAAATGGAGGGACCAATTCTTTATATATCGACCCTGTTATTGGTGATAGTACCAACAATAAACAGATTTATAATACGGGACCTCCAACACCGAATGAGACCAGGGACATGGAACTTGGGCCGGATGGTAATTATTACTTGCTGCAACGAAACACTCTTTCAATCCTTTGCTCTAAGACCGGGGAGAATCTGGGTTTAATCCCTCACACACATGGATTCAGTTATTATGGGCCATCCTACGACAGTCCCAGTCCTGCTCCAAGTTCTAACAGCGGTATTGCTGCCTCATTAGATTTCATTTACACCTCTAGTGGTGATTCCTTATTCAAATGGGACATTCTGTCTCAAAGCCTCGTGACAAAGATCGCTCTTCCAGGTGGTGTGTTTGAGGGAGGAAGTGGTGTTTTGGTGGAAACAACCTAGGGATCCATAAATACGATAACAACCTCAATTTCATCTCCACAACGATAACCGATAGCATTGTGTGTGATTTGGATTTCGGACCTGGAGGAGAGATTATCGCCACAGGAAATAAGTTCGTGGCATCATACAATCTTGGTAGCTGTGGGGCAATTGCTTGCAAGCTTCCTGAATTGCTGGTTGGTGATACTACTTTGGGATGTGACGATACTCTTCAACTGCAAGCTGTAAATGCTATCACCTATACCTGGTCTCCCTCGGCAAGTTTGAGCGATACAAGCATTGCCAACCCTGTGGCCAGCCCTGATGTGACCACCACCTATGTGGTCGCCATGACCACTATATGCGATACGATTTATGATAGTTTGACCGTTACCGTGGGGGCTTCAAATACTGCCGCTATTCAAATTTGTTCAGGGGATAGCAGCTTTTTACAGGGGTCCTGGCAAACGGTTGCTGGTACATACGTGGATTCTTTTATTGCCGTGGGAGGATGTGATAGTATTATGTCCACTACGCTATCGGTTGATTCCAGCTTTACCGATAGTATCAGTGTCAGTATCTGTGACTTTGACAGCTTGTTTGCTGGAGGAATGTGGCAAACCACAAGCGGAACTTATATGGATACACTGGCGACCAGCACCGGATGTGACAGTATAGTCATCACTACCCTAACAGTCACTGCATTTGTGAGTAATAGTGTTAGCATGAACATTTGCGAAGGGGATAGCACCCTTCTGGCTGGTGCTTTCCAAACAGTCGCGGGAAACTACAATGACACGGTAACTGCGGCCAGTGGTTGCGACAGTATCATTACCACAACATTATCCTTAGACCCAGTTTTAGATGCGAGTATAAGTTCAGTGCCT
>DTRK01000153.1 GCA_012965955.1 Flavobacteriales bacterium
GAGGCTACTTTGAAATTGGCAGAGTCTAATAACGCCAAAGTGGTTGTAGTTGGAAGTGGAAAAGATGGCCTTCCGCTGATTCTGGGAAACAACTAATTCATTTCTAAAATTCTGAAAAGCCTTTCTGATGTTGGTCGGGAAGGCTTTTTTTTAAGACCGCGAAATGAAGAAAAGGTATAAGTTCCTGCTCGGTTTACTGGTGCTTTTGCTGGTTGCTGTTCTGTTCAGGACCACATTCTACCGGATGGCTGGTGATTGGCTGATTGTTCAGGATACGTTGGAGCAATCGGATGCCATATTTTTGCTGGGTGGAGGAGCTTTTGATCGGGTGGATGAAACGGCTAAGCTGATAGAGCAAGGGTTGGCTGCAAAAGTTATTTGCACCGGCGCCTTGGTTCCGGATATATTGAAGGTGCTGAAGATTGAGCACAGGGAAGCAGAGGTCTCCAGGATCGGACTGGTGGACAATTATAACATACCCGGCGAAGTTGTTGATACGCTCTTGAGTGGGACCAGTACCAGGGAAGAGTCAGAACTTGTTTTAGCTTATTGCCTGGAGCATGATTTTAAGACGGTCATTATTCTGTCCAGCAGCTTCCATACAAGAAGGGTAAATAATGTGTTCAAACCATTGTTGGAGCCCGAAGGGATCAAAGTTATCATTCACGGCGCCCCCAGCTCACAATACAGGGAATCGGAGTGGTGGAAGTTTGAGGCCGGAATGATCATGGTCAATAATGAGTACATGAAACACCTCTACTATTTTTTAAAATATTAGGAATATTGTGGGCGATCAATAGGTGCAATATTGCCCCATTTGCCGCAAGACTGTACTTGAACCAGAGCAGATTCTCTGCCCAAAATGCAAGACAGCATTATTTCCCCTCCCTGACCAACTTCTCCAACGCCATAAGTTCGTCTCGAAATCTGGCAGCCTCAATAAAATCCAGCTCTTTAGCCGCCTTTTCCATACTTCGCTTGGTCTTGGTAATGGCCTTCTTTAGCTGGTCACGGGACATGTATTGCACAACCGGGTCAGCAGCGAGGTCAATTCCCTCTTTCCTTATATATGCCCGCCCTTGTGATCCATGGTCTATAACCGCAGTCTGGTTGATGATCTCATGGTGCGTCTTCGTGATCTGCCTTGGGGTGATATTGTGATCGGTATTGTACTCCATTTGTTTGCCCCGCTTGCGGTCTGTTTCATCGATCGTTTTCTTCATGGAGTTTGTGATCTTATCGGCATACATGATCACTTTTCCATTGATGTGCCTTGCTGCTCTTCCCGCTGTTTGAGTCAGTGCCCGTTCAGAGCGCAGAAAACCTTCCTTATCCGCATCCAGTATGGCTACAAGTGATACCTCAGGAAGATCCAGGCCTTCCCTGAGCAGGTTGATGCCGATGAGTACATCGAACTTGCCAAGCCGAAGGTCTCTGAGGATCTCCACTCTTTCCAGTGTAGCTACATCTGAGTGGATATACCGGCACTTAATATCCAGGTTGAAGAGGTACTTTGCCAGCTCTTCTGCCATCCTCTTTGTGAGTGTGGTCACCAATGTTCGCTCGCCTTGCCCTATCCTGTTGTGGATCTCCTCCATTAGATCATCAATCTGATTTTGACTTGGGCGAATTTCAATTTCCGGGTCGAGAAGTCCAGTGGGCCTGATTAATTGTTCCACCACGACGCCCCCTGATTTTTCTAATTCAAAGTCTGCGGGAGTCGCACTGACATAAATGGTCTGCTGGATCAGGTTTTCAAATTCATCGTAATTCAGAGGCCTGTTATCAAGTGCGGCCGGCAGCCTGAACCCGTATTCTACCAGGTTCTCTTTTCTGGAGCGGTCTCCCCCAAACATGCCCCTTACCTGGGGTAGCGTCACATGGCTCTCATCAATGAATGTTATAAAGTCATCCGGGAAATAGTCCAGCAGGCAGAAAGGCCGGTCGCCAGCGGAGCGTCCATCAAAGTACCTGGAATAATTCTCTATCCCTGAACAGTAACCCAGCTCCTTCATCATTTCAATGTCATAGGTGACCCGCTCGCTGATGCGCTTGGACTCCTCAAAACAGCTCATCTCCTTTAAATATTCGACACGCTCGAATAGATCCAGCTGGATTTGGTCAATGGCGCTGTTGATCTTCTCCTTTGTGGTCACAAACATATTCGCGGGATAGATCACTGCGCTTTCCAGATCTCCTTTCTTTGTTCCGCTGATCGGATCAAATAGGTGGATTTCTTCTATCTCATCTCCAAAGAATATAAAGCGGTATCCCGAATCATTATAGGCCAGGAATACATCAACGGTGTCTCCTCTAACCCGGAAGTTCCCGCGTTCGAAATCAGCACCCGACCGTGAGTAGAGGCCATCTACCAACATCAATAGAAATTTGTTTCTCGCGACCTTCTGCCCCTTGTTGATATTGATAACACTCTCATGGAAATCATCAGGGTTGCCAATACCGTAGATGCAGGAAACCGATGACACCACGATCACATCCTTGCGTCCCGTGAGGAGCGTTGAGGAGGTACTCAACCGCAACTTCTCAATTTCATCGTTGATGGAGAGATCTTTCTCTATATAGGTGTTGGTCACAGGCATGTAGGCCTCCGGCTGGTAATAATCATAATACGATACGAAATACTCAACTGCGTTGTCTGGAAAAAACTGTTTGAACTCCCCGTACAGCTGCGCTGCCAGCGTTTTGTTGTGACTTAAGATCAGGGTTGGCCGCCCTGTATTCTGTATGACGTTGGCCATGGTGAACGTCTTTCCCGATCCGGTGACGCCCAGCAGGGTCTGATTCCTGTCCCCTCGTATAATACCCTCTGTGAGCTGATCAATTGCCGTAGGCTGGTCTCCTGTGGGTACGAATTCGGATGTAAGCTTAAAAGTCATAGGGCGCTATAAACGGGCCTGCAAAATTACCGATACAAAATGACATAGCACTGGATTCCCTATCTTTAAGGAATAAATGAAAAGATGAGACACCTGATAGTCTTATTTACGATACTCCTTAGCCCTGCTGTCGGAGCAGTTAACGCTCAAACTGTGCAAGATACTTCGGTAATGATCACGCTTTCCGGTATTGAGCTTCGAC
>DTRK01000154.1 GCA_012965955.1 Flavobacteriales bacterium
ACATTAAAGATATCAATTGAAACATCCTCGGATTTAGCAAGTTGGAACGCTAAGTTGAACAACCCGTGGTTGGGGTTAGGATATACATTAACCTCAAAACCTGACGAACTTACAAACTCCATTCCCGTAGCTGTACCTACTGTAGCGAAAACAGTAGTTTGATTGCCCGCAGAATCCAGAACTGTAACACTATAGGTTCCTGCGCATAAGTTCACCGCGGTTTGTGTGGTTTGGCTTCCAGCGTTACCATCCCACACATACGTATATGGTCCAAACCCTCCAACAGCGGTGACTGTTGCTGTACCATCACACGTATCTTGTGTAGCATCCGTTGTTGTCGTATTGGCAGTAATTAAACCACCTACCTGCCCGATAGCTGCTGATGCAACAACTGAATCACCGTTAGCATCGTAAACTGTTACATCATACATGCCTGCGCATAAGTCTGTTGCTGTCTGTGAAGTTTGATTTCCCGCACCTGCATCCCATTGGAAGGTATAAGGCGCAACTCCTCCTGTGGCAGTTACAGTCGCTTCACCATCACATATCCCTACGCTTGCGTCAGTTGTTGAAACGGAAGCCTCAATATTTGAGTCTGTCGAAAATGAAGAAGTATTTGATTTCGAGGAGTTGAAATTCTTTGTTTTGGAAGCTACACAACCTATCGGATGTATGACCTCAAGCTGATAAAACAGGGAATCCAATGAAGGCGGTAGAGTGTCCGTATAAGTCGAAATCGAACTGGAAACCGAATCCAGGAGAGTTAGACTTCCTTGAGAGTTCCCCCTCCAAATTCGATATTTAGCGAAAGAGAACCCAATATAATTATCCCATCCCAACACCACATTATTCCCTAATCCAGATGAAGAAATTAAGTGCAGAGACCTGTGGTAAGCACTCAATGCAGATTCATTTCCACAAGAATCAATAGCCGATATTTTATAGAGTTCCGACTTAACCTCGGGATAGGAAGTTAGGTCAATAAAAGTACTCGTATCCAAATACGGTTGACTGCCCACCAAATCATATACACTAGTAGTTGAAGATTCACGGTAGATCCTGAACGAATCAATGGGAGCGCCAGTTTTTTCCCAGACAACCACATATTTTTGGGTCGCGGAATCAATGCTTACCAGGCACACTTCAGGCGCTTCAACTGCGGTGTTCACCGTGACATCAGCAGAATCACTGCAAAGATTGCCATCAACTACCGTAACGGTATAATTACCCGCAATTAGGCCTACCGCCAGCGAATCAGTTTGAGTTGATGGATCATTCCATGCGTAATTATATGGAGCAGTACCACCATTAACAGCCACATCTGCATTTCCATCTGCATTATTGCACGTTGCCCCCACAACTGAGGTTGTCAGTACAAGCACTGCCGGTTCATTGATGGTGATAATATTTGACGCCAGACACCCATTTACATCCACCACATTGACCGTGTAGTTTCCGGCAAATAACCCAATAGCAGCAGAATTTGTCTGGCCATTGTTCCACGAGTATAAATAAGGGGCAGTTCCTCCTGATGGGGTCGTGATAGCAGATCCATCTCCGCTTCCATTACAGCTTACATCCGTGCCTGTAATGGCTGTTGTAAGTACAGCAGGTTCATCCACAATGGCACTGTCATTTATAACCGTTCCACAGGAATCAGTGATAGTAACGCTGTAGGTGCCTGCCGCAACTCCGGCAATATCTTCTGTGATGGCTCCATTAGACCACAGGAAAGTAAAGGGTGCGGTTCCTCCAGTGATGGTCATATTCGCAGCTCCATCTGTACCTGAATTGCAGCTGGTGCCCTGCACCGCGATACTGCTAACCAGAGAATCTGGTTCGTTAATAACCGCTGAACCAGTTACCCCTGCACCACAAGAATCTGTTATCGAAACTGAATAAGTACCCGCATTCAAACCACTAAGGTCTTCTGTGGTGTCGCCAGTAGACCATAGATAGGAGTATGGAGCAGTTCCTCCTGATACCATGAGGTCTACTGATCCACCGCTGCCACCAAAGCAGATTGCGTCATTGCTATTTATTGCAGCTGATATCACAGCTGGCTCATTTATCGCTATATTATTGGATGTAAGACACCCATTTGCATCAAACACATTTACTCCGTAGGTGCCCGGGAATAGCCCTATAGCTGTAGAAGTAATTTGGCCATTGTTCCACAAATAGGTATAGGGTGCGGTTCCTCCTGATACCGTAATCGTGGCTGTTCCGTCCCCGGAGCCGTTACAGCTGACATCTTTCTTGGTCATGCTGGTGGTTAAGGTCGCGGGCTCGGTTACGGTGATGGAGTCAGATGTTGTACAGTTATTATTATCTGTCAATACTACCAGATAGTCAAGTACACATAAGCCGCTGGCGGTTGCTGTCGCTTGAGCGGATGGGTCATTCCACAGATAAATATATGGCAGTGTCCCGCCTGAGCCAATAACCGTAGCACTACCATCACAATACCCATTGCAACTTGTGCTTTGCTGACTCATAGTTGTCATTAAACTATCTGGTTCTCCAACAAACACACTGTCCTGCATAATACAATTGGTGGAGTCGGTTACGGTTATGTAGTACATTCCACTTGCTAAGGTGTCAATATCTTCACTGTTATCACCAGTCGACCAACTGAATGAGTATGGCGGTACTCCTGTACTCATGGTCAAATTAACAGCACCATCATTTCCGCCTTTGCACTTTACGAGGTCAATATTATATGTTGCACTTACCTGAGATGGCTCACCAACATATATGTATTCAGTACTCATACAGTTATTGGAGTCAAGAACTTGCAGAGTGTACCAGTTACTACTAATATCACTTATGGTTTTTGTGGTATCTCCAGTCGACCAGGTATAACTATACGGTGGGGTTCCACCGGTCACTGACACTTCCGCTCCTCCATCGCTATAACCAAAACAGGTGGTCGGTGTTGTGGTGTAAGGGCTAGACAGGTAGGCATCGGGCTGAGATATTTCAACTGTATCCGACGATTCACAAGCATTCTTAGCAGATATGGTGACATAATATGCATCTGCACGTAAGCTATATGCCGAATCAGCTGAGTAACTCCACCCATAGTAAGTATTCGC
>DTRK01000155.1 GCA_012965955.1 Flavobacteriales bacterium
GATAATAGAACCAGGATGCTTGGCGAGGATATTCGGTGGATCGCTTCATGGAGAGTTGAGCAAGAAGAGCGCATGAAGGCAGTGAAAGGAGAAGGTATGTCGGAGGGCCAAATACAGGAATTTGTTAAACCTTATATCCCCTTTACCTGGCTGTATTATGATCAGGAATCAAGGATCAAGGCAGACTGCGAGCTGGTCATAGGCGAGGATCATCTGCCGCGTTCTCTTAATATTCATTAATCAAATCTTTCTCTAATTTAGTTCGCTAGATTTATTTCAGATCAATTATGTCAGAGCAGCGATTGGGTATAATAATGCATGGTGTAACAGGCCGAATGGGCCTGAATCAGCATTTGAAGCGATCCATTATGGAGCTTATTGCTGATGGCGGCGTAGAGCTGGCCAATGGTGACAGGGTTGTCCCGGATCCAATATTAGTCGGCCGCAATCTGGAAAAGGTACGGAAAATCGCCGATGAACACGGCATAAAGAGGTACACAGATGATCTTGATAAAGCGTTGGAAAATACTGAAGACGCGCTCTTTTTTGATGCTGGCACCACGGATCTACGGCACGATCTCCTTACCCGGGCACTATCGAAAGGCAAACACGTTTACTGCGAGAAACCGATGAGTGCTAACCTGGCAGAAGCCAGGCAGCTCTGTCGGTTGGCTAAGGATAAAGGCGTAAAAACCGGGGTGGTCCAGGACAAGCTTTACCTGCCGGGTATTCTCAAGCTCAGGCGTCTTATTGGCGAAGACTTCTTTGGCAGGATACTATCGGTCAAATTGGACTTCGGCTATTGGGTGTTCACAGGAGAGGACCAACCTGCGCAGCGGCCGAGCTGGAATTATCAAAAAGCTAAAGGCGGAGGGATCATGTTGGATATGCTGGCACATTGGCGTTATGTGCTCGACAATCTCTTTGGCCCGGTGCAGTCCATATCCAGTATTGCCGCCAATCACATTAACCAGCGCTGGGATGAAGAAGGTAATACGTACAAAGCCGATGCTGACGATGCGGTATATGCCCATCTGGAGCTGGAGGGAGGCATAATAGCCCAGGTAAGCAGCTCCTGGTGTACAAGGGTGAATCGGGATGATTTGCTGACAATACATGTGGATGGCACCGATGGGTCAGCTGTAGCGGGTTTGAATATGTGTAAGGTGCAGCATCTTGATAATACGCCTCGCCCCGTCTGGAATCCCGATGAAGCCGGGGCGGCCAACTACTTCGAGCAATGGGTAGCAGTTGATGAGATAAATTGCGAAAATGCCTTCAAGCATCAATGGGTGGCCTTCATCAAGCACTTGTATGAGGATGGTCCCTGGAAACATACCCTTGAAGAAGGCGCCAAGGGCGTACAGCTGGCAGAAGCCGCATTGGAGAGCTGGAAGGAGCGGCGTTGGATCGAGATCAAACCAATTGAATTCTAATGGGAACCATTTCACTACCCACGGAGAATGGCTCGATTGAAGAATTCTCTTTTGAGCCAGGCCCTGGTTTAGCATCTTACACAGGTGAATTCACTCGTGTAGTTTATGCCGCGGCTCACATTGTACCTGATCACTTAAATCCGAATGAAATTGATTGGGAAGCCACGCTGAATTATCGAAAGTATCTCTGGTCCTTAAACCTCGGCATAGCAGAGGCGATGGATACTGCCCAAAGAGGGTCAGGGCTGGACTGGGGCCTTTCCAGGGAATTGATATCCCGTACATTGAAAGCGTCACGGGAGCCCGGTGGAGGGCGTGTGGTGTGTGGATGTACGACGGATCAGCTCTCAACTGAACAGGTCCATTCCTTTGATGAGATCATACAGGCGTACCAGGAACAAATTGGTTTTGTTGAGGGGATGTCGGGAACCGTCGTGATGATGGCTAGCAGGACTTTGGCTAGAGTTGGGAGTACTGCAGATGATTATGGCAAAGTATATGATTGTGTATTGTCAGGTGTGAAGAGTCCTGTAATTATCCATTGGTTAGGAGATATGTTCGACCCGGCTTTGAAGGGTTATTGGGGAAGCACCGACTTTGAGGCGGCTATGCAGGTGGTATTATCCATCATCGAACGGAATCCCGGCAAGGTGGATGGCGTTAAGATCTCTTTGCTCGATAAAGACAAAGAAATTCGGATGCGAAAGCGGCTTCCCGATGGGGTGCGCATGTACACCGGCGACGACTTCAATTATCCTGAACTCATCCGTGGTGACGGTAGTGGGTATTCCGATGCTTTGTTGGGAATACTTGATGGCATTGCGCCCCTGGCCTCAGCGGCTTTGGGTAAGCTGGCGGAGGGCGATGTGGAAGGATACAATCAGCTCCTGGAACCGACAGTTCCATTGTCGCGACATATCTTTACCGAGCCAACAGCTCACTACAAGACAGGTTTGGTATTCCTGGCTTATCTAAATGGGCATCAGGAGCATTTCCAGATGGTCGGTGGACAGGAATCCAACAGGTCCATTGAACACCTGGCAGAAATATTTAGACTGGCAGCAGGTTGCGGACTGTTACTAGATTCGGATAAGGCCATTCAAAGAATGAATGCGATAATTGCTAAATTCTCAACTTAAATATGCGCGATCTCTCCAATAATACTTCATTGCTATCCCTGAACACGGCTACGGTTGGGGATCAATGGACCTTGGAGCAGTGTATTGAAGGATGCGTGAAACACGGGATCGGCGCTATTGCTCCATGGCGGGATAAGCTTCAGGCATGCGGGGTTGAGAAGGCAGTTAAACTAATCCGGGACAGCGGACTTCGTGTGTCCAGCTTGTGCCGGGGCGGGTTTTTTACATCAGATGGAAGCGGGAACCTTGATGATAATTTCAGAGCAGTTGATGAGGCCGCTGCACTGGGAGCCGAAAGCCTTATTCTGGTGGTAGGAGGACTGCAGGCAGATTCAAAAGACATTGCCAGGGCAAGAGAGGTAATTGAAGAATACCTGATAAAATTGCTGGAATATGCGCGATCTTCGGGAGTTAAGCTGGCAATTGAACCTTTACACCCCATGTACGCCGCCGACAGGGCTTGTGTAAATACGCTGTCCCAGGCAATAGATCTG
>DTRK01000156.1 GCA_012965955.1 Flavobacteriales bacterium
TGGTGAGGTAGAGGATTACACTATTGTAATAACCGGTTGTTCTGTAACACCAACGGTAGATGCAGGTACGGATGTCACCATCTGCAGCGGAGATGCAAGTAATCTTGCCGCCACAGCATCATTCTTGTCTGGTAATGTTTCAGGTTCCGTATCACCAGCAGCATCGATCCCGGATAATAATACAACAGGCGTGAGTTCTGCCATTTCGATTGCCTCATGTGCCGATGCCCTGGATTTGTTAAGTGTGACGGTCAACATAACACACACATTCACAGCGGACCTGGATATCTATTTATATGACCCATCAGGCAATCCCATAGTTTTGAGCAGTGACAATGGTGGTAGCGGAAACAACTACGTTAACACGGTTTTCCAAACAGGTGGTACGGCCATTACATCAGGAACAGCTCCTTTTACAGGCACCTATGCCCCTGAGCAAGCATTTTCAACATTCTTAAGAGGTGCCGCAAATGGAACGTGGACATTGAAAGTTGTTGATGACATGGGTGGCGATATTGGAACCCTGGATGAGTGGTCTTTAGTATTTACATCAAGTTGTGGTGATCTGACTTATGACTGGACACCAGCTACCGGGCTAAGCGCGACCAACATTACCAATCCTGTTGCTACCCCTACCACGTCAACAACCTATACTTTTGAGGGCACAGCTACGGGTTGCAGCAGTACCAATGACGTAATAATCACAGTGAATGAGGCTGCCACGGCTTCGGCTGGGGTGGATGCCTCTATTTGTGAAGAATCTACCTTTACTGCATCAGGTTCCCGCAGTGGTTCTGCATCCTCCTCTACGTGGACGACTACAGGTACAGGTACCTTTGACGATGCTACGATTGTTGGCGCTACTTATACACCTTCATCTGCTGATATTACTGCAGGTTCTGTGACGCTAACCATTACAACTGACGATCCCGCGGGGCCTTGTCCCGCAGCAACAGATGCCATGACCCTTACCATTAATGCTATAGCAACGGCTAGTGCCGGGGTTGATGGTGAGATTTGTTATGGCTCCAATTATTTACTGGCCGGTGTTCGCGGTGGGTCTGCATCATCTTCTACCTGGACAACAGCAGGAGATGGAACCTTCAACGATGCCACTCTTTTAGCGGCTACCTATACTCCTGGGACCGCTGACATTGCAGCTACAACGGCGGTTCTCACTTTTACAACGAATGATCCTGATGGGGGGGGGCCTTGCACTGCGGCATCTGATGCGATGACGCTGACCATTAATTCTATGGCATATACTCAGGATTTTGAGACTGGCTCAACTTCAATGTCGTTTACTACCCAATCCCAATCTTTAGCAACAATCGATGCCAATTCAGCAAATGCAAGTGCATACGGATTACGCCTGGGAGGAGGTACTACAACCGGGTGGAGCTCTGCTTATAGTACAGGTGCTATTGCATTTGCAAATTCTCCCACTCATGTTGCAAGTGCAAGCAGCGAGTTCTGTGCTTCAATTGACCCCTATTTGACCTTGACATTTGATAAAAAACAAACATATACTTTCAGTGCTCAGTATAGCTGGTTTAGGTTAACCGTTGATGGGGTACCGGTGCCGGATATTAATGGCAACACTTATATTAGTGCAACCAATGGAACAACATGTGGGGTTTGGGAATCAATGACCTATGATTTATTCGCTTATGCGAATACATCCTTTACATTAGCATGGGAAGCGTGTAACAAGTACGCTGCTGGTAACGCAGGGTGTGATAGTGATAATGTATATATTGACAATATAGTATTGGTTGAATCCACAGTACAACAGGCTCCTTCAACTCCAGGCGATATAACAGGATTTGCACTGCCAAATGCCGGTTCACAGGAGAGCTATACCATAGACGCAGTTGCAAATGCAGCCTCTTATACATGGAGTGTTCCCGCAGGGTGGACCTTGGATGAAGGACAAGGGACAACATCCATTGTAGCTACAACCAATAGTGTCGATGGTAATGTTACAGTGTATACAACAAACGCTGCTGGTAACTCAGGGACACGAACTTTGGCAGTTACCACGATAGAAGCTATAACTACCTTTCCCGACATCAGTGCTTTTGCAAACGAAGTACAACACTCAACTACTGCATCTAATAGTGGATTTACATTTGTGGAGACAGGGTGGAGAAATTACACCACTGATGATGGCGACTGGAGAGCGGATAAAGGTGGAACAGGCTCTTCAGGTACAGGACCTGGAGACGGTTCAAGCAGTGGCCAGCCTGACCACAATCCAGGAACCTCCAGTGGGTATTACTTATTTGTAGAATCGAGTTCACCTAATTCTCCAAGTAAGACATTCTACTTATGGACACCACCCTATAATCTGAGTGCTCTAAGTACCCCAATCTGTACCTTCTGGTACAGCATGTATGGCGGAGCTGGAATGGGAACATTATCGGTACAGGTGTCTGTTGATCACGGTAAAACATGGTCCGCTGACTTAAACTACACCTTGTCAGACCGTAATGCAACGAATGTAACTGGTAATCAAGGAACAAATTGGTTGCAGGGATTTATCGACCTGTCACCTTACACGAGTGCCACTGCACTTGTTATCAGGTTCACAGCGGTAACGGGTTCCAGTTTTGATGGTGATATTGCCCTCGATGATGTTCAGGTAATGGATTTATCTGTAACCCCAGCTACTGTTGATGGAGACGTTATTCTATCTGATGATCTCTTTAGTACATCAGGCAGCAATGTTACTATCACAGGTAGTTCTGCCACAACTATTACCAGTAACGGATATGGCTTTTCAATCATTCAGGTAAACAATTCAAATGGTGTTACACTAGCAGATGATTTAACAACGGAGATGCTAGCCTTGCTGGATGGTATTATAACTACCGGGTCAAACATATTAGTAGTTGATAATACTCTTTGGTCATCCGTTACTGCTGGTCACAGTGGATCATTTGTCAATGGTACACTACGACGAAACATAGCTGCTAATACCAGTACTTATGGTTTTCCAATTGGGCTGGGAACCACAGCAACGGATTATTTCAAGGCAGATTT
>DTRK01000157.1 GCA_012965955.1 Flavobacteriales bacterium
CAGAAGCTAAGAGAATTGGATTCCCGGTAATGTTAAAGGCCGTGTCCGGGGGAGGAGGGCGCGGTATGCGGGTTATCCGGGAAGTCTCTGAGATAGAAAATGCATTCCATGAAGCTCAGAGAGAAGCCATTAATGCTTTTGGCGATGGTACCTTGTTCCTGGAGAAATTTATTGAGGAACCCAAGCATATCGAAGTTCAGATAGTAGGAGATAACCATGGCAACATAGTTCACTTATATGAGCGTGATTGCTCTGTTCAGAGGAGGTATCAAAAGGTTATTGAGATGGCACCTTCCTATGGATTGGAAGACGGAACCCGTGAGAAGTTATATGAATATGCGGTGAAAATAACCACAGCAGTAGGCTATAATAATGTAGGTACGGTTGAATTCTTAGTGGGTGAGACGGGTGATATATACTTCATTGAAGTAAATCCCCGGATACAGGTAGAGCATACGGTTACGGAAATGGTTACCGCTGTGGACCTTGTCAAGGCTCAGATGTTCATAGCTGGAGGGTACAAATTATCTGACATCCAGCTAAAGTTAGGCAACCAGGATGATATTCAGCTAAATGGGTACGCGATACAGTGCAGGATTACCACTGAAGACCCTCAAAATGACTTCACCCCTGATTATGGAACGATCATCACCTATAGAAGCGCTGCCGGGTTTGGAATTCGGCTGGATGTGGGAAGTTTATACCTCGGAGTTAAAGTAAGTCCATTCTTTGATTCCATGCTGGTAAAGGTCTCGGCACAATCCAGAACACTTGATGGAGCATGCCGGAAAATGAGTCGCGCCCTTAAAGAATTTAGAATAAGGGGTGTTAAGACCAATGTGCAGTTCCTGGAGAACATCGTTAACCATGATGAATTTAGATCCGGGTCGGCAACAGTAAACTTTATCCAAAAACATAAAAGTCTCTTTAAGTTTGATAAGCGTCTTGACCGTGCGACTAAGGCTGTGAAATATCTTGGTGATGTGATTGTGAATGGCAACCCGGATGTCAAGTATGTCGATAAATCCAGAAAATTCAATACGCCAATCGTACCTCTGTACGATCCTTATGGAGAATTTCCCAAGGGTACCAAGGATAAGCTTAACAAGTTAGGCCCTGAAGGATTTGCTGATTGGCTCAAGAAAGATAAAAAGATCCATTTCACGGACACTACCATGCGTGATGCCCACCAGTCTTTACTGGCTACCAGGATGCGTACGTATGATTTGCTAAAAGTTGCTGAGAGCTATGCGAAAAACCATCCTCAGACCTTTAGCATGGAAGTATGGGGGGGAGCTACTTTTGATGTTTGCCTCCGTTTTCTTTATGAGAACCCCTGGAAGCGGCTTGCTGATCTGAAAGCGGCGATGCCGAACATCCTGTTGCAAATGTTGATAAGAGGATCGAATGGGGTAGGGTATTCCGCTTATCCCGACAATCTAATTGAATCGTTTGTAGAGAAATCATGGGATACAGGGGTTGACTTGTTCAGAATATTTGATTCCCTTAATTGGATGAAAAATATCGAGCCGTGCATTAAATATGTGCGAAAGCGTACAGGAGGGTTGGCTGAAGGTGCCATTTGCTATACGGGGGATATAATGGACAATTCCAGGACGAAGTACTCCTTAGAGTACTATTTGAAATTGGCCAGGCAGATAGAGGATGCGGGCGCTCATATGCTCGCGATCAAGGATATGGCCGGCCTGTTAAAGCCCTATGCAGCTACTGAGCTGGTTACGGCTTTGAAAGAGACGGTTAGTATTCCTATTCACCTGCATACGCACGATACGTCTTCCATTCAGGCTGCCACGTATCTTAGGGCGATTGAAGCAGGGGTGGATGTGGTGGATGTGGCCCTTGGCGGGTTGTCAGGTTTGACCTCTCAACCGAATTTCAATGCCGTGGTCGAAATGCTGCGATCAGATCCACGCTACCACGATTTTGACATAAGGTCGCTGAACGCCTTCTCAAATTACTGGGAAAATGTGAGGGAGTATTACTACCCGTTTGAATCAGGGCTGAAAGCAGGTACCGCTGAAGTGTTTATACACGAAATACCAGGAGGGCAATATTCTAACCTCAAGCCACAGGCTATGGCTCTTGGATTGGGTGACAAGTTTGATTTGATCAAACAGACCTACGCTGAAGTGAATACCATGTTCGGTGATGTAGTGAAAGTTACCCCAAGTTCCAAAGTGGTAGGGGATATGGCCTTATATATGGTATCAAACGGGTTGACTAAGGAAGATGTAATGGAAAGAGGTGACCAGATTTCTTTTCCTGAATCTGTACAGTCCTACTTTATTGGTGACTTGGGCCAGCCTGTTGGAGGTTTTCCTAAAAAGTTGCAAAAGATCATCTTAAAAGATAAAGAACCATATACGAATCGGCCCAATGCCCATTTGGAACCGGTGGATCTTGACAGGGAATACACTGAGTTTTTACAGAAATTTCAGCCTAAATTTGATAGGGAACTTCACTTTACGGATTTTTTGTCCTTTAAGTTATATCCCAAGGTATATGAGGATGCCTGGAAAGCGCATCTGGAATATGGAGATATTGCCAGGATTCCTACGAAGAACTTTTTCTTTGGCATGGAGCTGAATGAAGAGACAATTATAGAGATTGCTCCTGGTAAGTCAATAATAGTCAAATTCTTATCGTTGGGGCCTCCCAACGAGGATGGAATGCGTACGGTGTTTTTTAAGATCAATGGGCAGACGCGCAATATCGATGTGTTGGATAAGTCCTTGGGTATTGAAAAGGCAGTAAATCTCAAAGCAGAATCTAATGATCCAAAACAAATTGGCGCACCGCTACAGGGCCTCTTATCCAAGGTGATGGTTACGAAAGATCAGAAAGTAAAGCGGAATGAGCCATTGTTTGTCATAGAGGCCATGAAAATGGAAACTACAATTACGGCACCTGAGAATGTTCAGATAAAGTTGATTAATCTGAAGGAAGGCGTAATGGTTAATGCAGAAGATCTTGTAATTACCTTAAACTAAAGGAACCGCTCCTTGGAAGAGCAGGATGCTCTTTAAACAACATAAACAGGGGAGTTTCCTATCTATTAGTCATGTTAGGAGCCATGCCTTTCATCTTTGTAACTCGCTTCTTGTGCTGACCTTTTGATCCACATACGTACTTATCCTGCACACAAGAGCCGAGAAACATACCCAATATTGCAAATAGAAGTAACTTCTTCATGGTGTTGATGTCTCAATTGTTTAATACCTGCTAAACTCTAAACGGTATTATTGCTCAAAGGTTGCTTTCAACCTTGTAAAGTTATCAATTAATTTGGACGAATCACTTTTCTCAACCAATACTCATTTTTTACAGTGATCGTTCATGGCATACCTGGAAGGCTTGAAATCCATGTTTTTTGAAACTTTTAAGTCCTTGCAGCCTCCCTCAGAATCACCCATAAATATTTTGCACATACCCCGACCGTGATAAGCTTCAGCATATTCCGCATTAAGAAGGATTGTTTTATTGTAATCAAGTCGTGCTTCCTTGTATAACTGTTGCTCGAATTTGGCATTCCCTCTATTAAACCAGGCATAATCCGCGTTTTTATCCAGCTCAATCGCTTTGTTGTAGGCCTCAATTGCTAAATCGTAGTTTTTCTTGAACAACTGTTTGTTCCCTTCAAAGTACCAGGTGAAAGATGATTCTTGCGCCAGTACCGAGCTTGATGATATGAGGATCAAGCCTATAATTATTAAATTCTTAAATGACATTTGTTGCGGTTTTGAACACTGACAATATACAAATATAGATATCTCTTCTATTGATTTGCAAAAAGAGTACCAGTATTGAAGGACTTAGACAATCCTTCACCTTTGATTGTATTCCTCCTTATTTAATCGTGAATTTTTGTGTTTGATTGATATCTCCATTAATCACCCGTACAATGTAAACACCGCTTCTAAAATGCTTTATGTTTAAAGCAACATGCTGATTAACTACTTTTAAATCACTGTAGCTGCACACCAATTGCCCCAGTATATTGTGGATATGGATATCTACATTGTTGCTGCTATGACTGCCAAAATCCAGGTTGAGCAGACCATCTGATTCAAATGCCTGAAATCCTGATATCTGGCGACCCTTGCCCGCAATGCCAACACTGGCAGCAACCGTTATCATGTTGGAAGAAGTGCTATAGCAAACTCCGTTAAAAGCGGTTAACTTCACCTCAAAATTGCCTGGAGCAACAAAGGTGTATAGTGGGTTTGTTTGGATGGACGATTGCCCCGTCCCGAAATCCCAAACATATTGTAGCCCTCCAATCGATATATTGGTGAACTGTAAGCTGCCGCCGTTATCAAGGTAAACGGTTGATGTCGGCACTGTGTATCCCGCGACCACCTGTGGCCCTGCCTCAATAACCATCCCTGTTTGTTCATTGGTGCATCCATACGAGTCTGTAACGGTGACGTCGTAGGTGCCCGGCGCAAGGTTTTGGTTGTCTGGACCACCTGGTCCGTTTGACCAGTTGTATTGATAAGCACCCCAGCCTCCGCTTGTGTTCAGTTCGATGACACCGTCATCCTGGCCATCGCAGGTCTCGCTCAGTATATTCACACTTATTGTAATTGGAGATGGGGTACTAATCTGATAGTTTTCCACAGTAATACAACCGTTGGAATCCTCTACTGTTACTTGATAAGCACCAATTCCGAGGTTGACCAGATCTTGTGACATCTGCCCGTTATTCCATAAATAGTTGAAAGGAGGCGTGCCTCCAGCTATCGTTACGTCTATCTCCCCATCAGTATCACCAAAACACACGGGGTTGGTAATTTGCCCATTGAGGGTAAGATTGTCTGGCTCAACAATTTCAAAGTTCTCTATGATTTCAGAACATACAGTCATGGACTGAGAACTAACAATCACGCTGTAATACCCGGGCGCAAGAGATGAAAGGGTGTCCGGGCCATTAACCCCTGTAACATTTCTAAGGGTATCCCCATTTGAATCCAGCCAAACGTAATTAGCCATGCCACTTCCATTAGCTATTAGAAGTCCATCGTTGGCCCCGCTGCAAGATATTTGAATTTCATCTGTTATAAGTGGTGCGCTAATGTGCAGCCTGAATCGTGGCGATGGGTCAATCAAAGGAGATACGCTAACAATGGCTGTATCAGTTCTCATGTCTGTCATCGTATTAAAAAGTGTATCCTCAAGCACAATGCAGTACTCTTGAGGCAGATCCTTTGCTCCTGCAATGTAAAAGCTATACATGCCAGTACTCTTTACATTGACCCGAATGGGAATCACTGTATCACCAGATAGCTCCTCAAGACTGTTAATAGAGAGGTCAGTTGAGTTACCTACTACCGTTGCAATGTATGGTGCAGAGCTGCCACCGGGAAGTTTATAAGCATCCCAATCAACGTCGAACGCATTTGTTGAGCCAGCTGCAAATTTGATTACCGTCTCATCTTTATATCCTGCTCCGCTTATGTTGAGCTTTAGAATACCTGAGTACATGCTGCTTTGCTTGAGAAATACCTGATCTTCCGCTGTCTTTACGGATTCCGACACCGCTAAAGTGGGGGCACCCGTTGCTTTAACCCAAAAGGCCTGGGATGAGGGAACGTATCGACTTCCGCCATTTGAACCAGTTCCTGCGATGTAGCTTGTGAAGACATCGGCATCCGGATTCCATACATAAATAGCGTCTGACAGGCCTGCTTTGGTCCATCCGCCAGCCTCCCAATCAATAGTGGAAGGGTAGGGGTTGCCCACCAAATTCCAACCATCATCGTCAGGCAGGCCTGAACTGTTATAAGAGACAGGTAGTGATATGGCATTTTTATTTGTAGTTCCTCTTGTATCAAATGTGAACGGAACAGTTGTGGAGAAGCCGGTTCCTGTATAAACCCAATAGCCAGTACCTACTCCTAAGCCTGCTCCTATGGTACCTAAAGAATCATAGCCCAGGCTGTTTACACCTGCTACTCCCTCATTGTAGTATTTCACTGACCAGAAACACCAACTGCTAGAGCATGCTACCCCATTGTCACCATCAGGAATACTCAGAATCATTTCCTGATCCCAATCGGCCAGGGTAGCGCCGCTTACAGGTGGGGTTATGAAGTGGTAACCTGTTGTTCCAGCGTCAATATAGCGCTGCATGATAATATCTCCTGTGATATCTCCTCCCGTAATTTCTCCTATGCGTGCAGTACCACTTGCGGTTGATATAAGTGTAAGATCCTGTCCGTTTGTGTTGAAAGTACCTGATGTCAATGTCAGCGTTTGTTCGAGATCCGTGGCGGCACCCAGACTAACACCCGCCGCATTGTCAATAGTTAGGTTGCTGAATGTGGTTTTTGCCGAACCTGCAATGGCCTGAGCATTAGTGCCATTAAAATTAACAGTCCCTGTTTGTTGCACAAATGTTCCGTTGTTCGTCCAGTTACCTGAGAGATGTAAACTGTCCGTGGCTGTACCGGTTTGAACTGTAGATCCTGCGTCAATGGTTAAATTTCCAAATGCTTCTCCTCCCGGCTTTGTAATGGTATGCGCACCAGTACCCTTAAAATTGACCGTACCACCTCCTGTGATGAAGTTCCCTCCATCATTGGTCCAATCACCCCAGACCCCCATATCAAACCCGGAAGCGTCGAACCCGTTCACCGCAGAAATATAGACATCACCATAAATGACCAGGTCCGCAGTTATTGCGTGAGTGGCGGTTCCGGTAGAAGATACATTGCAATACTCTGATACCTTGAATTGCTGAGACGTACCTCCGTTATATTCAACTGTATTGTTGACAGCAGTTGCCGATAAAACACCGGTGTTCAGCAATGAGCCAGCAATTACAAGCGTCGAGTTTTCAGTGTTGGTCCAGCTTGCATCTGCATTCTGGCCAGTCATGTCTCCACCTAATATGAAGTTGCCGTTATTCGTAACCTGGTGCCCATTTCTCAATCCTACAATACCAGGTGATTTTGTCAGCACAGCGGTAGGTGCAATAATGGTAGATCCCCCTTGAAGCCTTAATTCACCTGATGTGGTGATCCATCCAGTGCCATCAATAGTATTTCCTGAACCTTTGATCTTAAGCCTGCCTGAGCCCGTATAAATGCCATGAATGTTAAGGTCGCCTAAAATATCAAACCGTCTGTTATTGTCGAACAACATTCCGTTTGTTTCAATTATTACATTGGTAATCTTCTCATTGGCCGTTAGCGTTACGGTATGAAAATCGTTAATTCTGATATTGTCAAAATCACCGGGCACGCAGGCACAGTTCCATATTGCGGGATCATCCCAATCACCACTGGAAGTAGTTTCAATAACGATATATATGCTTACGGGGAGGTCAACCGGAGGGGCTGGATCACAAACCCCGCTATCAGCCACTACCCTGACATTGCCCACGCCAGCAACTCCCCAATCTACAGTAATACTATTTGTTGTACCTCCACTTGCTTGCGTTCCGCCGGTAATGGTCCAGTTGTAAGTGTATCCTGGTGTTGACACAACTGAATAAGTTTCTCCTGTAGAGAATTGGGCTACGTTGGCCTTACCAGTAATACTCGCAGGCGCAATGGTTGGAATAGTTACTGGGAAATCCGCGGGCGCTCCATCGGTGCATCCGTTATTTTCAACAACACGCACATTACCCACCATTGCTACTGAACCCCAATCCACTGTACAAATATTGGTGGTTCCTCCGCCAACCTGGGTACCCCCTGTGATTGTCCATGTATAGGTCGATCCAGCAGTGAAGGTTGCCGTATAAACCTCACCTGAGGTATTTGGGCAGACGGTATTGTTGCCGGTAACAGATATTGTACCAGGTGCTTTGCAGTTGGTTGTGTCTGCCAATGCATGCTGACTGGGCAAAAATGTAATATTCTTTCTTCGTACTGTATCACCAACCGCTGAAACGTGTGTGCCTTCACCGGTCCACGCCGACGCTGATGTTGTTCGCGTTACCAGCCGAGTTGACGTATTGGTTGTAAATGAGGACATGCCATTTGCGATTAATTCTAAATCATAATCAGTAGTTACAAAACCATTGCCATCTGCCAACGTCCAATACCCTTCAACATAGGTGTTCCTTACACTGTCAGGTAGCGCTAAACCGTCCTGGATTGGCAGACCATTGTTTCCCGGTGTGGATTCAACATACTCGGCTATTATCGTACCACATACACCCAATGTGTTGATTGTCACAATTGCTGGGCGAACATCGGAACTTGTTCCTACCGGAAATTCAAAATTACCAGGTGCAGTGGTATTTACCCAACGCTGAAATTGACCCAGTATTGAGCCGGAATTGTGCGTAAGAGAACCTTCATTATTGCAATCTGTGCCAAGCGTCAGTAAACCAGAAGTAGCATCTACGTTGCCAGCGTTAGTGACCGGCATGGAAAGAAGGTTGCTGACAATATCATTCTGACCTACTACGAGGTTCCCTCCGCCCTTGTCAATAGTGAGGTCATAGAACGTTTCACCACCTGTACTGGTAATAGTTTGGTTTCCCGAACCGTTGAATATAACTACGCCTCTTCGGCTGCTGAAGGTCCCGGTGTTCGTCCAGTTTCCGCTTACAGATAATGTGTAATCGTTGCTTCCATCCACGTCAAGAGTGCTCCAGATAGTAAGGTTGCCAAGTATGTTTGTCGCTCCTTGCAGGGTCTTAGTGCCGCTCCCAGCCAACTCCAGGTTATAGTAATTTCCTCCAGAGGGCACTTTAATATCCTGATTGTTATTCCTCCAGTATGTAATCGTATTCCCTGCAGCACTTGCATTTAGCACCCCTGTTCTAAGCAGGTTCCTCTGAACTTTAAGGGTGGAATTTGCTGCATTGGTCCAGGTTGAGGTTGCATCCCCACCAACTACATTTTTCTTGATGGTAACGGTTCCGTTGTTAGTCACAGAAAGGCCGTTATCTATATTGAATCTCCCATTTGAGAAATTTAGGTCGGCAGTAGCCTGAATTGTTTTATCGCCAGCACTAATGGTCACATTACCCATATTGGTCTTGGTCCCAAACCCATCAATCCATGTGCCCACCCCATTCAGCATTAGGGGCTTTCTGCCGTCATAGATCCCGTTCAACGTGAAATTTCCATCAACGGTCATTTCTATCGAGAAGTGTTGCACCTGATTCAATGGTCAGATCATTGATCCTCTCACTTGCCTGTAGCTTCACACTATGGCCAGATGCAATTATCGCGTTGTCGGTGTTTACAGGGATGACACCACCAACCCAGGTAGTTGTTTGGTCCCAGTCACCAGTTGTCAGCGATGTAATTGTTGTCTGACTCAGTGAGAATAGTGGGGTCAGGATAAATAGGATGAGAATGGAACATACCTTACCCGCTGTCAAAATTTGACAGATACCTTCTCGGCATATCACAAAGAAGTTCATTTTATTTAGCACCGTTCTTTTCGTTGTCCAGCAATACCAGATGCAGACTAACTACTAATTTAGCAATTATTAGTCAAAAATATTGCCGGTTAATAGGTTGAATCAATGCCCAATTACTACTTAGGGATATATATTAAATATGTATAAATCGCTCTATTTACGGGTAAAAACTAATTTAGTTACTTAGAAAGGACGCTGTAAGGGGCCGTGGGTTACCAAAATTATCGATATTTCGACAAAACAGAGATAAACTTCGACGAACAATACGATTTATGAATAATTGACCGAGTTTATGTAACAGAATAATTTGGTATTATTGATCTCCTGAATAAACTATTTGTTATGAATAAAGCAGTTTTCCTTGACCGTGACGGTGTTATCAATTTTGAGCATGGAGACTATACCTATGACAAGGCTGATTTTCAAATCAATGATGGCGTTATTGAATCCCTGAAAATAATAGTTGAGAAGGGTTATTTATTGATCGTGATCACCAATCAAAGTGGTATTGCAAAAGAGGTTTATGATCATAGCGCCGTTCAAGGCCTGCACGATTTTATGACAGCTACCCTGTTGAAGGATAACATACCCTTAGCGGCGGTATACTATTGTCCGCACCATCCAGATTTATCTGAGTGTCTTTGCAGGAAGCCCCAGAGTATTATGGTGGAAAAGGCAATAGCCAGATTCAATATAGATCCTAAGGCTTCCTACCTGATTGGTGACAGGGAACGCGACATAATAGCAGGTGGTACTGCAGGCCTCACTGGAATACTCATCGAATCCAACAGTACATTGATGGAGGTAGTACCGATGATTGCCTAATATGATTTTCCTGGCGCAAATTATCTAACTTTATTCGCATATTTCTTTCCACTCAGCGTATCAACATCTAAAGAACATCTGACCATGAGCAATGCGTTTCAAGGACGTACGGATGCTGCTGGCCCCATAACCTGCAGTTTGATAATTTCAGGAAGATTTACCCAGGGTACTGTCAGCGATTGCGTGCATGCAGACCTGAACATGGAACGTCACCTCAACGTAAATAAGGATAGGTGGGATACACGCTTGCACAAGATGCAGTTTTTTCGATTTGTCAATGGCATTAGTTAACTACGACGGTAAAATATTAAATGCAGCAGAACCGCTGCTCAACATAGAAAACAGGTCATTTCGCTACGGCGACGGATTGTTCGAATCCATGCGCGTTATCGAAGGAGAAGTGGTTATGATAGAGAGGCATATTGCCCGTCTTGAGAAAGGACTTCAGGTGCTTAAAATGAGCGACGGACCTGCTCATGACTCGGACTTTTGGAAAGAGCAGATACTCACCCTTTGTGAACAGAATGCATGTTCTGACAATGGTAGAATTAGACTGACAGTGTTTAGAAAAGGGGGAGGGTATTATGTACCTGAGGAGTATGGGTTTTGTTATTTGATTGAAGCTGACGTGAACACAACCTTGTTCAGTGACAAGGAGGCTGAAGGATTAG
>DTRK01000158.1:0-2025 GCA_012965955.1 Flavobacteriales bacterium
CCTCACCACTTGCGCGGCAAATCGATACCGAAGAACTATCCCAGCCCAACGATAAACCCAAGTGCTACAGCTCCAAGCGCAACACCTTCAATAAGTGCAGCTGCAAGGATCATATTACCTACAATATCTCCTTTGGCTTCCGGCTGACGAGCAATTGACTCAAGAGCCGAACCACCAATTCTACCAATTCCAACTCCTGCCCCTACTGCTGCTAATCCAGCTCCTATAACTGCACCTGCTTTAGCTACTCCAAGACCAGTCGTCATCGCAGTCTGAAGTAATATTCCTAATGTAATCATGATTTAAAATTTGATGTCTGTTTTATTTACAAACAAGGTTAATTTAATTGCAATTAATGTCCATCATCGGTGGCCATACCAAAGTAAACTGCCGATAATAATGTAAATACGTATGCCTGGATCGCTCCAACCAATATTTCCAATATGTTCAAAAAGATGGCAAAGGCGATTGCTGGAATTGCAGCAATCAATCCCCCTGTGGTTGATGTTCCGTGTTCTCCGAAAATGAATATCAGGCTAATAAACACGAGTATCACAATATGGCCCGCAGTGATATTGGCAAACAGTCGTATGACCAGTACAATGGGCTTTATAAACACGCCCGCCAATTCAATAACCATCATCAGCGGCTTAATTGCCACAGGTACTCCTGGCATCCATAGTATATGCTGCCAATAGTGTTTGTTTCCGATTGCCAAAGTGATAATGAAGGTGAACAAGGCCATTACCATGGGAACCGCAACATTGCCAGTTACATTAGCACCTCCTGGAAAGAAGGGAATCAAGCCCATTATGTTGTTGATCCAGATAAAGAAGAAGATCGTTAGAAGGTAAGGCATGTACCGTTCATAGTTGTGCTTGATAGCCATTTTTGCGACATCGTCTCTGACAAACAGAATAATCGGCTCCATTAGTGCCTGTAAGCCTTTTGGTGCCTCATCCGGGTGCTTTTTATACCTACGGGCAACTGAAAGGAAAATAAGCAGCATCAACCCCACGCTAAACAAGAGCGCTACGGCATTCTTAGTCAATGAAAGATCCCAGATCATAGCTGTCGCGGCCTCATCTTTTTCCCCATTTGGCCCTACCGCATATATATGTTCATCTGCTATTGCATACTCCTTAAAGGCCTTTGTACCATGTTGAAATTCAGATGAACTAAACATGGTCAATCCACGGTCTTCATCGTATAAAATTATCGGTAATGGTATGGACCAGGCGCTTACACTCATACCCCAGAGCTCCCAGTCATCCCAAACATGCCATTCATGCGCATCCATGATGTGGTGCATGATCATGCTCCCGGCAGTCCACTCCTCATGTTCTGTAGGGTGATCAGCTTCATTATTGCTGTGGGAAGGCTCTTGATTGTCCGCAAACGAAAACGTGCCTTGTAACAAGACAAAAACGAGTAATAAAATCTTGGCGATTTTGCGATTCATACCTGTGCTTCCACGTCTCATGTAAATACCTCTGAGTTTTCGAGCCTGCCTGCTGGTAGGCGGGTGCAAAAGTAGATAATTATCTACGCATTAAAAACAAATACTGGAGCTAATTTTTATAACAAAGTGCAGTGGAATTCAATCCGTTTTGCTCAGCCTATTTTGCGAAGGAATTTCATGATTGAAGCGACTTCAAAAACGGTGTAGAATAGATAAAATCCGAACAGCATTAAAAACAATGTGAGGTTTGTGTATTGCTCGCCAAAAATATCGCCACCCAGATATACAAGAATTCCAAATGCCCCGCTATAAATAAATATTTTCAAAGTAGTGGAAAGCAAGAAATTGAACATAAACTTCTGCACACGGATTTCTGCAGTAGCAGACCGCATTAAAAACACATGTACAGCAACCGTAACAAGCAGTACAAAAGATTGAATAGATAGGGCAGCATGAATACTGAAGTGCAGGAATTCAAAGTGAATAGCCGCATAAATAAGGCTGGCAAGTACGAAGGAATACAACACTATCCTTATTAAAAACTGTGCTATGTCTCCCTTCAA
>DTRK01000158.1:2075-10879 GCA_012965955.1 Flavobacteriales bacterium
GCGGCTGTAATTACAGGCTGTTTGTAACCGAGATAATCGTTGAGTTCTTTTCCACCCCAGCTGCCAAGCAGGATAATCACAAACATCTGTAAACCGATGCCTGTATATTTAACGTAATCCTTCACCGGAAATTACTGTTGTGCTTCCTGTTCGGCTTCACTAAGATCAAAATCATCCAGGAACTTTGTAGTATACTTCCCCGTAGCGAAGGCCTCACTCTTCATGAGGTATTCATGAAATGGTTTTGTTGTTTTAACACCTTCCAGGATAAACTCCTCCAGCGCTCTTACCATTTTAGCAATTGCCTCTTCCCGTGTTTGGGCTACACATATTAACTTGGCAATCAGTGAATCGTAATGAGGCGGAATGGAATAGCCCGAATAGACGTGGGTATCAACCCGAACACCATGTCCACCCGGTTTGTGGAAATTAGTAATCTGCCCCGGGCATGGTCGAAAATCATTATAAGGATCTTCCGCATTGATTCTACATTCTATAGCGTGTCCTATTGGTAATAAATTCTTACCTGAAATTTTTTCACCTGCAGCAATCTTGATTTGTTCTTTTACCAGATCATAGTTAGTCACCTCTTCAGTAATAGGATGTTCAACCTGAATCCTGGTATTCATCTCCATGAAATAAAAGGCCCCTTTCTTATCAACCAGGAACTCTACTGTTCCTACACCTTCATACCTAACCGCCTTCGCGGCTTTTATAGCTGCTTTACCCATTCTTTCGCGGAGCTTTGGAGTCATAAATGGGGATGGGACTTCCTCCACCAATTTCTGGTGTCTTCTTTGAATCGAGCAATCCCGCTCTGAAAGGTGCGATACTCTTCCATATTGATCTCCTGCAATTTGTATTTCTATGTGCCGTGGGTCTTCAACAAATTTCTCAACGTACATATCATCATTGCCAAATGATGCCATTGCTTCAGCTTTGGCTTTCTCCACTGCCTCCTCCATTTCCTCCTCACTTAGCACCACTCTCATACCCTTTCCACCGCCACCAGCAGAAGCTTTGACCATGACTGGATATTTGATCTTATTCGCAATTTCCTTCATGGTTTTCATGTCTTTCACCAGTCCGTTTGACCCTGGGATGGTTGGGACACCGGCCTTGTGCATCATTTTGATTGCATTGGCCTTATCACCCATTGAATCAATCATTTTGGCCGAGGCGCCTATGAATTTGATCTTATGCTCCTCACAAATCTTAGAGAATTTGGCATTCTCTGCAAGAAATCCATACCCGGGGTGAATGGCGTCAGAGTTGGTAATTTCAGCAGCTGCAATAATGTTTGGAATACTTAGATACGATTGATTGCTAGGTGCTGGCCCAATGCAAACAGCCTCCTCCGCAAACTTCACTGGTAATGAGTCTTCATCAGCAGTTGAGTACACAGCAACGGTCGCAACGCCCATCTCCTTGCAGGTTCTTATAATCCGCAATGCAATCTCTCCTCTGTTGGCTATTAGTATCTTTTTAAACATGTACTATAGATGGTAGACGGATGTAGAAAACCCCTTAATGAGGCTCTACTAAAAAGATAGGCTGGTCGTACTCAACCGGAGAAGCATCGTCAACTAAAACCTTCACAATCTTACCCGATACTTCAGCTTCGATTTCATTGAATAGCTTCATAGCCTCTACGATGCAAATAATATCACCCTCGTTAAAAATATCACCGACATTAAGGAATGGTGATTTATCAGGTGCTGGAGCCCTGTAGAATGTTCCTATCATCGGTGACTTGATGGTCACATATTTCGACTCATCAACTTCCCCAGCATCTGAAGCCTCAGCAGTCGAATCAGGAGCTGCGCTTGAAGGAGTTGAAGCGGGAGTGGGTGTTGGCACTGCCACCGGCGCTGATGCAACCACCAATTGGGCAGGTGCAACTGAAGGGGGCGTCGTAGAGTTATCCGCAATCATGTCGGAAGTTTCAACCAATCCGCCCCTTCTCTTACGAGCAGGAGTTTTGATGTTGATCTTGAAATCCTTCAATTCCAGCTCTATTTCTGTAACTCCAGATTTAGCTACAAATCGAATGAGTTCTTGTATTTCAGATAGCTTCATAAACTGTATTCTCTAAATCACATTAGTTCTTTTGCCAAACAGCTTCCACCTACGCCTGCCTCGGTGGACGAGGCAAAAGTAAAAAATTCTGGTATTACGCGTTATAGGCCCACTTCACATATGTGGCTCCCCAGGTAAAACCACCTCCAAAAGCGGCGAGTATCAGGTTGTCGCCTTTCTTTAGCTTATCCTCCCAATCCCAAAGACAAAGTGGTAAAGTGCCTGAAGTCGTATTGCCGTATTTGTGAATATTGAGCATCACCTTAGAGTGGTCGAGGTCCATCATATTGGCAGTAGCATCAATAATTCGCCTGTTCGCCTGATGAGGCACCAACCAAGCGATGTCGGATCCCTTCAGGTCATTTCTTTCCATCACCTCAACTGACACTTCCGCCATCTTCTTAACAGCAAATTTGAAAACCGTTTGGCCCTCCTGGTGAATATAATGCTGCCTATTGTCTACTGTTTCATGGCTGGCCGGATATGCTGACCCACCGGCTTTAAGATACAGGAATTCGCTTCCTGACCCATCACTACGCAGTACCGAATCAATTATTCCATTTTCATCATCACTGGGCTCCAGTAACACTGCTCCGGCCCCGTCACCAAATAAGATACAGGTAGTTCTATCTGTATAATCTACAATGGAAGACATCTTATCAGCCCCTACTATTACTACTTTCTTATGCGAGCCAGATTCTACAAATTTTGAACCGGTAGTCAGTGCGAATAGAAATCCAGAACAAGCAGCCATAACATCGTAGCCAAAGGCATTCACAGCGCCCACTTTATCTGTGATGAGGTTGGCGGTAGCAGGGAACAGCATATCAGGTGTAGCAGTGGCACAGATCAGCATATCGATCTCACCAGGGTCAATACCCCGTTTTTCACAGAGGCCCTTAACTGCCTCAGCACCCAATACTGAAGATCCTTGACCGTCACCTTTTAATATCCTCCGCTCTTTTACACCAGTCCTAGATTGTATCCATTCATCATTGGTGTCAACCATGGTAGCCAACTCATCATTGGTCAACACGTAGTCGGGAACGTATCCATGCACCGCTGTAATTGCTGATCGTATGCCTGTCATTATCTAAAAGCTTCTTTTATTCGATCTGAAATTTGAGATTCGATAATCTCTTTCGTGAGCAGAATCATATTTTTTACTGCAATGTCATTTGAAGCACCATGGCCTATCACTACGGGCGCATTGATGCCCAGAAAAGGCGTACCCCCATAATTCTCGTAATTAAATTGATCCAAATACTCATCTGATATCCCTCTCTTCGTGATAATATCATAAAAAGCTTCAATTTCCTTTATTACTACATTTCCCGTAAAGCCATCACATACAATGACATCCACATCCTCACTAAAAAGATCCCGGCCTTCAACGTTGCCAATAAAGTTAAAGTCCTTAGTGCCTTTCATCATACCGTGAGTTGACTGTGTCAACAAATTACCTTTGCTCTCTTCTCCCCCTATATTGAGCAAGCCAACTTTAGGATTAGAAATATTGTAAACGCACTCGGCATATAGTGAACCCAAAATAGCAAATTGGTACAGTACATCAGGTTTGCAATCTGCATTTATCCCAACATCAAGCAAGATAGTCACACTTCCGTTCATCTTAGGTACTGGTGTTACTACGCAAGGGCGATATATACCGGGGATCGCTCCGACGCCCCGCATAGCTCCGACTAGCATGGCTCCAGAATTTCCTGTGCCGGTAAATCCATTCAACTCGCCCTCCCTTAGCATGTTAAATCCGATAGAAATTCCTGAATTGCGTTTCTGTGAAAGTGCTTTTGTCGGAGAATCGCCCATTTCAACCACCTCATCAGCATGGATGATTTCAAAGAGGGAGCTATCGCACCCTTCAAGACGCGCATTGATTTCGTCCTCCTTGCCTATTAAAACAAGGTGAACATCCGAAGAAAGTACCTTTTGAGCTAAAATCGCACCAGCAACAGTAGTGTCGGGAGCGAAATCCCCGCCCATAATATCAAGACCAATCTTCATATAAAGAAGCTGTAAAAATGGAGCGCTTAAATCGAGACAGATTTCTCAACTGCTGGCTTACCTCTATAGTAACCGCATTCCGGACAGACCCTGTGGTACTTCACGGGAGAATTGCAATTGGAGCAATTTGCCAGCGTCGGAGCAGTAGCATTGTAATGTGTCCTTCTCTTATCCCTTCTGGATTTCGATATTTTTCGTTTCGGATGTGCCATCGAAAATTGTATTTATTAATGCTTTTCCTTTCTCTTTCGGTGCCCTTGCGGCAACCCCTTTTTGAAAGGCGGGTACGAAATTAGGCATTAATATCCAAATTCTTGCTTTTTGAAAGAAAGGAACAGGGGGTTGCTGCTATAGTACTTCCTTCAAGGCATTCCACCTCGGGTCACCGCCCTTAAATTTACTGGTAGTGTTAAGTTCGTTGAGTCTGTCTACAACTTCCTGATTGCAGTCGCCATCAGGATGTACCCTTTTTTGCGGTAAGAGGAGGTGGATAAATTCATATATATACAATGTGATAGACATTTCGCTCTCGCCCCGAGGAAGCACTAAGACATCATCCGTGTTTTTTTGAGCCACTTCACCAAATTTTACAATTAGCTGGTTCTGCCCCTTAATATCCTGATCGTACAGCTCAGAGCATCGATCGCACATGATATTTACTGTGCCCGATATCTCAAAGTCTAATACCAGCATACTCTCCTCCTTGATCATGTCGATCTTCACTGACAGATTGCCTTTCCTTATCTCTCCGAATTCTATCGAATCAAAGAAATCATCCGCTACGGCGAACTCAAATTGGTGTGTATCCAATGACAGTCCGGAAAGTTTAATTGTGTATTTATCGCCCATGATGCAGGTCCTTTTACGATAGCAAATGTAGGGAAATAAGATGTAAAATCGCTGCCTGCCTTACAGGCCTCATTCAGGCGGGCCTTGTTAAGATGTAAGAACTACGCTTCCACGTCATCGATGAAATATTGCTCCTCTGCCAGATTAAAACGCCGCCTATAGATGTCACAAGCCAATCTCACGGACTCCTCAAAGGAAGTTGTAGATGCTCTGCCCTGCCCTGCCAGGTCATATGCTACGCCGTGCCCTGGAGATGTTCGGACTATCGAAAGGCCAGCTGTGAAATTAACACCGGTGTCGAATGATATGGATTTAAAGGGAAGAAGGCCCTGATCGTGATACATGGCTAAAATACCGTCATAGTGCTTATAGGATTTGGATCCAAAAAATCCATCTGCGCTTATCGGGCCGCTGGCACTAATCTCCTGCTCCCTGGCGTGGGATACTGCAGGGGCTATTATTTCAATGTCCTCTTTACCAATTAACCCTTCGTCACCGGCATGAGGGTTCAGTCCCAACACAGCAATAGAAGGATCCTCAATTCCGAAGTCACCGATCAGGCTTTGATGTAAAGCCTTTATCTTCCCAAGAACCAGGTCAGCAGTTAAACTCTGTGAAACCTCAGAGATGGGAATATGGCCAGTTACCAAAGCCACTTTAATTTCTTCGCTGACCATAATCATAATTGCCTCCTTGCCGAACCTCTCCGCGAGAAAGCCTGTATGACCGTTAAAGCCCCTATACTCAATATTGTTTTTATTCAAAGGGGCTGTGATCATCAAATCAATTGACCCTTCTTCTATTGCCTTACTGGCTCTTTGAAGAGATTCTAATGCGTATTTGCCCCCTGATGGACTATTCTTTCCCAAGTTGAAGGACACCGGATCATTCCACATCGAGAACACATTGAGCACCCCCTCTTTAGCCCCGGCCTCTTCACTGATCATACTCAATGGTACGTTGCTCAACAATAGGAGTGCAAAGATCCAAAAGGGACCGTTCGCTAAACGCTCTTAAGATTAACTCGATGCCAACTCCGTTGATATCTCCAGCTGTGATTCCTGCTCTTATTTTTGTCACGGTACGATCTGCGAAAGGATTAAATCTATTTCTGTTTAAAGAAATCAAAGAGGAGCCTGACCCCCACACCAGTTCCTCCTATCGTCCGATATCCATCAGGAGCCGTTAAAAATGCAGGACCTGCAATATCCAAATGTATCCATGGATATTCCGTGAAGTGGTGCAGGAACTTCCCTGCAGTGATCGCTCCCGCGGTGGGCCCACCTAAATTTTTGATGTCCGCGACTGATGACTTAATCAAGTCATCATATTCCGACCAGAATGGCATTTCAGCCAATCTTTCGTGTACTGCATTTCCGCTTTTTTTCAAAAGCCCGTTCTCTTTCTCCGCATCTTCCTGCATGGATACAATGCCATAATGCCCAATTGCTGCCACGGCTGCTCCGGTAAGTGTGGCTAAATCAATCACCAGTTCAGGCTTGTATTTTTTTGCGTAAGTCAACGCATCCGCCAAAATCAATCTGCCTTCAGCATCGGTATTCAGCACCTCCACCGTAGTACCATCGTACATGGTAAGCACATCTCCCGGAACATATGCATTACCAGAGGGACGGTTGTCAGTTGCTGGAACCAGGCCTATTACGTGAACGGGAAGCTTCGCCTTTGCTACTGCATATAAGGTACCCGCTACTGCTGCTGCTCCCCCCATATCACACTTCATCATGTCCATGGAGTTGGGTGTTGGCTTAAGGCTTAAGCCCCCGGTATCGAAGACAACTCCTTTGCCCACTAGCACATATGGCTTCTTATTCCTTGCTTTCTTGGGCTTCCACTCCATAATGCTGAATGTAGGTGGATCCAGACTTCCTTTATTAACTCCCAGCAGTCCACCCATTTTCAGTGACTCAATCTTACTTTTTGTAAGCACCTCCACTTTAAACCCTGCCTCTTTCGCAAAGGACCTAATCTCTTTTGAAAGCTGAACCGCGGTCAAAAACGATAATGGTTCATTTACAAGAGTGCGGGCCTTGGCTGTTCCTTCCAGCACACAGGAGAGCTGTGGTATGTCACTAGCTGGCAGTTTTTTAGAGAATACCTTGACGTGTTTCAGGACAGGCGCAGTCTTGGTGTCAGTATAATACTTAACAAACTTGTAGTTGGCGAGGACAAGTCCCTCGGCCATAGCGAGTGTTGCGCCTCCATTACTGGCAACATCAACAACGGTCACCTTTGCTGCCTTACTTTGATTGACCTCCGCCGCTAATCCTGCTCCAGCCCTCCGAACCGCTTCATGTTTCAGGTCCACCGTCTTTTTATCTGGTATAACCTGTACCCAAATCTTTCTCCCCAATTGATCAATCATAAGCGATTCCGTTTTCGCTTTTCTGAGACTCTTCTTTATGTACTCCACTTCTTTCCCGGTGAGCCCATATCCCCTCCATGCGCTGTTTTTATTGCCTAAGAGTATGAGCGATTCTCCTTCAGGAACAGAACTGATCCTTGATATCTTTGTGTTCATAATATGATTAGATTTGCATCCTGATTTGCCCTGCCTCACTGTCCTGACAGTTATCAGGAGGCAGGCGAGCATTTTGGCGGATTGCTAATTTAGAAATTTATCTGATAAAGACAGTGAAGGTTGAGGTATTATTAAAGAAGGGTTTGAATTTTGAATTTCTCGCAGCAGAGGAGGGGCAATTTCTATTTGAGACCGCTCCTACTGCCGAGTTGACCTTTGTAGCCAATGAATGCCGCAAGGTGCAAAAGCCGGATGGGAAGGTCACCTGGCAGATAGATCGCAATGCCAATACAACCAATGTGTGCCTGGCGAATTGCAAATTCTGCAACTTCTTTGTCCCACCCAGTAAAAACCATTTGGAAAACACCTTTGAGGTGGACCACCAGGATGGAACGGCTTACATCACTTCTATAGAGGAGTACAAAAAGAAAATTGAAGAGCTGTATCGCTACGGCGGCGACCAATTGTTATTGCAAGGAGGGCACCATCCCAAACTAGGCCTGAAATTTTATGCGGGGTTGTTCAGGGAGTTGAAGGAGCTATATCCAGAGCTCAAGCTAAATGCATTGGGCCCGCCGGAGATCGCACACATTAGCAAATTGGAAGGCAAGTCGCATACAGAAGTCTTGTCTGTGCTGAAGGAAGCTGGACTTGACTCATTACCAGGTGCTGGGGCAGAAATTCTCAATGATCGGGTGAGGCGGATGATTTCGAAAGGAAAATGCACAGGTGGAGAGTGGCTAGACGTTATGCGGGCCGCACATCAATTGAACATAAGCTCTTCAGCGACTATGATGTTCGGACATATAGAAACACTTGAGGAGCGCTTTGAGCATCTGGTGCTTCTAAGACAAGTTCAGGCCGAAAAACCAAAAGACGCCAATGGATTCCTGGCCTTTATTCCCTGGACCTTTCAGGATGAGGACACGATCTTAAAAAACATTAAAGGTATTTCAAATGAGGTCACGGATGAAGAATACATCCGCATGATGGCAATTTGTCGGATCATGCTACCTAATATTATCAACTTCCAGGCTTCATGGCTGACGATGGGATCGAAAGTGGCGCAGCTGTGCTTACACGGTGGAGCCAATGATTTCGGATCCATTATGATAGAAGAAAATGTTGTGTCGGCTGCAGGTGCTCCGCACCGTTTCACCTCTGAAGGAATTCAAGAGGCCGTTCGCGAAGCCGGATTTGAACCACAACTGAGATCTCAGGATTATTCCTACCGAGACATTCCCGAGGGAATTGAGCAACAGGTGATTGAGTACTAAAGGGTGCCGCGCACTGTGATTTGGCCATCACCCCCTTA
>DTRK01000159.1 GCA_012965955.1 Flavobacteriales bacterium
AAGCCGCGAACCGAGACTTATGTGCGGTTGGCTGCTTTGTTGGAAAAAGAGAAGGAGCTTGAGGAGGTCTTTAAGAAGTTGGCAAGAGCGCCCAAACAGTTGGAGCTCCTGATGGCACATGTCCATTTGTCTGATCGTTATGGAGAGCAAAAAGAAGTCCTGAAGAAGGAGCTGATGGAAAAGGTAAGCGGCGTTTCCGGATTTGCAGAGTTGGTAAAGAAGGAAGTCTTTCAAACCTACGAGCAGGAGGTAAGCAGGGTGGAGGCTGTATTTGCCAGTAATGGCAATGGAAAGCATGCAATTGGTTTCAATGAACCCCAGAAGGGAGCCATTAAGGAAATCAAGAATGCCTTCAATAAGAAAGAGGTGACATTGCTTCACGGGGTTACCTCAAGCGGGAAGACTGAGATTTATATCCATTTGATAGAGGAGGCGTTGGAATCAGGCAAACAGGTGCTTTATTTGCTGCCAGAGATTGCACTGACCTCGCAAATTATCAACCGCCTAAAGGTGCACTTCGGTGGTAGAATAGGGGTTTACCATTCCAGGTACAGTGATAACGAAAGAGTGGAGATCTGGAATGCTGTAAATGAGGGTGGTAAACTTCAGTATGATGTAATTCTGGGTGCCCGGTCCGCATTGTTTCTTCCCTTTAGTGATCTGGGATTGGTCATCGTGGACGAAGAACATGAGAACTCTTACAAACAATATGAACCCGCTCCTCGCTACCATGGCAGAGATTCGGCAATCTATCTGGCGGGATTGCACGGGGCCAAGACCCTGTTGGGTACGGCAACTCCGTCCATGGAAACCTATAACAACGCTCAAAATGAAAAATACGAATTAGTGGAGCTTTTTGAGCGGTACGGGGATATGGTCCTGCCAGAAATCAAGATCGTTGATTTGGGAGAAGCCATCAGGAAAAAGGAGATGCACTCCCATTTCTCCAGCACTTTAGTTGAGCTCATGCGAAAGGCACTGGAACGCAAAGAGCAAATTATTCTGTTTCAAAACAGGAGGGGATTCTCGCCTTTTCTTGAGTGTTATATGTGTGGATGGATCCCGGAATGCAAAAATTGCGATGTAACACTGACGTACCATAAAGCTTCAAACCATTTGCGCTGTCATTACTGTGGTTTTTCTGCAGATTTGGCAACGCGTTGTGGGGCCTGTGGCGATACCAATGTGCAGACCAAAGGTTTCGGAACGGAGAAAGTGGAGGAAGACCTCGCCCACTTCTTTCCCCAGGCGAAGGTAGCACGAATGGACCTGGACACTACCAGGGCCAAAAATGCCTATCAACAGATTATTTCCGATTTTGAATCGAGGACAGTTGACATTCTGATAGGTACCCAAATGGTTGCCAAGGGCCTTGACTTTGACCACGTGAGCCTCGTTGGAATTTTGAATGCGGATTCCATGCTTGGTTATCCGGATTTTAGATCTTATGAGCGGAGCTTTCAGCTAATGGCCCAGGTGGGAGGAAGGGCCGGCAGGAAATACAAGCAAGGCACTGTCGTTCTTCAGACCTACAAGCCCGACCATCATGTGGTTCAAAATGTGCTGAAAACGGATTTCGCAACCCAGTACGTACAGGAGCTGGAGCATCGGCGGAAGTTTGATTATCCTCCATTTACCAAACTTATCAGTATCACTATGAAGCATAAGGACAGGCAAACCCTGGATGGTGCTGCTGTGTTATTTATAAGTGGATTGCGCGCCCAACTCGGCAAGTGCGTTCTTGGCCCGGAGTATCCGTCTGTTTCACGCGTCAGGAATTTGTATCAAAAAGTGGCCCTCATTAAGATAGAGGTCAAGTCATCTATAGTAAAGGTGAAGGCAATTTTGAAGGAGGAGATCGATAACTTTAGGATTAATAAAGATTTGCGATCTGTTCGGATCATCATTGATGTAGATCCGATGTAGGATAGCGGTAAATTTCAAATCTCCAACTACTGTGAATTAACCCCGGGTTTGAAAATTGTTATTTGTTATTTGAGTTTTACGAAGTTATCGTCACAACAATCTTCCTGCTTCCCCCGTGATTTCGAAATTCACATAAATAAATTCCTTGCCAGGTCCCAAGATTGAGCTGGTGGCCTGTGATGGGAATACTAACGGACGAATCAGTTAGTACGGATTTTATATGTGCTGGCATATCATCACTCCCTTCCATTGTATGTGTGTACCACGGTTCATTTTCTTTTACCAGCCGGTCGAACGTGCTGTTAAAATCGTGCAGTACTGAAGGGTCGGCGTTTTCATTAATGGCCAAACCAGCTGAAGTATGTTTGATAAATACGTGCAGAATACCAGTTTCAGGCAACGCATCCAGCTGAGATACTATCTCATTCGTTATCAGGTGAAATCCCCGGGAATAAGGCGGAAGCGTTATTTCGATTTGGTCGGTCAATATTCTTTATCTTTAGGATATAAATATAGGAATAATGAGGATTCAGGATTGGGGGTTAGAGAAAGAGGTGAGATTTACGACATCACGGGCCGGTGGTCCAGGGGGACAACACGTAAACAAGGTGGAGACACGTGTTGAATTGTCTTTTCATATTGACAATTCAGAAATCTTGTCGGAGAGCGAGAAGAAGAAGGTTCACAGTAAGCTGTCCACACGAATATCTAAGGGGGGAGTATTAAGAATCGCAGAAGCAACTTCTCGATCCCAGATCCAAAACAAGCAGGGTGCATTGGAGCGATTTTACGCTTTGCTTGAAGAGTGCTTCAAAAGAAAGAAAAGGCGGATTCCTACGAAACCGAGCAAGGCAAGTAAGGCACGGCGCATCAAGGCCAAAAAAGAGCAAAGTGAGAAAAAGGATAGACGACGAAGGATTTGATGGATCCAGTAGGCAACTTATCCATTGATGCATCCGTCTTTTTCGTAATCAACTGCCATGCATAAAACTAAGACTACTATGAAATCACTAGCCACCCCAAAACTTGTTCTTTTAATTATTGGATTGCTGTTCGCAAATCTATTGAAGAGTCAACCGAGCGTAACTGTAACAACAACCGATGTTAGTTGCAATAGTACGTGTGATGGAACAGCCACAGCGACGGTGACGGGAGGAACAGCGCCATATACCTACGTTTGGGACGACCCTGCAGCGCAATCCACAACAACTGCTACAGGATTGTGTGCCGGCACTTACACCGTGACAGTATTTGATGCTGACACGGTGACAGGGCCGGGAACAGGTTCTGGGGTTATTAATGAACCTGCAGCTTTAGTTGTAACGGTTGTTTCGGCAACGGATGAAAGTTGCAATGGCTGCTGTGACGGGTCACTGACTGTGAGTGTGGTTGGTGGCGTAGCACCTTATGCTTATTTATGGAGCAATGGAGCACAAACACCCAGCCTAGCTAATCTTTGCGCGGGCAGTTACTGCATTAGTGTAACAGATAGTAATGGCTGCCTAACTACTATTTGTGATTCCATAATTGTTTCACCGGGATGCGGAACATTTACTGGCTCTTCCAACAAAACTGATCCCACTTGCGGAACCTGTGATGGGTCAGCGCAAGCAAACATAACAGGAGGTATATTGCCATATACCTATTCCTGGAGTAGTGGAGAAAGCACCAGCTCCATTTCAGGAAAATGCCCCGGAAGTTATATTGTGACAGTGACTGATTCTAATTTGTGCGTCTATTCTGATAGTATTTATCTGGTAGATTCTTGCGGGGGTATAAGCGGGTTGGTGTTTGATGACATCAATGGGAACGGTGTTCAGGATACGAACGAATTGGGACTAGCTGGACTGAATGTGCAGCTTTTACCTGATTCGGTCAACAGTTACACAAATCAATTTGGAAATTATTCGTTTAGTGTCACGAATTTAACCACCTACACCGTGGTGGTTTCTCTCCCTGCCCAGGTTTATTATTGTTCTGGAAGTATGATATTATATAGCACAATCTCCCTTCCAGCGCCACCTGGGACTTATACGGTCACCTTGGATTCCATAAACCCAATATCCCTTGGTAATGATTTTGGTATTGAACCCCCTGTTGTGCCATGTGGTACGATCAGCGGTCATGTATGGGATGATACCGATCAAGATGGTATAAATGATGTAGGCGAGACCGGAGTTGGGGGTGCGAATATTATTTTAGATAATGGATTTATGGCTCAAACTGATGGGAATGGGGATTACAGCATCTCGGTAGCGTTAGACTCCACTGTTTCTGTGAGTATGATAACTGGAAATGGAAATATCAGTTACTACTGCTATGGGAATCCGGTAACCACTAATACCCAAACTTACCCTTTAGCTCCGGATGATTATACTGTAACCCTTACTGTAGGATCACCAAATTCTACAGGCAATGACTTCGGTCAGTACTATTCACCGATAATTGATGCGGGGATATATAGCTTGTGGCCAAATGGTGGTGTTATTCCCGGGTACGACTTCTTTGCCGGAATGGATTTTAAAATAACCGGAGCTGGAACCTGCACATTAAGGGTGGATTTTGATCCTTACGTTACTTTTTTAAGCGCATCATTGACACCAATCTCTTCTGGAGGTAATTTCGTGGAATGGGAAATTGTAAGTTCAGGATCTTATTTTCACTGTATGTCCATGTACTTTACACTTGACCCGGCGACTCCACCTGGAACCATATTGGACTGGGTTGCTACAATCTCGTGCGACCAAACAGATGGATGTCCAGGCAACGATAGCAAGAGTGTCCAGACAACGGTGGCCGGCCCCAATAAATCGTGGAAAATTAACCTCAATAAAATGGAAGTATTTCATACAGGAGATACTTTGACAGGTGAAATAACAGTGGGCGATTCCACTTTCTCCTACGAAATCGGATTTCAAAATTATGGGACGGATACCATTTTCAACATGGTAATTCGTGATACTTTACCAGAGCACCTAAATATTGCTTCGTTATCCAAACCATTTTCCAGCCACGACCTTAAGGTTGAGATAACCGATCCCAATGTCCTGGTATTAACGTTTGACAATGTGATGCTCACTGATACTGGGACCAGTTACATGAATAGTTATGGTTTTGTGCAATTTAACATCAGAATGAACCCTGATTTACCACCTGGTACGGTGATCCAGAATTCTGCGGCTATATACTTTGACTATGAAGATCCGATCTATACTGATACGGTTGGTAATACGATTGTCCAGAGTAATTCAATGTCTGCAGGTGGCGGACACGATGTTTCTGTAATGGTATATCCCAACCCATTTTCTATATTTACCAATTTCGAATTTAAAGGTTTAACAGACCGTTCGTCATTGCGCATGGAAATCTATGATGTCGTTGGGCAGCAAATCAAGGTGGTGGAGAATTTAAGAGCATCTGGTTTTATTCTTGATCGATCTGAACTGGCCAATGGAATATATATCTACAAGCTTACAGATAATCGCGGAAACAACTTAATTGCCTCAGGTAAGCTTGTAGTAAACTAGTTTATGAAAAAACAAGCCACCCTCTTTCTCGCAATGCTGTTTTCAGTGGTTGTAGTCGCCCAAACCACGCCTGCAATCTGCATCGCCACTGTTGATCCGGGGACAAACTATAATATGATAGGCTGGGACAAGGTAGCGTTTCCCGCATCATCATATAATATTTACCAGGAAACATCGTCTGGATCTGGAGTGTATAACGTCATTGGAAATACGCCGACCGGTAGTTTGAGTGTTTATTTTGATATTTCCTCTGACCCCGATGTCGGAAGTTCATCTTATAAGATCACCACTATTGATGGAGGTGGTGTTGAGTCAGCACAAAGCGCTGCGTTCAGTACCATGTTTCTGACGGTCGCCTTATCAGGGGCCAGCGTGAGTATGTTTTGGTCAGCGCCTGGAGGTTTTGTGCCCGTACAATACGATATATGGAGAGGAGCAACCTCATCTACCATGACACTTATTGACAGTATGTCAGGTTCATTAACATCCTATTTTGATATAAGCCCTCCTCTCGGGACAGTTTGTTATAGGATAGAAGCACCAAATCCAGCTGGCTGCGTACCTACTGCTCCGCCTACGGATTACAGCTCTTCTTTTTCGAATACCGCATGTACAACTATATTGTCAGCAGCCGATCCAGATCAGTCTCGTTTGGTGGTTGATGTGACACCAAATCCTTTCAGCTCGACTGCTATTTTCACAATTGATGGGACTTCACAATCTGTGGATCTTGAGCTTTTCAATATGATTGGAAAGAAGGTGCATGGGCTTTATGGCATCCCAGCCTCCAGATTTGAATTGTCTCGTGAAAATTTGCCGGATGGTATTTACTTATACCGGATAAGTAGTGACAGCGGATTGTTAAAGACCGGGAAGGTAATCGTCAACTAATTGCCCCTGCTCAGGATCTTCACCTCAGTTCTCCTGTTCTTTTGACGGCCTTCAGGAGTTGTGTTATAAGCAACAGGCTTTGATTCTCCGTAGCCTTTAGCCTTCACATGAAGTTTATTGACCCCATTTTTTACCAGGTAGTTTCTCACAGTTCCAGCTCTGGCCTGAGATAATTTCATATTGTAATCGTCTTTTCCAACATTGTCGGTGTGTCCTCCAATCTCGATCACCAATTCCGTCTTAAATAGCATTACCTCAACCAGCTCATCCAATTCAATGAAGGATTTCGGTCTGAGAGTTGCTTTACCCGTATCAAAGAACACATTATCAAGCGTGTATACCCGTGGAAGCTCGAACGTCAATTTCCAGTTCATCCTGATGAGCTGGTCAGCAGGTAGTTCAATATCAGAAGACCGCATTTGTCCATTCATATCACGGTATCCGGCCGCATATGTACATCCGTTTGGGATCAAGATGGAAAATCTTCCCGAATCACTGGTCACTCCGGAATATACCTTCCCGGTAATTGCCGAGGTGAACGTAATTGTATCCCCGGCATTCACTGTACCCCTCTCATTGAGTACGTGAACGTTCAGCACAGCGTTTAATGAATCTGGTGTCAGGTCCTGTGCGTTGACCCTTAACGGAAAAATAATCGTTGCAATGATCAAAGTGGTGGATGTTAGTAGTTTCATGTCAGGTGGTTATTAGATGAATCACACTTCCAAATCTTCATTATGAGGGACGGGTTCCTTTGATTGAAACTGGACGGCTGCAAAATTACACCAGCCACAGTCTTTATCACCGCATCCTTCAGTGAACTCGTGATTCATGATCTTGTTATATGTCTCACGAATCTGCTCTTTCACAAATATAATGCCTTCTCTATTAGTAACATCCAGTTGCCTTTTAACAAACTCCTTTTTGTTTCGTTCGTCTTTTTCAATAAAATCGATCTCTCCTGATACCATCGTCCATTGTTTAGGGCGAATTTCATCCATGAGAATCTTATAAAAATACAACTGACGCCAGTATTCTCCCCCCAGTGGATTCTTGTCATCGGGACCCCTAAGCTTTTTGAGGCCTTTCACTACACTGCCTGTTTTATAGTCCACCACATTCACATTATTCTTGTTGAACTCAAGTTTATCCAGTTTTCCGTTGAGCGGAATGCCATCCATCTCGACATTATTGATGCTGAATTCACAAAGTACGGTCTTGTTCCAGGATTTTACCCACTGATCATAATAAGCAGGCAGATCCTCTTCCGCTGCCGCTTTCAGTCCTTCGAAATCAGCATCACTAAACGAGCCCCTGTTTTTGTTCATGTCTTTCATGAAACTGTCAACCAATTCTTGCGCATCAGGGAATATCCCTTCACATTCTTGCATCTTGTCGAATAGGTGCTTCAGTGCAACGTGTACTGCAGATCCAAATGACATTGCCTTGTTCTTAGCTCGAGGTACTCTTATAATGTTATCATAATAAAAAGATACAGGGCATCTCAGGTACTTATTCAGATGGGTAACACTCATCGAGTAGTTCTCGAGCATCTGATTGATATATTCTGTGTCAAGAAGCGGCACTTCTGATACGACCCTTTCTTCCAATGATTCAAAGGATAGTTCTGTCAGGCGGTCTCCTGAAAGGTGTTGGTCCTCAATTTCTAAGCTTCCGTTCTCCAGTACCTCGGCAACAAAAAGCGTTTTCTCAATGTCTTTACCCATTTGATTTTGCTTCGAAAAGGAAATCTCCAGGTGCTCTTTGGCCCTGGTCATTGCTACATAAAAAAGGCGTCTGCCAGATTCAAGTATATTCTCCTGAGAGGACAATGTCAACGTATCAGGCAATGAGTAGGAAAACATAGCTCCTTTTTTCTTCTCCCAGGTCTTTGTGTCGGCTCCAATTAGGAATACGTACTCGAATTCCAATCCTTTGGAGGAGTGAGCGGTAAGAAAATTTATGCCATCTTCCTCATATACCGTCTTGTTGATTCCCAGCTTTAATTCGTTGATATTCATTTTGCTGATGGTGTCCAGGAATGACGCTACCTTGATCCTGGGATTCTTGGCGCTCTCTTCCTTGATGAAGTCGAAGAGTGTAATCAATACCTGCATCAACCAGGTTTTCTCTGGAGAATTCATGATCTCTTTCAATAGTCCTCCCTGATTGATAATTTTCTCAAACAGCATTTGGAAGGTGACATTGGAGACATCACTTATCCATTGATTCAGATTGCCTCCCAGTGCAGTAATATTGTCTGGCCGTGTTAATTTCAATCCGTTCACAATATCAGGGTCGGCCATGTGATTTCGCAATTTTCGCTTCCAGTCGGTACGGCAATCCACCATGAGCCGGGCTGCGTCGTGGGGGTCGATATTGAAAAAGCTGTAATGCATGATCTCAAATAACAGATGTTCTCCAGAAAAGGGCTTCTTGCTTTCCAGTGAGAGGTAAGTCAGCAGCGTCAGTAGGTTGTTGATCATGGGTAGCTCCAAAATATCTATGCGTTTCACGACACTATACGGTATCCCCTTCTTCTCTACCAGGTTAATGATCTCGGCTGCTTGCTTGTGGTTTCTGTAGATAACAGCGATTTCGTTCAGAGGAACACCCTGCTTCTGAAGTCCTTCCAGCTTGTCCACAATACCGGCTTCTTCGTGCTTGACGTTGTAGTAAGATAAAACGGCCGGCCTAATGTCTGATTTGGCAACGATATCGTTCTTAGCCAGAAGCGTCTTGGTAAGATTTTCTATCTGGTTGATGAGCCTTTCCCGGTTATTATCAATTAGGGTTTTAGATGCGTCCAGTACGTGTTGAGAAGAGCGGTAATTATCTTCCATCACGATTACCTTGATGTCTCTTTCGTAGCGATGATAGAAATCCATGATGTTCTTCATCCTGGCCCCCTGAAATTCATAAATCGATTGGTCATCATCGCCAACGGCAAACACATTTGGTTTATCCCAAAAATTGATGAGGTAATTCAGTAAATCAATTTGGGCACCGTTCGTGTCCTGGAATTCATCAACGAGAAAATAGTGGAACTTTTCCTGCTGAACCCTCAGGAAGTCTTCATCCTTCCTGAAGGCGTTGAGTACCCAGAGTATCATGTCGTTATAATCATATCGACCTGCCGCTTCCATCATGGAGATGAATGTGGGGAAGAGCTGCGCCCCTGCCCTTAGCATTTTCATCTTCTCAGCTTCCTTATCCACTGCTGCCTGCTTTACATCTCCCACCTCGATGCCCTGCTTGGCATTTCCTCTCTTGTAGATGTACTCGTCCCGAAGCGGCAGATCGGCCAGATATTCATCAATGCACTGCTCGATAAATTCAGGTGTCCAGGACTCCTCTTTCATCTTGCGGAACAGGTCCTTAAGCCGTGCTACTTCGAAATATATCTTTCCTTTTTTCCTCTTGATGGGATTGGATGTTTCCAGTCCGTCGATCAAACTCATGAGCAGATCTACCGTCTCCAATTCTGAGATTGGCTCCAGATCCCGGTTTCCAAAATAGTCCGGGTAACGCTGAATGATGTCGTTACAATATGCGTGGAAGGTATAAATGTTAACTCTATAAGCAACAGGGCCTATGAAGTCCAACAGGCTTTGGCGCATGGCGATCGTTCCGGCGTCGGTGTAGGTCAGGCAGAGAATATTGTAGGCCTGTGCATCGGTTGTTTTCAGTATCTGCCCGATACGCGCCGCTAATAAATGCGTTTTGCCGGTTCCCGGCCCCGCAACCACCAACACCGGCCCGTCGATGTGGTCAACTGCTTCCCTTTGCGCCGGATTGAGCCTCTCTAACTCCCGCTCAAAGGCCTCATCGTATTGAACTTTTGATTTAGGCGCGTCTTCTAGTTGACTGATAAGATTGGGACTCATGGTAGTATATCTCGTTACTAATACGAATAGGTACGAATGTACGAATGGTTACTCAAATACTTGCTCTACTGAATTCGTACATTCGTATTAATATGTATTCGTAATCAGGCTAGTATTATTAGAACAAGAATCATGAATGTTGAAAACTTAGTAAATAAGACAATCGATTTAGCGAAGGACGTTGGCACATTTATACAAGCACAGTCAGGCAAGGTTACAGGTGATACCATAGAGGTAAAGGGGGTGCATGATTTCGTCACTTATGTTGACAAGGAAGCTGAGCAAAGACTGGTACAAGGGCTGAGGGGGATATTGCCAGGGGCGGGTTTCATAACTGAAGAGGATACAGATTCTACTAAAGGGGATCAATACACCTGGATTGTCGATCCTCTTGATGGCACTACGAATTTCATACATACGATTCCCTGCTACGCCATCAGCATTGCACTGATGGATGGTGATGAAGTGGTCCTGGGTATTGTTTACGAGGTCAATATGCAAGAGTGCTTTTACGCATGGAAAGGGAGCAAGGCCTACTTAAATGGGAATGAGATTCATGTTAGTGACAAGCAACGTTTAAGGGATTCACTGCTCATTACCGGCTTCCCGAACCGGGACTTTGCCAGGGTTGATGCTTATT
>DTRK01000160.1:0-29295 GCA_012965955.1 Flavobacteriales bacterium
CATTTCACAGACTTGGTCAAGTATGCTTCGGATAAAGGCATCTATACGGCAACCTCCACCAATGCCCATTTTTTAAATGACAAGAATGCCCGCTCGACCGTTGAATCAGGGCTGGACAGGCTGATCATCTCGATAGACGGAACGACTCAGGAATCTTACGAGTCCTACAGGATAGGAGGCAAATTAGAGAAGGTAATCGCGGGTACCAGGAACATCCTTAAATGGAGAAAGGAGCTCAAATCCAAGACACCTCATGTGATATTTCAATTTCTTGTTGTAAAACCCAATGAACATCAGATAGCCGAAGTTGAGCAATTAGGAAACGAGCTCGGGGTAGATGAAGTGCGATTCAAGACAGCCCAGATTTATGATTATAAAGAGGGGAGCCCACTGATCCCCACCATCGACAGGTACTCCAGGTATGCAAAGGGAAAGAACGGTGAATATGCCTTAAAGAACAGCCTGAGCGATGAATGCTGGAAGCTGTGGCACTCGTCGGTGATCACCTGGGATGGCAGGGTAGTTCCATGCTGTTTCGATAAAGATGCAAGCCATCAGATGGGAAGTCTGGCCAATGAATCCTTTCATAGCCTGTGGACCAACCCAAGTTATACGAACTTTAGAAAATCTATTCTCAATTCAAGAAGCAGTATTGATATTTGCAAGAACTGCACAGAGGGGACCAGGGTCTGGTCCTAAAACCTGATTATATTTATTGAGGATATATTAAATCGATTAACATTACAACAAATATGGGAGAGCTTAAAGATTTAATTGATCGGGAAATAGAAGCGATAAACAACATTCCATTGAATGGTGGGATTGAAAATGCAGTGGAGCTGATATACCAGAATGTTCATCAACAAAGCGGGAAAGTGGTTGTATCAGGGGTGGGCAAAGCAGGTCACATAGGCCTGCAACTTTCGACGATGCTGTGTTCAACTGGTACATCTGCATGTTTTTTGAATCCCTTAGAGGCACAACATGGGGATTTGGGTGTGTTGCAAAACCGTGATGTATTATTTGCCATTTCCAATTCTGGCTTAACACGTGAAATACTGGAGCTTGTTGAATTATCAGAAAAGTTGTGTCCTGAAATTAAACTAATCGTACTCACAAAAAACCCGGAAAGCTCCTTAGCCGAAATGGCAAACGTTGCGATCTTAACTGGACAAACTGATGAAATTTGCCCATTGGGCTTAACTCCTACTACATCTACAACCACCATGAATGTTATTACTGACTTATTGGTTATTACACTCATGAAAAAGATCAACTTTACAAAAGAAATGTACGCTCTGCGCCACCACAGCGGTTACTTAGGTGCTAAATCAAAACAATGAACAAACAACTTATTTTAATCAGCGGCCCTTGCGCGATTGAGGACAAAAAAACAGCTTTTGAAATAGCTAAAGAAGTTAAAGAGCTCTGCCAGCATTGGGGCATCCGGTATATTTTTAAGGCCAGCTATAAAAAAGCCAACAGAACCAGTAAAGATTCATTCACTGGAATTGGAGATGAAGCGGCACTTGAAATAATCAAGGAAATCGGCGAACAGGTGGGCGTTGAAACGATAACAGATGTACATGAAAGCAGCGATCCGCCTATTGTAAGTCAATATGTAGACCATCTGCAAATACCGGCTTTCCTTTGCAGGCAAACAGCTTTGCTTGAAGCTGCAGGTAACAGTGGCTGTGGGGTTAATATAAAGAAGGGGCAGTTCCTTTCACCTGAAGCTATGGCCTTCCCTTTGGAAAAAGTCCTTGCTACCGGCAATAGCAATGTTTGGCTTTGCGAAAGAGGAACAACGTTCGGGTATAATAATCTTATTGTAGATGCTACCTCTATCGCGAGGATGAAAAAACTTAATGTTCCGGTTATTATGGATTGCACACACGCTACACAACAAACAAACAAAGCCACGGGAGTTACCGGTGGCGATCCTGGTTTGATTGATACAATCGCATTGTCAGCTATTGCCACAGGTGCTGATGGTTTATTTATTGAAACACACCCTGCTCCTGATAAGGCAAAGAGTGATTCTCAAACAATGCTGGCATTGGCAAACTTAGAGCACACTATTGAACAGGTGATGAGGATTTGGAGCACTGTACATCAAATGTCATCTAACGAAAAATAAACGACTTTTGCCAAGGATCTGGACCTATGGAGCAACCCTTCGTCCAATAATGTTTTTTTATTCAAACCTCCTTACAAATAATAAAATATATAGTCATGAACACTATCTTAAATCGAAACTTATTTTTTATTAAAGAACATGTTGGAATGTTCAAGGCAGCAAATAATTATGACATACATGACCCTGGTAATCAGGAAATAATCATGACTTGTCGTGAAGAAAAACTTGGGGTTTTTACCAAACTATTGAGGTTTACAGATTATAAGAGAATGACTCCATTTAATGTAGAAATAAAAACCAGTGCTGGAGAAAAGGTGTTGAGTGTAAAACGAGGAATATCCATCTTCCTTTCAACCGTTGAAGTTTTTGACGAGAATGAAAAATTAGTCGGAAAATTCAAACAAAAGTTTTTTTCAATAGGCGGAAAATTTAATGTGCTGGATTCTAATAATGAAGTATTATGTACGCTAAAAGGGAAATGGACCAGTTGGGATTTTAAATTCGTTAAGGACGGCGCTGAGCTTGCACATGTCAGTAAGAAATGGGCAGGATTGGGCAAGGAACTATTTACCTCGGCGGATAATTACATGCTGAGTATTGATGAACAGGTTCCCAATGATAGTCCTAATAGATTACTGATACTCGCAGCAGTAATGTTTCTACCGACAGCAACCACAGTTTACCAAGCTGTTGGACACATTACTCTTTCTCCTCAGCGTACTTATCGCGGAACTTTCTGTAGAGCTGTTTTTGGTGGTTGTCCAGGTCAATGCTCTTGCCTCTCACAAAGGCAAACTCGATATTATTGGTAAGTACATCCAGTGCGTCTCCCGTTGAAACAATAAAAGTGGCGTCCTTCCCTGCTTCCAGGGTACCAACCGTAGCATCAATTCCCAGGATCTTCGCTGTATTAGAGGTGATGGATTTCACCGCTTCCTCCTTTGGCAATCCGTATGCTGCTGCTGTTCCCGCATAAAAAGGCAGGTTCCTGGTGCCCATTGCTTCCATATCACCTGAATTCTCAAGGCAGAAAAGTATGCCCGCCTTATACAAAAGCGCCGGAAGCTTATACGGTAAATCGATATCCTCGAAATTTCTACCAGGTGTGCGGTGTATTCTCTTAACCATTACCGCCACATTATTCTCCTTCAGTATATCGGTCACCTTCCAGGAATCTTCACCTCCCACAATCACCATTTTCTTAACGCCGGATAGCTTAAAGAAATGTACCGCCTGGGTGATGGCATTGGCGTCATTGACATCTATGAACAGGGTTTGCTTGCCGGTGAACAAGCCCGACATAGCCTCCATCTTCAGGTCGCGCTCCATCGCCTTTGATTCTGCGTAAGCCCTGGATTTCTTGAAGAAGGCCTTGATGGACCTTATTTGTTCTTCATACTTTTCATTTTTCTTCGTTGGGCCCGGGCCACTCCAATCCCATGATCTGGTGAACGCACGTGGCCAATGCAAATGCACACCATCATCCATTTTATATACCGCATCTTCCCAATTCCACCCTTCCAGCTCAACAATTGAAGAAGTCCCCGATATCCTACCGCCCCTTGGTGTTATCTGCGCCAGCAATATTCCGTTGGATCTGACAGTTGGGGTGATCTTAGAATCGGTATTATATGCGATGATCGACCGTACGTTGGGGTTCATGCTTCCGACTTCCTTAAAATCCCTCGTTGCCCTCACCTGTCCAATTTCCACCAGGCCTAAAATAGAGTTTGGTGCGATGAATCCGGGATATACGTGCTTACCTGGAATTTCAATGATCGTATCAAAAGCGGCTTTATCGAGTCTAATAAGTCTTGCATCGGCTACAATAGATAGCTTACTGCCCTTAAAAGCAATTGCGGAGTTCTCAATAACCTCCCCATTCCCCAAATGAGCCACGCCGTTCAGGAACAGGATGGTCTTTGTATTCTCTTTCACAGGAATAGGCACCTGTGACTTTACTGCCATTGCAGAGCTCAGTATTAATGAGATCCAAATAAGGATGATATGTCCGGTTCTAATGCTCATGGCATTTGAATTCCTCAGGTTTATTCGGTTTTGGTTTCTGCGTATCGCTTCCACCTTTTTTTGCTTTGATCATTTTCTGGATCAATCTTGCCCTCTCTTTTCTGATCTCCTTTCGCATCATTGAATCCACAGCTGCATCATAATAGCAGACCCCATCTACATAGGTTTGCTTCACTTTGGCATAAACAGAAAGCGGATTGTCCGTCCACAATACCACATCAGCATCCTTGCCAACCTTGATGCTCCCTACCCTATCGTCCAAATGCAACAGCTTAGCTGGATTTAGGGTAACGAACTTCCACGCATTCTCCTGTGACACACCTCCGTATTTAACCGCTTTTGCCGCTTCCTGGTTCAAGCGCCGTGCCATTTCGGAGTCGTCTGAATTGTAGGCGGTAATCACACCCATTTCATCCAGAATAGCCCCGTTGTATGGAATAGCATCGTTTACCTCAAACTTATAGGCCCACCAATCTGAAAAAGTGGAAGCGCCTACTCCATGCGCCTTCATTTTATCAGCTACCTTATAGCCCTCCAGGATATGGGTAAATGTGTTGATCCTGAATCCCATGGAATCGGCTACGTGCATCAACATATTAATTTCACCCTGCTCATAGGAGTGACAGGTAATAAATCGCTTCTTGTTCAGGATTTCAGCTAATATATCCAACTCCAGATCCTGTCTTGGCTTATCTGCTGATGCTTTTCCCTTTTTAGATAGTCTATTGTACTTTTTCCATGCCGCATCATATTCCTTTGCCCTGATAAAAGCGTCGTAATAAATCTGCTCCACACCCATTCTGCTCTGAGGATACCTAACCGTATTGCGGTCACCCCAGTTGGATTGCTTGACATTTTCACCTAAGGCGAATTTGATAAACCCATCCGCGCCCTGTATTTTCAATTGATCCGGCGGCAATCCCCATCGGAACTTGATGAGCCCCGACTGCCCTCCGATGGGATTGGCCGAGCCATGAAGGATCTGCGCGCTGGTTACACCTCCCGCCAGCTGCCGGTAGATGTTTATGGTCTCAGAATTGATGACATCACCGATACTCACCTCTGCAGAAATTGCCTGTCCCGATTCATTTCCCCCACCGCTGATTGTTGTATGGGAATGTTCGTCAATAATGCCGGATGTGAGGTGCATCCCGGTTGCATCGATGGTCCTGCCCCCCTCTGGAGTTTTGAGCCCATTGCCAATAGCAGTGATCTTACCATTGCTAATCACCACATCTGTCCCTTCCAGGTTACCGTCGCTTTCATTGGTCCACACCGTTGCGTTTTTGAAGAGCACATTTTCAACCGGAGGGGCTTCTTCCCAACCGTAGGCCATGTTGGGATAATACACCTTCCCTAACTCAGGAAGAGGCTCCTCCTTCTTTTTATCCTTAGGGGTAAATTCACCGGTTTTCTTTGCCGACCAGGAGATCCACTCTCCATCTGCACGCTGCCCTTTGCCCTTCCATTTTCCATTGTCAATATTACCACTGAGCCTGATCAACCCAGCCGTTTTGGACTTTTCCTCTTTCAAGCTCAACGAGATCACCGAGCCCATGACAGATACTTTGATCTTGGTCTTCGCCGTATCAGAGAAGATCAATTCGCCTTCAGGACTTGAGATCTTTCCCTTGATCTTTATTTTATAGTCTTTCTCACCTAGCTTCAGGTCATAATCCCCCCTAACGTCCAGCTGGTTGTAGTCAGCTATCACATATTGCTTGCCCTGGATCCAGTTCTCATAGATCGTTGTCCCCTCCTCAAACAGGCTGCCTGATGTAATCAAAAAGTTGGCGTACATGCCCTTTCTCAGCTGCCAACTTTATCTCCAGCTTTTACCAGAAGCGCTGGGGTATAGGTGAGTGCTTTTAAGGCTGCGGTCTCACTAAGCCCGTGAGCTATAGACTTCCGGATAGACTTCCAAAAATCATCCTTCTTTTTCAACCCTTCGCTGGTTATGGCGAACTCGATGCCATTGGCCTCATACGTCGCCAAGTTGGTTGGTGCCAGCTCCCAGTGCTTCATTTGGGCAAGCGTAACGTTATAGGCATCATAAGGATCGGAGACTTCATAGGGCTTGGGGAAATTAATGGGAACAATACAGCTGGCTCTTGTCGCCCTGATCTGTGCAATTCGCTGATACCCATCCCCGCCTGTTTTGATGATGTACTGCTTGCTAAATTCATCACCTATTTTATCTGCCCGCATCACGCTCAATTTGTCCTTCACATCAAAAATTTGCGGTAGGGACTGCAGTTCAATCCAGGCATCAAGGGACAAATTTTCCTCCGTTCTGTTCTTCGCCCGGTTGTACCATTGGGCATCCAAATAAGTCTGTCGCAACAAGGCTATCGAACCCATTAGCGAAGATGGATAGTTCTGCTTTGATGTGCCTTTTGAAAAGGAATAATTGGCGGCCGCACGAGACATGATAATTTGCTCGTTCTCTTTGCCCTGTCCAAGTGTTACCAAAACCGATGTTCCCCGGGCAATTCCATCATGATCACAAGTGAGCACCGTTCCAAACCCCTGCTTCCTCAATTTCTTTGCCTCTGCAGCATTCACCTTGAACTGCTCCGACGCATTTACCTCAGGCTTGATGGCCTGGTTCCATCCGAAACCACTTGCCACTTTCTTTTCCAGTTGAGGACCGGGACGCTCCCGTTTCTTCTTTTCTGGCTTTGGCATGCCGTACCTGCTGGATAAGTCAATGATGCTGGGGTAAATATACTTCCCATCGAGATCGTACACCACTGCCCCCTTTGGCACGTTGGCTCCTGACCCTACTGAGAGAATCTTGCCATCTTGCACCAGGACAGTCGCCTTATCAACGATAGTTTTGTAGTCGATGTAGGCCTTGGCGTTGGTGAACGCATAAACAAGGTGATCCTTCCCGTGCATTCCGTTTACGGGAAAAGTTTCCTGGCCACGGCTCAGGAGGCAAGTTGACAATAATAAAGCCGAGAAAACTAAATTCCTAATCATATACCCACCTTTGGAAGAGGAACAAAAATAGAATAATTCCCTAAGAAGTTCCGAGAAAATACCGGTAGCCCTTGCCGATATTTTTGATACATTTGAGAAACGATTTAACTGCAAATATGTATCAGGGACTTATTCACTTTCACTCGATGTGGCGCTACGTTGTGCTCGTATTATTATTACTGGCTATTTTAAAATCCCTCGCTGGATGGTTTGGGAACAAAGAACACACTAATGGAGATGCCAAGCTTGCACTCTTTGCCATGATCTCCCTGCACATACAGCTGTTGGTCGGTTTGATCTTATATGGCATAAGCCCGGCAGTGAATTTTGGCCCCATGGCAGAAATGATGAAAATGCCTAACCGATATTGGACGGTGGAACACCTCATCATGATGATTGTCGCAGTAGTAGTGATCACCCTCGGGCGCAACTACGCCCTCAAGGCGGATGATGGGCATGGAAAGCACAAGAGAATGGGCATTGTCTTTCTGATCGGTTTGGCGATTATCTTCATCTCAATACCCTGGCCCTGGAGCCAGGTAAGCAGGGCATATTTCCCTTTCTAGCCCAATCTCAAATTCCCGTAATGGGTTCTGTTTCCACCAAAAAAAAAGCAAAAGAGAAGGCAGTGTTAATAGGGCTGGCCATGCCCGGCCAGGCAGAGGAGCTGGTTGATGATTATTTGGACGAGCTGGAGTTTCTTGCCTTTACGGCAGATGCTGTTATCACCAAGCGGTTTGTGCAAAAACTTTACACGCCAAATCCCAGGACTTTTCTGGGCTCTGGTAAAATAGAAGAAGTAAGGCAATACGTCCTCAGGGAAAATGTGGACATGGTGATTTTTGACGATGAATTGAGCGCGTCACAGCTTCGGAACATCGAAAGATTACTGAACAAAGATCACGAAAACCCGAACTGCAAGATACTGGACCGCAACAACCTCATTCTTGACATATTTGCAAGCCGGGCACGTACCTCGCATGCCAAGACACAGGTGCAGCTGGCACAATACCAATACCTCTTACCCAGACTGACCCGGTTGTGGACACACCTTGAAAGACAAAAGGGAGGAATCGGTTTACGGGGGCCTGGTGAGACAGAACTGGAGACAGACAGGAGGATCATCAGGGAGAAGATAAAGCGGCTGAAGAACAAGTTGGCAGCCATCGACAAACAAATGATTACTCAGCGCAAGAGCAGGGCCAGTCTCATAAGAGTCGCCTTAGTGGGATACACCAACGCGGGTAAGTCAACATTGATGAATCTTGTTAGCAAGACCGATGTACTTGCGGAGAACAAGCTCTTTGCCACCCTGGACACAACGGTTAGAAAGGTAACGGTCAAAAACCTTTCTTTCCTGCTATCGGATACGGTTGGCTTCATCAGGAAGCTACCCCATCAGCTAATTGAGTCGTTCAAGTCAACCCTGGCAGAAGTGGAAGATGCAGACGTATTGGTTCATGTTATTGACATTTCTCATCCTTCATTTGAAGAGCAAATCCTTGTTGCCAACAATACGCTCATGGAAATAGGTGCAGCTGAAATTCCAACTATATTGGTTTTCAATAAGATTGACGCTTTTAGTGATAAACTCAACCAGCAAGCTTTGAGAAAGACATGGATGGCCAGGTTGGCGGAAAGTGGAAATACCAACGTTAGAGCTTGCCTGTTTATATCAGCCTTAGGGAAAGCCGGTCATGCAGCGGTGAGGAAGCAGCTCTACGACACAGTTAAACCGCTGCATGTGAAGCGATACCCTTACAACAACCTGCTCTATTAAAAAAGCGGGCCCCGATTAACGAAACCCGCTCCTATATGATACCATGGGCCAACCTAACGCTCAACCGTAAACTTACCCAGCTGGATAACTCTGCCCTCTTCATCAATCAGCTGGAAAACGTACATTCCGTTCGCAAGATCGCTTGTGTTAATAGTGTCAAACTTGTTATCAATAGCCACATTGATCACCTTCTTCCCAACAATATTGTAGGCTACAAACCAAGCATTCTGCTCCAGCTCTGTCGAAACAAATAGCTCGTTTGTTACAGGGTTCGGATATAGATTGATATAGTCATATGATGCCGCGTAAACGATACCAACCGAAGTATCAACCGGTACCGTTCCGCTATCCACAGCGATACATCCATTGCCGTCAGTGACAATTACCGTGTATGTACCAGGAACCAGGTTGATTGCACTGGCCGTTGTTTGTGGTGGAGTTGTACTCCATACATAGAAGTAAGGGTTGGTTCCGCCAGTAACCAAAGCCGTCACTATTCCAGTTGTATCACCAAGAGCAGGGGTAGTTGTAATAATAATCCCCAACGCTGTTGGTTCACCAACTGTTACCGAAACCGTCACGGAAGTATCTGCAACAGCATCAACAATATAAGCGTTGTAAGTGCCGGCACACAATCCTGTAGCAGTGGCTGTGGATTGCGCTGCAGGGTCGTCCCAAACATAGGTCAATGTTCCTGTTCCACCCAAGGATGTAACCGACGCTGTTCCATCACAGCTATCCTTGCAAAGTGCGTTTGTAGAGCCGTCCGCCAATGCAATTACTTCATTGCCCAATTTATACATGGCAGAAACTGCTGTTCCTCCCGGAGCATCCGTTTCTACTTCAGCAACAGGGACATCCTCACCATTTGCCCACCACTTGTAAGTATAAGTAGTGTCTAGCGCAGGGTTATCAAGTCCAACAATCAATTGAGTAACCTGTGTCGGGACAAATCCCCAACCAAAAGGCAACGTTGCGACAAAGACATTGCAACCCGCTGGGTCACTGCAATAGGCAAAAATACTATCGACCGTTTCATCGGTGTAAAGTTGCCTGATACTCGCAAATGTACCGGCAGCAGTCGTCACGTCTCCATAAGCATCAAAAACACTAGTGACCCTGGAGCTGTGCACCAAACGAATGGAATCAACATTGGGTACAGGTAACCCCAGGGATGCTGTTTCAATTGTCTGGTCAAATCCCGATGTATCAGAGAACGCCGTACCATCCGTAGAAGGAAGGGTAATAATGGTTTGCGTTGGACTGAAAGCAGCCGAAACCGTTGCCCCCGCTCCAAAAGGATCATCACCAGCCTGTCCTACGGTAATCAACGCATTGGTATCCAATGTTTGGTACGTGTTGGTAGCCCCCACCTGCGCCAAATTTGCCGTTGGGAAATCTGCCCCATACGGAGTAGTTGAAGGATCAACGAAAATCATGGTATCGAACTCATCAACCTGAATGCTTGTAAAATCCCAGGTCTGAGCTCCTGTTCCCAGAACTAAAAGCCCTGCAGGTGCTGCTGTATCAATGCCCATCACTGCAGTGTCTCCAATGCTCGGCATGTCCGTCGAATCAACGGTAATTTGCGCCATCGATATTGAGGCAATTAAGCATAGTGCGCTTATTGAGTAGAGTAGTTTTATGTTCATCAGGTATGTTTTAAATTGTGTGAGGCGCAAAATAACGAATATTTGATGAAGTATGCAAGCATACTATTATGGCCGGATTATCGAAAAGTGACCGGATTTTAGTTCAGTGCCGGATTCAACTACCAATCTGTAGATATAATGGCCCTCAGGCAACGTACTCACACCGATTATAGCTTCACTATCAGGATACTGATATGCTCTAACCAATCTGCCTGCCAAATCGAAAATCTGCTCCTCCATTCTGCACAGGTTTCAAATGAAGCGCCAAAACCCTGTAGGCCTGCTGTTACTTCTGTTGTATTGGCAACAGAGAAAGGAATATCAATATGCCAACATTCCAATCAGGAATAAAATATTTAATACATTTGTGCCGCTTAAATTTTGGGTGTTAGTCATGTATTCCAAACGTCAGAATAAAGTATCTCGCCTGATTCAAAAGGAATTGGCCAATTTATTTCAGGCCTCACAGATGGGAAGCAGGAATGCATTCATTACCGTGACATTGGTAAGGATCAGTCCTGACCTGGCACAGGCCAAGGTGTATCTTAGCATCTTTCCTGTGGGTGAAGGAGGCGGGCGCAGCGACGATTCAGAGTTGAAGAAGACAATATTAGAAGAGATCAAATCGAAAGGTAGTGCAGTGAGAAAACGACTTGGTAATCGGTTAAGAAACCAACTGAGAATCATACCGGCACTTGAATTTTATATTGATGACTCTTTAGATTACGAAGACAACATTAGCAAACTTCTCAAAGAGTAGCGCAAGAGGTTCATTGAATATATCTGGTATATGGAATACGATCCTATAAAGAGGAGACTGGGGAACTTTTTCAACAAAGGACCTATACTGCGTATTTTATTCTACAAGCTATTGGATCTCCTTCTCCTGAGAACCTGGCATATCAAGAAAGAGGTGCGTAAATGGACGCAATGGAGGAAGAAATCTGTGGGACTGTATTACAACACCCATATTCTCGACGCTGGAGCCGGATTCGGACAATACTCGTATTATCTATCTGGAATTAACAAGAGTTGGAACATTCTCTCTATAGATGTAAAAGATGAACAGGTAGGAGACTGCAATAAATTCTTCACCCAAATTGGAAGAAGCAATGTGCTCTTCAAGATTGCAGATTTAACTGAGTTCAAAACAGAAAGCTGTTTTGACTTAGTGCTGTGTGTTGATGTAATGGAGCACATCCTTGAAGACGAGCTGGTATTCCGCAACTACTATGAATCGATGAAGGACGGGGCTATGCTCCTTATTTCTACACCTTCTGACAAGGGCGGTTCAGACGTTCATGAAGACGATGATTCCTCATTTATTGAGGAACATGTGCGCGACGGTTACAATATTGATGACATTGAGAGAAAGCTGAGGAATGCTGGGTTCTCTGATGTGGAAGCTCGGTACTCTTATGGGGCACCGGGTAAAATTTCCTGGAGGTTATCTATGAAGTACCCTATTCAGATGCTGGGCGTGACACGGTTGTTTTACATTGTCCTGCCCTTCTATTACATCATCTTATATCCAATATGTTTTGTCCTGAATTATCTGGATACGGCCATCAATTGGAGCACAGGTACCGGACTGATCGTGAAGGCCTGGAAATAAGTCATCCACAACAATGCCTCCCGGCCTTGCTCACTGGAGCTTTAGCGAAAGTGTAGCAGGCGAATTAACAACTTTAACAATAGTAATCCAGAGGACTTTCTGCTCTGATTCGTACATTCGTACAATCGAGATAATTATCGGGACGCTTTACGCAAACAGTATATGAACTTTCAATTTTTCATAGCCAAACGCTACTTATTCTCTAAGAAATCTCACAATGTGATCAATTTGATCTCACAGATTTCAATTGTCGGTGTTGCCACTGGAACTATGGCGCTCATTGTAGTACTCTCAGCCTTCAATGGCCTGGAGAATTTGGTCATTTCACTGTTCAATGCATTTGACCCTGATCTTAAAATCTCTATTAAGCAAGGCAAAACATTTGACCTTCAGGATATTCCAATTGAAGAGCTTAAAAAAATTGAAGGCCTGGCATTCTACGCAGAAGTACTGGAGGAAAGCGCTCTTCTCAAATACCGGGATCAACAATACATAGCAACAATAAAAGGCGTAGGAAATGATTTTGTCAAAATGAGCGGTATTGATTCCATGATCACGGACGGACAATTTGTATTGGAAGAACACGAGAGGTCTTTCGCCATTGTTGGACAGGGAGTCGCGTATTCATTGTCCATAAGCGTTAACGATCTTTTCAACCCCTTGACGGTTTATGTCCCTAAGCGCGGAGTGAAAGCCAGCATCATGGCCACAGATGCCTTCAAATCTAAAAGGATACAGCCAGGCGGTATTTTTTCTATTCAAAAAGACTTCGACATGCAATATGTAATTGTTCCCATCGCCTTCGCCAGGGACCTGCTGCAGTATGACACAGATGTTTCAGCCATAGAAATTGGTATTGCTCCAGGTGCTGATGTGGATTTGGTGCAGTTGAAAATTCAAGGGCTTCTGGGGGAGAAATACCATGTGAAGAACCGGTATCAACAGCATGATTTCCTCTACAAGATCATGAAGTCAGAAAAGTGGGCGGTCTTTCTCATCCTCAGTTTTATCATCATTCTGGCAGCATTTAATTCTATTGCTTCTATCACTATGATCATTCTCGATAAAAAGAAAGACATTGGCATACTCCGAAGCATGGGTGCCGACGCGCAGCTGATCAAGGGTATTTTTCTCACTGAAGGCCTTCTCATCTCTCTAATAGGCAACCTCAGTGGGTTGGCTCTTGGTGCCTTAATTTGTTTTATTCAGTACAAATTTGAGATCATTAAGTTCCAGGGGAACTTCGTAGCTGACGCCATTCCTGTTGCTATGTACGCTACCGATTTTCTGTACGTATTCCTTACGGTTTTCGCCATAGGCCTGATTGCTGCATGGTTACCCGTGCGAAAGATTCAACCTGAAAACATCGCAATTGAATAGGCTGCCTGCCTAAAAGGCAAATTCTTCCCGCCTCTCTATATCTGCGAGAGTCGCGTGTAGTACTTCCAGAGAATCTTCAGTGACAAGTTTGAGTCTGGTTTCCTTGATATTTGGAATGCCCTTGAAATAGCTGGAGTAGTGCCTTCGCATTTCCAAAATACCCAAACGTTCACCTTTCCACTCTACCGATCGGTTAAGATGTGACAGGCAGGCTGTAACCCGGTCTTCTATCGTGGGAGGTGCGAGGTGCTCTCCGGTTCTTAAATGGTGCTTCATCTCATTGAAGATCCACGGGTAGCCAATGCTCGCACGGCCTATCATTACACCATCTACATTGTACTGCTCTTTCACTTCCCTTACCCGCTCGGGTGTCCTAACATCTCCATTGCCAAAGACCGGTATGTGCATTCTCGGGTTGTTCTTCACTTCACCAATAAGTGTCCAGTCTGCATCTCCTTTATACATCTGCTTTCTGGTACGGCCATGAATGGAGATCGCCTGAATACCAACATCTTGTAACCGCTCTGCAACTTCAACCACATACCTGGTATTCTCATCCCATCCCAACCTGGTTTTCACCGTGACCGGCAGATCCGTGGACTTGACAATTTCCGCGGTGAGTTTCTCCATCTTAGGAATATCGCACAAAATTGCTGCACCGGCACCTTTCCCAACTACCTTCTTAACCGGGCAACCGTAATTGATGTCTATGATATCCGGTTTTGCTGCCGTGGCGAGCTCCGTCGCTCTCTTCATGGAATTAATTTCCGCCCCGAATATTTGAATGCCAATAGGACGCTCCTGGTCAAAGACATCCAGTTTCTTAACGCTCTTTGCGGCATCGCGGATAAGGCCTTCAGATGAGATGAACTCAGTAAACATCAAATCGGCCCCGTAAGCTTTGCACAGCGCACGGAAAGGGGGATCACTAACATCCTCCATAGGCGCAAGAAGAAGAGGGAACTCGCCTACTTCGATATTTCCGATTTTAACCATGTTTCCTACTTTTACAGTCGCTTACCATTCAATTATGCCCGGGGACATCGAACAAAACGATCTGCAAAATTACCAAAAAGAACCCAGTTGGTATTGGCTCACTATGCTCAGGGGGCTGGGCCCAGGTTGGCAGCTGCTCTTTTTTTGCCTGATTGCGCTGGTTTCATGGTCATTGTTCACCATGATAGGGAATCTCATAACCTCCAGCCTTTGGGGTGTCAATACGGTCGATTTTAGGGGCATATTCAATCAACTGGAAGATCCAGCAGTAATGTCTTCTCTGAAACTCATGCAAATACTGCAACACATTGGTTTAGCTATTGTACCCGCTCTCCTATTTGCTTACATCGTCAGCGGTAAGACCGTAGAGTACCTGGCGTTGAACAGGAGTGCATTGCCCCTCTCCTACTTGCTTGCTGCTGGGGTGCTGCTCTGCGCCACGCCAATAGTCAACTGGATGATCATGGTCAATGGGGCGATGGAACTGCCGGGGTTTTTGACAGGCATGGAAGATTGGATGAAGGAAATGGAAGACGTGGGTGCCACGTTAATAGAACGGTTCCTGGAAATGGAGAGTGTGGAGGCCCTGTTATTGAACCTTTTCATGATAGGGATTCTTCCCGCTCTTGGTGAAGAGCTCATGTTTCGGGGGGTAATTCAACGCATTTTCAGTTCATGGACCAGGAATGTACATCTCGGTGTTTGGATCACAGCCATCATATTCAGTGCGATACACATGCAGTTCTATGGTTTTCTTCCGCGCATGATGTTAGGTGTACTGTTCGGCTATCTCTTTGTCTGGTCGGGATCATTGTTGCTACCGATCTTTTGCCATTTGATCTACAATGGGTCAGGGGTAATGTTAGCCTATTTATGGGGTGTTGAGGAATTCTCGGAACAGGAAGGCAACATTGGATCAACCAGCGATGATTCGCTTCTCACCATGGCCAGTACCCTTGCCGTTGCAGGGTTGCTCTATGTAATTTACAGGAAGGAAAAGGAAGCCCGGGAGCCTATTGAGGTTTGATCCCCTTTTTGGTGGAGTAGTTGATCTTCAAGGCATTCAGATCTCTCAGCTTCTGTTTCACATCTGAGATAATCCCCATCTTTGTCTCCTTATCGACCTTCAAAGAAGTAGTCATAAAAGGAACCTCCTTTTCATCACGCGCTTCTCTTTCCGCAATGATGTATTCTCCAAGGTCTTCAACGCCCGCATACGCATCATTAAGCTGAATCCTGGGCTCTGTGCCATACACATTTATCAACGCCTTTATAGGAGGGCCTATGTAGATGTAACTGACCAGGGACTTCTTCTCCAGTTTTTTTACTTCAGTTGCCTCTGGTGGTGAGATCTTCACCTTCATAGAGACCTCCCGCATCACGGTGGTGACCATAAAAAAGAAGAGCAGCATAAAAACAATATCAGGTAAAGATGCCGTGGATATTGCTGGTGTCCCTCCTTTGCCTTTTCTGCCAAATTTTGCCACTTCGCCCTTATTTTACTGATCCGCCGATATTACGCGGTTCCGATTCCGAAATCATCATCGGTATTGCTTTCTTAACAGCCTTTGATTGGCCTTTATTCAACTCGTTGAACTTTCTTCCAAAAGTCTGCATTGCAAGTTCGTCTCTAAGCTCCCGATATGCTGCAACCAGTTCATTCTGTACCCTGATATATATGTCATATGAAGTGCCTCGATCATTCTGTAAAGAGACCACACCTTTAGAAGTTTGATAAGACCCGATAAGATCAAGCATCTCAGGATCTTGCTTTTCAGACAGGTCGGGATTGTTCGATGGATTTCTTACAAAATCCTTACACTCTTCTCTCAGTGTGGTGATATTTCCAATTTGGTTTTCCACCAATAACATGTCGTTGCTATTGACCAAGACCGTAAAAACATTCCTTTGCTTAATGGGTGGTGGTTTTGGCATGTCAGGATCAATTGGCGGGGGAAGCTTCCTCATGATTCCCGAATCCACGTCCATAGTGGTAGTTACGAGAAAGAAGATAAGTAACAAGAAGGCAATGTCGGCCATCGAGCCGGCGTTGATCTCATCAACTCCCCTTTTACTTCTTCCCATGTCTTATCCTTTAAACATGCTCATTATGCCAAAGACGATGATGCCGCCCCCGCTGAGGGCTAACAATATGTAGGTGCCAATAAGTCCCATTCCAACACTTTTGGAAGTACCGGCATCAACGCCATATCCTTCATAGCTAATCAAAACCGCATCCGATGCAAGAACATAAGCTAACCCGAATACAACAAGCAAACCTACCAGAGAGAATAATGCACCCTTGGCCTTTTTTGGATCCTGCGCCAAAATAATAATCGGGAACACCAGTGCAGCTACTGCGGTAATACCAAGTAAGACATAACCCCAGTTTAGCATTACAGCCGCTCCGACAACCCCAGCGTAAAATAAGATCGTCAGGATCACCGAAAGTCCAAGTAAACCAATCAGGATAAACTGTACTTTTTTAGATAGATCGTCTTTCATAGGTTTCTTATTTAGAGCTGCCTGCTTGAACCAGGATGTCAATTAACGAGATCGATGCATCCTCCATGGAGTTCACCAAAGAATCAATTTTCGCAACCAGGTAATTATAGAACACTTGCAAGATCATCGCTACGATCAAGCCAAATACAGTCGTTAAAAGTGCCACTTTAATACCTCCGGCTACAAGACTCGGCGAAATATCGCCCGCCGCTTCAATTGCGTCGAAAGCCCCTATCATACCAATTACAGTTCCCATGAAACCGAGCATTGGTGCCAGTGAGATGAAAAGTGATATCCATGACAATCCTCTTTCCAATAATCCCATTTGCACACTACCATACGAAACGATTGCTTTCTCAACCACGTCAACACCTTCACCAGACCTTTCCAGTCCCTGGTAGAAAATGCTGGCAACAGGACCTCTTGTATTTCTGCATACCTCTTTTGCAGCGTCAACACCACCGGAACTAATGGACGATTTAATTTCATTCAGCAACTTCTCAGTATTTGTAGTAGCTAGATTCAGGTAGATGATTCGCTCAATGCACAGGGCAAGACCCATGATCAAACAGAACAGGACAATGCCCATAAACTCAGCACCACCTTCAATGAATTTTTGCTTCACAACTTGATGAAAAGAAGGCTCTGGCTCGTCCACCACTTCCTCAACTTTTGCAGGTTCTGGCTCTGGTTCTGGCTCAGTTCCAGCTGCAGCCAATGCTTCAGCTTCTTCTAACGATAGCGTATCTCCGTTATCGTAGATCACCGATATCATCTCTTCGCCTGTTGAAATACTCTCCTGGCGTAATGTATCGATTGGTTCAGCTGCTGAGGAACTGCTCATTGTGCCTATCGTAAACAGAATTGCAACCAGCGTTAATGCAAATAATCTTCTCATGATCTTAAGGTTTAATTTGGATAAATTGTCGTGTTATTCTCTAATAATACCGCTTGCGGAGAGGAAGGGATTCGAACCCCCGATACCTTTGCAGATATACATGCTTTCCAAGCATGCGCCTTAAGCCACTCGGCCACCTCTCCTATATGAAGAGAATCAGGCTCCCCTTCAAAGAATAAAATTTGCATTTACTCTTCGTAAACGAGCGACCAAATTACAAAAAAATCAGTTATAGTATAAATTATTTTAATCAGAAGAACAGTAAAAATCAACCCGTGATTATTTGTGTCCCAAGCTGGGGTCAATGGATATTGCTTTTTCAATATACGCCTGCCCTTGCTGCGCGTCACCCATTTGATTATAGGTAATACCAATATTGAGAAGTGTGTTGGCGTTGTTGGGGTCCTGTGCAATTACACGGTTAAAAGCATTTAGGGCTTCAGCCCCCCTGCCAAGCATAGAGTACACAATGCCGAGTTTGTTCAAGACTTCCACATCATTGGGTTTCAACTTATCAGCAATCAGAAAATTGCTCAAAGCACTTTCATTATCTTGTAAATCCCTACCATATATCTGGCCCAACTTCAAATAAATCCTATATTTGGTCCGATAGTTATTAGGCATGTATCTCGAGAGCAGGATGTAACTCTTTAACGCCATCTCAACATCGCCATCCCTGGAAGAAATATCACCTACATGCTCAATATTATTCACCGCATAAGAGTACACCGGATTGATCTGCAAACATCTCTCAAAATAAACCAGGCTATTGGCATAGTCGCCAAGTTCAAAATAAGCATTGCCCATCAACAACATCGGCTGAATATAGGTCGGGTATAAAGCAAGGGACTTATTGAGATAAGTCACCGCCTGAATCAAATCTGGCCTGCGAACCGCATCATCGGTTTCGGCCTGTGCCTTGTTAATGAGGGACAGCCCGGCCGACATATTCGCCTTAGCACTATTTGTAGAGATCTCAACATCCGTAGTTGAAAGTGTAAGGTCATTCTCCCACACCCTATTTCTGCTTATTGTCTTATAGGAATAGCCGAGCAACACAATTACTGTCACTGCCCTAAATATTGGGCGCCACTTTAACTCTGGCTTGAAATGCTTGAACAATCCGTGACTCACTCCAACCCCAAGGAAGATTGCGAATCCAATTGAAGGAATGTACATGAATCTCTCGTTCATAAATGAACCGATCGGAAATACAACGTTAGAGACGATCGAGAAGGTGGCCAGATAAAAAAGAAAGGCATAAAAAGTTGGCTTCTTTTTCCATAATCCCTTAATGCCCCACCCAGCTATCAGGATTGTCAGTATCAGAGGGATAATGGCCCGCATATCTCTCCATGAGATTATTGGAACCTGGAATGGATAATAATCGTGGGTTAGGGGATGCGGCCATACCAACAAGTACATGTACTTTCCAAATGTGTAAAATATAGTTGCCCATTTATCCGAATCAGAGGCGAAGACGAAAGGGTTATTCATTAACTCTGTAGCATCTTTAGTGTCTGGCGTTCCCAACAAGGAAAAGCGAATATAGATATACAAGACCGTTACTCCAATGAGTGGCAGCAACGCACGAAAATTCTCCTTACCGGTATGCGGTGTAAAGAAATATACAGTGGCCGGAATCACAAAGAGAAAGGTGATGGCGTTCTCTTTTGCAAAAAGACCAAGAAAAAGACACACACTTGCCAGGATCATGGCTCCCACTTTCTTCTCCTCCAGGTATTTAAGGGTATAGTAGAGTGCGCCAAGCGCTCCTAAAAGGGTTAGGATTTCATCTCTTCCTTTGATGTTCGCAACAACCTCCGTGTGCAAAGGATGCGTTATGTAAAAACACGTGGACACAAATGCTGTTGTCCAGAATATAGAATTGTTATTCCTATCAGGCAGTATCTTGAGAAACAGCAAATACAACAGCACTCCCGTAAATGCGTATAGCAAGACATTTATGAGATGGCTGAAGAAGGGGCTTTCACCAAAGAACTCGTATTCGATTGCAAACGTGACCAGGGAAAGAGGACGGTATCTTTTACCAGTGACAAGATTCTTGTCCGTGCCGTAGAATCCCACAAATACATCGGTTGTTAAGATCTTGCCAATCCCCCGAAATCCCTGTTTTGTAAATTCATTCTCCGTTATAACGATCTTGTCATCAAGGGCGTACTGATGTGTCAGCGTATTTGCATAGAGGCCAAAGCCAATGAGGAATATTATGACTACGTCTTTTGTAAGCTTCATCCGTTCTTAATTCTTACCCGAAGTTAAAGACTTCATTAGCATTGTCCGTAGTTATTTCCGCCACCTCTTCAATGGATACTCCCTTTATCTCTCCCAACTTCTTCGCCACCTCTATCAAATAACTGCTTTCGTTTCTCTTTCCCCGATACGGCACAGGAGCCAAATAAGGAGAATCTGTTTCCAGGACCAAATGCTGTAACGGAACATCAACTATCGTTTTGTCAAGCCCCGAATTCTTAAACGTGAGTACTCCACCCATGCCCAGTTTAAAACGCCCGTAATCAATAATGCGGTTTGCCTGCGACAGGTCTCCGGTGAAACAATGAAAAATTCCAGAAAGACGCTCATCATTCAATCGATCTACAATCTCAAATATTTCATCAAATGACTCCCGGCAATGTATAATGATGGGAAGCGCCAGTTCCTTGGCGAGCTCTATTTGCCTGGCAAAAGATTCACGTTGCTGCTCGAAAAAAGTCTTGTCCCAGTAAAGGTCTATACCCGTTTCACCAATTCCGAAAAAGCCACCACCCCGCGCCTTTTTATCCACAAAGCTCAGCTCCTCCTCAAAATCCTCCTTTACAGAACATGGATGCAAGCCAATCAGGGGGAGGGCCTTACCGGGATAGTTTCCCGCCAATGCCATCATTTCATCAAAAGTAGAGCGATCAATATTTGGGAGGTAAAAGCGTTGAATGTCCCTGTCAATCGCCCGGCTCATGACTTCATCAATATCTTCAGAAAAATGCTCGAGAAAAAGATGGGTATGTGTGTCGATGAACATTACCCGGCAAAAATAGAAATTTAGGTCCTGCAGGCAGGAAGGAAGGTGCTTATTTTTTCAAGTGTTCATAATAGGTATAATTAACACTCAAATGACCAAGTAGTCTAAAACATCATTGGGCCAATTCATGTATGCAAGTGGAACCAACATGTAAAAATCATCCGTATCTATGTAAAAATATTCGCACGTTGGTTTCAATACTTTTAGTGCGAAATCCGTAATAATAATGCACAAAATACTCATTGTTCGATTCAGCTCTATAGGTGACATTGTTCTCACAACACCTGTCATTCGCTGCGTAAAACAACAGCTTGAAAAGGCGGAGGTCCACTATCTCACCAAGAGCGCTTTTGCACCGATTCTCTCTGCCAATCCGCACATTGACAAACTGTTTGCGATCGACAAAGACGTTAGCGAATGCATTGATGATTTGCGGTCTGAAAATTATGATCATGTCGTCGATCTGCACAACAACTTGCGTACGGCTATTTTGAAACGAGGGCTCAAAAAACCAACTACAGTCTTGAACAAGATCAACTTCCAAAAGTGGCTCAAGGTGAATTTTAAAATTGACCGCCTGCCCCACACGCATATTGTTGAAAGGTGCCTAAAAACCGTAGAGAAACTGGGGGTTGTAAATGACGGTCAAGGCCTCGATTATTTTATTCCTAATGAAGACAAGGTGGCAATCAGCTCTCTGCCTTACAGCCACCAAAATGGGTATGTCGGATTCGTAATAGGAGCCCGGCACAACACAAAAAGACTTCCGCTGGCAAAGATCATTGCTATCTGTAAAAACCTCTCAAAACCAGTTGTGCTGTTGGGAGGGAAAGAGGATGTGCAACCCGCTAAAGAGATTGCAGCGGCCGTTGGGGTCCATGCGTACAATGCTTGCGGAAAGTACAACATCAATCAATCTGCTTCCTTGGTGCAACAATCCGAAAAAATCATCACCCACGATACCGGACTCATGCATGTTGCGGCGGCATTTAAAAAAGAGATTATTTCAATTTGGGGAAATACAATTCCAGAATTTGGCATGTATCCATATCTCAGTGATCACGGAAAAAATGGTGTTGGAAAAATCATGGAAGTCAGGGACCTGGAATGTCGTCCTTGCACCAAACTCGGATTTACAACCTGCCCTAAAGGCCACTTCAAATGCATGGAGGAAATTGATGAGAGCGAAATTGTGAAAGCTGTCGAGTCCCCTACTCCAAAATAATTGGCACGGCATAGAATTCAGCCTCAGCGCTTATACGCAACAGGTACAATCCCTTGGGCAAACCCTTCAGATTTAAGGTAACTGTATTCCCGCTGAGGTTGGACATGTGAATGACTTCCCTGCCCCCTTCATTGAGCACTGTGAGGACCGCACCTTGAAGGGCCTCTCCGGAAGTCACCGTGAAAGTCGCCCCACCTGGATTGGGATAGACCGACAGTTGTTGAGATTCTGCGTGTTCTTTAACCCCTGTTGCTATCACCGTAATACTGTCACAATAAGTCTCCGACAGACACTCATAATAGGCGGTAAGACAGACATTATATGTTCCTTCACTTGCGTAGCTATGCTGTGGATTTGACGTGGTGTCTCCTGATCCATCACCGAAATTCCAGCTAACAGAGGTAGCACCCGCAGATGCATCAGAGAAATCGACTGACAACAGGGATTCTACATGCGTAAAATCAGCAGTTGGCGTTAAAGGCGCCATGAAATTGTCAAATAGTGTTTGCAATGAATCAATGGGTTCTACACCAAATGGTGTCTCCACTACAGCCAGATCCATGTAAAATGTCCCAGTGGTGTCTTCAGGCCGAGCCACTCTTACAAAAGAAGACAGAGATGAGACGCCTTCAGATAGGCATCTTGTATCAGCGCCCGCCACATTAGCTCCCTGAAGGGCAGCCATCAATTTACACGCAAGGCCCCCGGGCTCATCTAAAAATCGCGACTCCATGGAGTCAAGTATCTCCTGTCCGAGTAAAATGTTGCCCTGAATCGCATAATACGGGCCAATTATGTGATTCTTATAATCATCGCAATTAATACCAGTGTATGCGTCGGCTCTTGGGCTACCTGAGCTGTCAAAATCTGCAATTCCGTACTGTCTCCGGGTAGGATTACTCTGCACATCGTTCCATGTCAACCAATAAATGATCTGTTCCGGTGAATCTCCAAGATCCATTCTGGTTGAAGCGTTATTTTGATTGGCTGCCAGCCAATAGGCCTGGGTATGAATTACCCCTCTTCCCGGGTGAGGATCTGAAATGATCAGCACCCCACCAGCAATCTGAGAATTATCCAGGCATGAAGCTCCAGCACTTCCAACTTCCCCGGTTACTGAATCAACTGCTACAATAGAAAAGGTGTCTTGTCCTGTCAATGGTACTATTGACAGGCACATTGCCACTATCGTAAACAGGAATTGGTTCATTTGCTTAAATAAACAGAGATTTGTTCATCCTTCACAAAAATAATCAAAATCACCTAGGCGTATGTACATTCACCCAACTGTAGTTGTAAGGATAATTATTAAGGCAACTTTGACAATATTGTACGTCTTACCGTATGCGTCTTTGAAAAGTTATGAATACGGGCGCGTTAACTAGGATTGGATTATGATTGTCGTTTTTCTGATTGGAAACCGAAACTTATTTATAGATTAGTCGTAGAAAACCTACTTATGCGAATTGTCGGTAATATTGACACAACCTGTTCTGATAGAATTGATGCGTAAGATTACACATATAACCCTCCTTTTCATTATTGCATTTTGTTGTGCCCTGACCTACACCACCAGAGGTGAGACAGTGACAATATCCTGTGCGCTTAACCCCGGTATGGATTCAATTATATTGACAAGCACTGATCTGCTGTGTAATCTCGACACAAATGGAAATGCAAAAGTGGAGGTTTTCGGCGATGGATCGGTTGAACCTTATACATTTACCTGGAGCTGCGGGGGATGTTCTGGAAATGGGACCGATTCCATATTCAACCTGGGAAGTGGTTTTTACAGTGTGACTGTAACGCCGGCATCCGGTGCACCCTGTTTAGGTACGGTTGAAGTGAATGACCAATTACCTCTAACATGTACATTTTTTCCCTTGTCTGATACCGTTACTTGTTTTGGGGATATTGATGGATCTACTACCGTACTTGTGGGAGGTGGTGTGCCATTTGGTGGAGGTACATACCAATACCTATGGGACAATCCCGCAGCAGAAACAACGGCATTTGCGGACTCTCTGATCACGGGACTCAACCAGGTTGTCTTTACTGACAGTAACGGATGTCAGGATTCATGCACTATTGAGATTTTTTCACCACCGCCCCTGCTTGCCAATGTCACGGGTACGGATTTGACCTGTGGAAGCGCCAGTGATGGAACCGTGCAGTCTGCGGCCTCCGGAGGAACACCGCCGTACACCTACGCCTGGGACAATGGACCGGTAACATCGTCCCAAACCGGGTTAGGCCTGGGCACCTATTGTGTGACGGTAACCGATTCTAAGGGGTGTGAAGATAATGGTTGCTACACGGTGGCAAATCCACCGCCACTTACCCTGGTAATGGACAGCACCAACGAATCATGTGGTGGCTCGTGTGATGGTGTGGTAAGGGTTGTAGCTGGTGGTGGAACCGCGCCTTATACCTATCAATGGAATGATGGTTTGTTTCAAACCAACGATTCGGCATTTGCCTTATGCGTGGGTATGTACACAGTAGTGGTTACCGATTTACTTGGATGTTCTGATTCTGACTCTATAGCCGTAGGCTCACCTCCAATACTGACAGTAACGACAGACACCATTCACATATTATGTAATGGCGATAATACTGGTTCCGCGATTGCCTTGCCACTTGGAGGGTCCGGGACTTATACATATTCCTGGGACAATGCCCAGACCTCAGATACAGCCATCGGTTTGGTAGCAGGAATTTACTGTGTTACTGTAACTGATAGCCTGGGCTGTCAGGATTCGGGTTGCGCAGAAGTTCTTGAGCCGACTCTATTGGTTCTTACTACCGATAGTATTGATCCATTTTGTTTCGACTCTTGTGATGGCTCTGCAATAGTTGCACCCTCAGGTGGCGGCGGAGGGTTTAACTACTTGTGGAATGATCCCTCAGCACAAACTACCGACACCGCTTCAGCATTGTGCTCCGGGTTATATCGTGTCATAGTTACCGATGCCAATGGATGTCGTGATACCGCCTTTGTCAATCTTGATGACCCACCAATTATTACATTAACTACTGATAGTGTGGATGTATCTTGTTTTGAGGAGTGCGACGGTTCAGCAATTGCCATTGCAGTGGGCGGCACAGGCACTTTGATCTACTTGTGGAACGATTTGAGTGCACAAACCACTGACACAGCAACGGGGCTGTGCGCGGGAACTTATCGGGTGATAGTTACAGATGCCAACGGCTGTCGTGATACGGCATTTGTCAACGTCGATGAACCAACAGACCTGTTGTTGAGCACAGACAGCCTGGACGTTGCGTGCGGCGGAACATGCACGGGACAAGCGATGGTGATCGCCACGGGTGGTACCCCTGCGTACACTTACGCATGGAATGATGGCTTGAGCCAAACCACTGATACTGCTTTTGCTCTATGTGCAGGACTGTACGAGATCATAGTGACTGATAATAATGGCTGCGATGATACGGCATTTGTCAATATTGATGAGCCTGTTGTGCTTTCTGTAGTGGTGGACAGCACATTCATCACCTGCTTTGGAGCTGATGACGGAACTGCAACCGCTACAGCGTCGGATGGCACTTCTCCCTATACTTATCTGTGGAGCAACGGCGCCACTACCTCCACTGTAACAGGGTTGGGGCCAGTTCCTTCGTTCTGTGTCACTGTAACTGATAATCTGGGTTGCCAGGAATCCGGGTGCGTGGAAATATTTGAACCTGCGGAGCTTAGTGTAACCATGTCTTCTACGGACATGACCTGTAACGCTCTTTGTGACGGGACCGGAACGGCCACGGAAGCTGGAGGTACACCGCCGTACACCTACACGTGGGATGATCCGGATGCGCAAACAAATAGTACAGCAACAGGCTTATGCTCGGGAATATTCAGGGTAACAGTGACCGATGCCAGTGGATGCTTCGTCACGGACAGCGTCACAATTATTGAACCTACCCCAATATTAGCCAACAGCAGTACGGTGCCTGCAACTTGCGGTTTAACAGATGGTATGGCCATCGTAAGCCCTTCCGGGGGTAACCCTTGTGGAGGGCCAACGCCTTATCTTATTAATTGGTTCAACAATGGGCCTACGTTAAATGATTCCCTGACTGGATTGGGATCCGGATGTTATGATGTGGAAATTGTGGATTGTGCAGTACCTACTGCCTGCCGAGATACGTCAGTTGTTTGTGTGAGTGACATCTCTTCCACTGTGCTTGTCATGTCAGATACCAACGTCACCTGCAATGGAGACAGTAATGGGATAGGCATGGTGAATGCCTCGCTGGGATCACCTCCTTATACCTTTTCATGGGATGATCCCCTATCGCAAGCAGACTCGATTGCTGACAGCCTTCCTCCGGGAACCTGGACGGTTACCGTAGAAGATGCCATTGGATGCGTCGTCTTCGGTTCAGTTACCATCACAGAACCACCCTTGCTGACAGTCACGATGGATTCAACGGATGTATCCTGTTTTGGTGTGTGCGATGGAAAGGTGGTAGCCACACCTGCTGGTGGCACTCTCCCTTATACTTTCTTGTGGGAAACCGGAGCTAGCATCGACTCTATTACAGCTGTTTGCCCGGGTTTTTGGTCGGTAACAATCACGGATAGCAACGGTTGTACAGCAATTGATTCGGCAGAGGTAAATGATCAAATCCTGCTAACTGTTGCAACTGACAGCATAGACATTCTTTGCTTTGGGGATGTTACAGGATCAGCGATTGCAGCCCCAACTGGAGGAGTGCCTCCATACACAATTTTGTGGACACCAACAGGTCAGACAAGTGATACCGCAAGCGGACTGGACACCGGCTTGTATTGCGTATTAGTTACGGATAACAATAGCTGTACGGCAACTGCGTGCGTTAACCTGGATGAGCCGCCGCTGCTTTCGGTGACCATGTCACAGGTAGACATCAACTGTTTTGGGGCATGTGAGGGAACAGGTACAGCAACACCCGCTGGTGGCACAACACCCTACACCTTTGCCTGGTCTAACGGGGATAGTGGTGGAACGGCAGATTCACTCTGTGCCGGTAAGTTCTTTGTTACTGTCACTGATGGGAATGGCTGCAACTTGATAGACAGTGTTATCATAACGCAACCCCCTGCATATACCACAGCAATGACCCAGACGAATGTATCTTGCTTTAATCGCTGTGATGCAACAGGCTCAGTTACCGTTGGAGGAGGGGTGCCCGCCTATACTTACTTGTGGTCGAACACTGATACTGGTTTTACTGCAGACTCGCTGTGTGCCGGCAAGGCCTTTGTTACCGTTACCGATGCAAATGGCTGCCTTGCCATAGATAGTGTTGATATCACTGAGCCAGACACCCTGGCCTTGACTGCTGACAGCATTGACGTACTGTGTAATGCAGAATGTACAGGACAAGCGGATGTTAACACAACTGGTGGCACGGTGCCTTACACATTCCTCTGGGACGACCCAGGATTTCAATCGGACTCGGCAGCAACAGGTTTATGTGTTGGCGCCTACTGTGTTACCGTTACAGATTTCAATGGTTGTATAAACTCGATCTGTGTGAATATTGATGAACCGGCTCCGATCGTTCCCAATTTTGATACGGCTTCAGCCACCTGTGGAATTGTGCCCTGTGATGGAATGGCATCGAGTGCACCTACCGGAGGTGTGCCTGCTTACACCTTTAATTGGACTGATGCACCTACCTCAACCAATGATACGATCTTCCAACTTTGTGCAGGTGTCTATAACCTTGAGATCACAGATGGCAATGGCTGCACCGAATCTTTCAGTATTGGAATTAGTGACCTGGGTGCGCCGATTATTGATTCCCTTGATAGTACAATGGTTACATGTTTTGGCGACAGCGACGGAACTTCAACGGTTCACATCGTACCTGGATCAGGCAATCCTCCGTATACATTTCTGTGGAATGATCCTCTTGCTCAAGCGGATTCAACGGCAGACAGCCTTCCGGCAGGCACCTGGTTTAATACCATTACCGACAATATTGGCTGTATAGTAATTGCTGATGTTATTATTACGGAACCAGCGGAGATCATTTCCTTCCTGCTTGACAGCAACGTTACTTGCGAAGGATTCTGTGACGGCAACGTTGTAACCAGTCCATCAGGCGGGGTCGGGGCCTATACTCATATCTGGAACCCGGGAGGATCCACAGACTCGGCACTTACAGGTTTATGCCCCGGCACTTACATCGACACCATCAGAGATCTCACGGGATGCTTCATCGTGGATTCAGCAGTGATAACTGAACCGACCGTCCTCACAGTGACGATCACAGATAGTACCAACATAAGCTGCAATGGCTTGTGCGATGGTGATGCAACGGCCACGCCCTCCGGAGGTACTACGCCATATACGTATTCGTGGAGCACCGGGCCGACACAAACAAATGCTACTGTTGCAGGACTATGTGCCGGGGTTCTGGTAACTGTGACTGTAACAGATGCCAACGGCTGTGTGGATCTGGCGACCGTGACCTTGTCTGAACCTGCGGTGTTGGCGGCTTCCATTATTGACAGCACGAATATTTCCTGCTTTGGCAGCTGTGATGGCGACGCTACGGTGGGCTTAAGCGGCGGGACCACACCCTATACCTACAGCTGGAATAATTCACCAGGTTTCGATACTGATTCTCTTGCTGATTCCCTATGCGCCGGCACGACATATAAGGTAATCGTGACAGACTTAAATGGCTGCCAGGACTCAGCAGTGGTCACCCTGTCTGAACCAGTACTTCTAACCGCTACCATATTTGATAGTACCAACGTAAATTGTAATGCGGTATGCAGTGGAACGGCAACTGCTGTTGAAGCTGGAGGAACGGGGCCGTATGCGTTTAGCTGGAACAATGCCCCTGATAATGATACTGATTCGATTGCCGACTCCTTGTGTGCCGGCACCTATACGGTTACCATCACAGACGCCCTCGGATGTACCGCATTGGATTCAGTGACAATTACGGAGCCGCCGGCACTGATAGTAACAATTTCGGACAGCAGCAATATCTCATGCAACGGACTATGTGATGGTTTTGCGGTAGGCAGTGC
>DTRK01000160.1:29311-30037 GCA_012965955.1 Flavobacteriales bacterium
TCCTTACACTTTTACATGGACTCCAAGTGGAACCTGCAATGATACCCTCACAGGGCTGTGTCCAGGTACTGTGGACACATTGGTCGTTGAAGACACCCAGGGTTGCCTGGATACCGTAATGGTGACTTTATCAGAACCGGCAGTACTAACGTTATCGGTGACAGATAGTGTCAACGCAACCTGCTTTGGGTTGTGCGATGGTATTGCGAGAACTACTACCGTGGGTGGAACACCAGCGTACACTTATGCCTGGTCACTCAGTGCCGACACCCTGGACTCTGCTATTGCATTGTGTGCTGACACCATGAATGTGGTTACCGTAACAGACTCCAATGGATGTACAGCATCAGATAGCGTTATGTTAGCACAACCGCCTGAATTATTCGCTACGATCACTGACTCTACTGATGCCTCCTGTTTCGGTTTGTGTGACGGACAGGCCGTCATTGTAGGATCAGGAGGAACACCGGGGTTGAGTGTAGTTTGGCAGAGCGGTGAAACAACGGATACTGCCACAGCCCTTTGTGCAGACTCCAATTTATACGGTGTGGTAACAGACACAATCGGGTGTACAGACACAGCATTCTTCAGCATCAGTCAACCGGTGGAGATCGCAATAACTTTTACTGATAGTTCTGATGCGCTGTGTGAAGGTAATTGTGATGGAAGTGCTACGGTCTCTCTTGCCGGAGGCAATACACCATATAACATTGTATGGAGCAATGG
>DTRK01000161.1 GCA_012965955.1 Flavobacteriales bacterium
TACATGGCGTGCATAGAAGCGGCGGTTAGAGATCAGCCGGAAGGCGGCGAGCTGGACATAGATAAAAAGGGAAATCTTGTCGTCCGGAAAACACTTACGGACCAGGACCTCGTTAGGGCAGACAAGGGGATGGAGGCCATCAATAATGTCTTTGCTGCTGCAGGGGCTAAAGAAGTAATAGATTCACCGTTCTATTTTGGCCTGCACCTGATGGGTGGATGCAGTTTTGGAGTGGATCCAATGAAATCAGTTATCAACCCGGATTTTCAGGTTCACGGTCACGAAAACATATATGTTGCTGATTCAAGTGTCTTTCCAAGCGCACCGGGAATCAACCCTTCATTGACGATCATGACGCTTTCTCAAAGACTGGGCGAACAACTATTGAAGAATTAATATGTCAACACTAATAAGCAAGGCAGCTGTAAGGGGAATTGTAAGATTGGGCAACATTCTTATTCCCGGTGATGGGGAGATGCCTTCGTATGAGGAGTATGGGGGATATGAGCATGTGGATGATCTGTTGATGTATGCTCCAAAGAGCGATATTGGCGACCTGGGCCTTTTACTGACGATCCTGTCTTTTATGCCTAAATTTGTATTGGTTTGGCTAGTGGGCAAGATGGCCGCCAGTCATGGAAAGGGGAATGGCCCCTGGATTTTATTGCGTCAGCTAGATATGGGGATCAGGGGTATTGTGTTGTCAACCTACTATACGGAAAAGGCAGGAGCCTCGTTTTCTGGAACAGCTCCACTGGATGGCATTGATTACAGCATCACCAGAATGGAAGACTAAATTCAGATAAATCATGAGTGATAAAAAACTGGAAGAATTTGAAAATAAGCTGAGGGCCGATCAGAAGATAGAACCCCGTGATTGGATGCCGGATGATTATCGCCAAAATCTGATCAGAATGATGTCCCAACATGCGCATTCAGAGATTGTAGGAATGTTGCCGGAAGGCAATTGGATCACCAGGGCACCCAGCCTGAAAAGGAAAAAGATACTCATGGCCAAGGTCCAGGATGAGGCGGGGCATGGCTTGTATCTGTACTGTGCAACGGAAACATTGGGTGCTGACAGAAAGGATATGATCGAAGAATTGAACACTGGAAAAGCGAAATATGCCAATGTATTCAATTATCCGACAACGAACTGGGCGGATATGGGAGCCATCGGTTGGCTTGTTGATGGTGCTGCGATCATGAACCAGGTTTCGTTGCAAAGAACTTCTTATGCCCCATATTCGAGAGCGATGGTGCGCATCTGTAAGGAAGAGAGCTTTCACCAGCGTCAGGGTTTTGAGATTATGGAGATCATGGCCAATGGCACAAAAGAACAGAAGGACATGGCTCAGGATGCCCTGAATCGATGGTGGTGGCCTTCATTGATGATGTTTGGCCCGCACGATGCCAACTCACCGAGGTCTGAGAAATCACTGCTGTGGAAGATCAAAAGGGAGACCAACGACGAGTTGCGACAACGATTTGTTGATAGGGTAGTGCCGCAGGCGGATTTTCTCGGCCTGAAGATTCCTGATCCCGAGCTGAAGTGGAATGAAGAAAAGGGAAGTTATGATTTTGGAGAGATCGATTGGGATGAATTTTATTCCGTGGTAAACGGAAAGGGGCCGTGCAACCAAGAACGCCTAAAGGCGCGTACTGATGCAGACAATAACGGCCAATGGGTTAGGGAAGCTGCCGAAGCCTATGCCGCTAAACGGGCAAGCTAGTTTGCCTGCTGAGTCAGATATGGCTCATAAATATAGGGGAAGCGGACATTCTTGTATCTGTCCTCAGCGACCTCCTTCTTCAGTCCAAGCATGGTATTATACGGCCCAATTGTCAGGGTCAAATTAACCAGCCAGGCCGGAATAAGGCCTCCAGGATCCACACGGAGGTGATAGGCAATATCCACTTTGCCCTCTTTCAGCGGAATTAACGTCCAGGTAGATTTTAACAAGGGAACCCTTTCCATCCCTTTCTTTTTTTCCACTAATCCATTCACATTTTCAGATGCAGAAGTAACGATCCAGGTATCAGCCTCCTGCGTTACTTTTGAATGAACCACTACATCCCTGTTGCTAACGGGCCAGGGTGCGTCAGTCACGCTATAGTAATAATAATCCTCACCATCAGTGGTGGTTCTTACCAACTCAGAAACCGTGCAGGAATAGACCCATGAGGTGTAGTTCGGTACGTCATTGAAAAGTGCTATAATTGCCGACATCGTGGTTTCAAAAGTGCCGGTCATCTTTAGCTCACTAAAAGATGAGGTAGTAGATGCTTTGGTATAAACAGAGATGCCATTCTCCTCTTTCGCTAGTTTCCATTCCCCATCAGCAGTCATCTGCGAAAATGAGGTAAGAGCCTGGCACAAGAGAACCAGCATCAAACTTGCTTTTCGGGGACTATTCAACGTATCCTTCATAACATTCTCTTCCCTGTCCATCTTTGTCATGATCCACTGCCCCCTTCTTCGGCATCTATCTGAAGGTATTTGGTGAGGTGTTTTGTGCCGATATAAAAAGGGATCGTATCCAGCAGGGCGGCCGTTAGCTTGAATACATAAGCCGAGAGAATAAAAATGATCAGCTGTTCCAGTACGGGCTCGCCAGCTGCAATGGGAAGCGCATGGGCATAATAATGTGTGATGAGGATTACGGCCACAGAATCTATGAGCTGGCTGATCAATGTGGATCCGTTATTTCTGAGCCATAGGTGCTTCCCCTTTGTCATTTTTTTCAGGTAGTGGAAGATGTGTACGTCGCAAAATTGGGCGGTGATATAAGCGATCATTGAAGCGGTAGTTGCTCCAAAGGTGAGCATCCGGATCTCAAAGAACACCCTGCCGTCACTTCCCATTACCGGCAATCCCGTTTCGGCGTTCATCTCAGGCTGAGGAGGTAATACCCCTCCAAGCCACAGGATAAAAAGCACCCAAAGGTTGAGCAGCAACCCGATGAATACCACCATGTTAGCCCTTCGCTTTCCATA
>DTRK01000162.1 GCA_012965955.1 Flavobacteriales bacterium
ACGATATCTGTGGTATTTTGAGATGTGTTAAGATATCCATCTGTATTAGTGCCACTCTCAGTTTGTGCTGCAACACTTACCTGAACATAATCAGTACTGCCCGCCAGGTCAAGGCCATTGTTTATCAAATCTGCCTTGAAATAATCCGCAGACTCGGTGCCTTGCCCAACTGGAAAACCATAAGTACTGGTATTAGCAGCTATGTTTCGTCGTAGTGTACCATTAACAAACGATCCGCTGTGACCAGCAGTAACTGCCGACCAAATAGTATTTTCAACGGTTAATATATTGGATCCCGTAGAGATTATACCATCCAGCAATACCAATGCCCCAGTTGTTAAATCATCTGTCATGGTTACACCATTTGAATTGTTTACCTGAACGATTGAAAAACTATATCCATTACTGGTAATGGTCGTGGCAGAACTGCCTGTAATGGTAACATTGCTGCCTGATGTACTAAAGAGATCATCAGATAGAATAACGTTTCCGTCAACAGTAACTGCGGTTACAGGCAAATCCATTACCTGAACATCATCGAGGGCAATATCACCATCTAAAGCAGAACCCGTTACCGCTGTGAACCTTATAACAAGTGCAGTGGCGCTCGTGTAAGGTGACAGGTTGATAAATCCCTGCAACCAATTTGTTCCTTGATTGCCACTTACACTGGTAGCATTACGGTCTGACAAGGTGTAGTTTAAGTCAGCGGACCATGTTTTACCGTGATCAACAGACACCTGTACCGATAGTGTCCCCATGCCAGCTCCGCCATACATGCTGTACCAGAAGGTACAGATTGGGTTACTTAGAGCACTCAGATTATAAGGTGGTGACCATAAGTAGAATGTCTTACTTGGATAATTAGGTGAACTCGCTTCTACAAATAAGTAATACCCACTGGAGGTTCCTGGATTGTGGTCAGGCTGGCCACTGCTTGAACCGTCTCCTGGTCCTGTACCTGAAGAGCCTGTGCCAGCTTTATCCGCTCTCCAATCTCCGTCATCAGTGATAATATAATTTCTCCACCCTGTCTCCACAAATGTAAACCCATTAGTAGACGCTACAGTTGAGTGTTGAACTTCGTTTGCAAAAGCACTGGTGTCGGGAAAGGTAGTTATAGCCTCTATCGTGGTAACTGCCAAAGTCTGTGTCCCTGAATTGCCAGCACCGTTGGTAGCATACACAGTAACATTACCATCGAGACTAGTGGTTGTAGTTAAAATATATGTTGTTCCCTGGCCGAAATCTATGGTCCACCCTGTGGGAACATCCCATGTATAAGAGGTTGCGCCTGCAATCGCGCCTATGGAATACCGCTCCTGTGCGCCAGCATTGGGAAGTTGAAATCCAATTATGGAAGCTGGTGTTAAAGGTAGTGGTTGTGATGCGGATTCAACCAATACTATATTGTCGATATATACATTGTCGCCTCCACACCCTGCAGAAGTTTCTCCATCATAGTACTTGGTGCAAGACTCCCAGGCAATTGTAAAACCTTGGCTTGCATAAGCAGATAAGTCGTATGTCAAGGTTTCCCAGACACCACATGTTGTTCCATCTGTTCCACTGAAATATGTGGTTAGGTAGTTATCAGATACCGGCACCCCGTTGACCGTTAACCTAAACCAAGTGTACTTGTAGTTGAAAGTGTAGGTTTGTTTTTTATTAAATGTCAAAGTCAAATAGGGGTCAGTTGAAGCACAGACCGATCTACTTGCACTTGCAACGTGAGTTGGTGAATTTGTAAAAGCATCAGCACCTGTACTATAAGAAGAGCTCCAACCAGTGGTAGTCCCACCTCCCAGGTGTAACCCATAACTACCTGTGTTTGCTGAAGCTGCATCGATTGCTGCAGCAGACTGGGATTGGGTAGTAAGCGACATTGAACTTGAGCCAGTCTCAAAATCCTGAGTATAAGGCAGAGAGTTAATGGTAAGGGTCATCGCATCCGTTGCCGCAGTGCAAGGCCCCCCCGAACCGTCGGGATCATCGGTTGTAATAGTAAGAATCACAGAACCCGCTGCAATGTCTGCTGATGAAGGTGTATAGGTAGCGCCTACAATGCTGGCATCGTCAAAGGCACCTGTACCTGAAGTCGTCCACGTAGAGGAGGATGCAGAACCACCGCGAACACCGGCCAGTAGATAAGTAGTGTTAGAACAAATCGCACCATCAACCCCGGCACTAGCCGTTGCTATAGCATTAATGGTAAGGGTCATGGCAGCTGTTGCTGCGGTACAGGGCCCCGCGGGATCGTCAGTTGTAATGGTAAGGGTCACAGAACCTGCAGCAAGATCAGCAGATGAAGGCGTATAGGTAGCACCGACAATGGTAGCATCGTCAAAAGTACCTGTCCCTGAGGTGGTCCAGGTAGAGGATCCTGCAGACCCGCCGCGGGAACCTGATGCAGTAAAGGTAGATTCTTCACAAATAGAGGCGTCCACCCCAGCCGAAGCCGTGGCAGCCTCATTCACTGTGATTACTACGTCATTGGTACTGCTGCAACCAGTAGCTGTAGTTTCAAAAGTATATGTTGTTGACACGGTAGGGGTAGCGACAGGATTGGTAATGTCAGTCGCGCTTAGCCCGGTAGCTGGTGTCCAGTCATAGGTCAAATCACCACAACTTGATGTAAATTCTAAAGACCAGGAATCCAGGGTTCCAATATCGCCACTCGCGTCATCAACAACTTTCAATGTCCACGTTCCATTTGCGGCACCTCTTAAGAATGTTGAAAATGCTTGCTCAGGGGCATAGGTGCCTGTAAAAGGTGCTGTTCCTGATGTAATGGCCGTACCACCCGTTTGGAAAACCGTGTTAACGTAGTCGTCTCCTGCACCACCATTGTCACTGCTCAAAACTATGTAATTACCTGATGGGTCAAACAAATAGATATCCAGGTCTGCCGTGTAGGGATGTGTAATGTTGACCGTCACACTTAACAAATCCAGGGCATCGGCGCATGAGGCAACCGAAATGGTAGAATTCACACC
>DTRK01000163.1 GCA_012965955.1 Flavobacteriales bacterium
AGTATTGCTTGCCAAGTAGGCCCATGCGTTCATCTAGCTCTACGGTAACTAATTCAAAGCCAAGAATTTCAGTCAGATTCCTGGCAATTGATCCACCTCCCAGTCCGAGCAACAGCGCCCTCGTCTTTTCAGGGTATGAGCTGCAAAGCGACGTAATGTAGTTGACATAACTCCATCTTGATTCCCCGGTATTGAGGTTCACAAAAGTTTGGCCCATTCGGTTGACAAAGAGTATGCGATTGGAAAGCCCGGGTAATACGGCATCCGCTACCATTACCTGCCCTAACAGTCCTTCAGAACTGTAGTGGACTTTGACATTGGAGCGTGGTGTTCTGGTCCTGGTGGATAAACCCCCAAAGAGCAATACGACCAGAAAGGCAAGTGCAATTATTTTTCCGGACATAAGCAATAGTATGAGCGATAGGGCGCCCGGAATCAGGGCCAGGATCACAGTTGGTGAGGTGATTCCGAATTCGGGGATGATGTAAAAACCAACTAGCATGGTGGAGAAAATTCCTCCGATGGTAGAGATTGCGTAGACGTTGCCGGCGGTCTGCCCGGAATCTTGTGTGGATTCGGATAATAGATGAATGATCATTACCGGTGTGGCACCCAGGAGCCCCAGGCATGGCACCAATAAAAGGGTTGCAATGAATACTACAGACGGGAGCGGTGCGCTTTCCGAAAAAGCGGCAATTAGGCTCTTCGCTTCCATTGGCATCAACATCATAAATGCTGATGATATTAGGAACATGAAAAAGAGCTTTTGGCGGTCGATCCCTTTTTCGCACAGGTGTCCGCCTAAGTAATAGCCTACAGCCAAACTGGCGACAGTAATACCTATTACAGCACCCCACACATGGACTCCTGCTCCGAAATAAGGTGTCAGCATTCTGGCTGAAAGCAGCTCTACAGCCATTACCGTGGCGCCTTCAAGGAAAGCGAGGGTGAGGAGGAGCCTGGGCGAGGACAGCATTTCTACTCCTCCGATTTTCGAAGTTTAGGACTCAGAAGGAATATTATCGGGAGGAGAGCGAGGGCAGAGCCGACAATGTAGGCGCTTGTTTTCAAACCAATGAATGGGATAAGGTAAAATCCAAACAAAAAAGTGGTGAATATACCACCCACTGTGGAAGTAAAATACACAGTGCCCGCTACTTTACCGACATTTTCAACAGTGGTGGTCATCAGACGAACGGTCATAGGGCCAACCATGCCAAATGTCATTAGAATGGGCGTCAGGAATATGACACAGGATAATATAATACCCGTTCTTAGATCCTCGATGATTAAGGTGGCTGACATCACTGCACCTGAAACGGTTGGCATCAGGAACACCAAAATAGCCGAGACCGAAACGATCTTCATTAGGACATTTACAGTTGGGCGCTTTAGCGATAGCCTGCCTCCTGCATAATATCCAAGGGTTAGTCCGCCTAAGGTAGTTGCCAGTACCGCTGCCCAGACGTACACGGAATTGCCATAATATGGGGCGATCAATTTGGCGCCCACCAACTCCACTGCCATCAGGGAGCCTCCCTCAACTAGCAGTACCAGAAACAGGAACCAGTTGTCTTTCAAGGAGAGTTTTGTCGATTGAACTTTTGCCATATTCAGATACCTGTTTTATTGCTTATATACATCCCCTGAATTACCGTTGGTTTTCTTTCGGAATTGTGCTTTATCCACATAATCAAAAAATGTTGAGAAATGCTAAGCTCGCACCAAAAATAATAATAATGATCTTTTTAATATTGAAACGGTGGTTGTCGGAGGATTCAAACAAAATGGTTGTTGAAACGTGCAGAAAAATTCCGACTACCACGGCAAGTAGTTTCTCAGTTGAGATAATGTCCCGCACTTCTGTTCCTACAAAAAGTCCAAGCGGTGCCATTGCTGCGAACACTATGAGAACAACAACAGCTTTGGATCTGGCAATCTTTGCCTGTGACATAAATGCCATGAGCACAAATGCAATGGGTATTTTATGGAGGATAATTCCCAGTAGCAATGTGTTGTGCTTGTGTTCCATTTCGCCTCCCAGTGGCATTCCTTCAGTAAAAGCGTGAACACCTAGGCTCAGCAGTAGTGCAACTGGAATAACTTTAATGTCTTCCTTGTGTATATGCACGTGGCCATGCTCAATTCCTCCAGAAAAGAACTCCAGAAGCACTTGAAGGAAGAACCCAGCCAATATAAAGACTCCGATACCATGCGTATTATTAATATAAATTTCAGGAATCAAGTGCAATAAGCAAATTGCCAGGAGATAGGAACCGCTGAACGAGATGAGTAGTTTCAATTTGCCCTCGTCGCTGGTCTTGACAAGGAACAATGAAATTGCCCCTCCAATTATGGCAGCAAAAAATAGAACTAATTGACTGACTAAAACTGTCATAAAATGCTTTTATTTGTCATTTATATTCCATTTTAGTGCAATTTAATGTCTTTTTCTGACAAAAAATGTAAGTTTACTTTGGCCTGAATATCATGATCATCCTATCTGAATCCGTGTTTTGGAAACGCTGAAGTTGATAGTTTCCATACACCTCATCAAGTGTGAACCCGGTGGCTTTGGCATATTCACGGAAGTGTTCCAGGTCCAACACCTTAACTTCTTCTTTAAACTGCTGCTCTTGCACAGATATCTTCTTGTGAATTTTGCCATTTTCAACCCATCTTGCAATATCAAATCTGACATCGTCAATAACTAAACTTTCTTCTGATTTCAAGCCATGTATAGCTTTTTCGCAATTCATATAGTCAATTACCAATAACCCATCCCTCCTCATTACATCGAGTACGGATTTAAATACAGCCTTGTCCTCTTCATCTGAGCTAAAGTATCCAAAGGAAGTGAAAAGATTGAAGACATAATCAAATTTTTCTCCTTCAAGTGGTTCCCTCATATCGTGCACCTGGAAATTTAGGCCAATATGCTCAAATTTCCTGGCGTACTCAATGCTGTTTGGTGAGAGATCAATACCAACAAC
>DTRK01000164.1 GCA_012965955.1 Flavobacteriales bacterium
GAGACTGCACGATACCATTACAGTAGTCGGATCTGTGGAGAGTATTAAGAATGTGGAGTTGAGGGTGAGCGCTCCATAGTTCGGCTTCCCGCCGACTCCGCTCAGGGTAAACCTCACGATATTATATTCGCTGCGCTCACGTCATTCACTCCCCTTCGGCTTTGCTCAGGGTCGTGTCTTTTGCTCACTTTGTTCGCGTTATTAAATTGCGAATTTTACTCTTTAACGACTTTGGCGATGTTGCGGCCAACTTTGAGAAAGTACAACCCGCTTTTAAGATCAGATGGAACCTGTAAGGTGACAGATTGCTCATTGCGAATCATGTAATTATACTGAATGGAATAATTCATCTCCTGACCTAGTAGATTTATCAAACGAATATTGTTTCTATCAGTATTCAAATCCTTCGGTACCAAGAATGTAATTTCATCGTAGAAAGGATTCGGTGACACTGAGATGACAAATCCATCACGGACCTCGTCCTTTATATGTAAGGGTATGGTGTCAATTAGTCCAGTTGCAAATAGGTTGGAGTCCGAACTGAGGCCTTGTAAGATTGAAAATTCAGCGATGAATCCTCTCATCCTGGTTTTTTGCCCTTCAGAAAGCATATTCTGACAGGTATTGTAGCTCATATAATTCTCGATCTGATCAACGACATTAGTGTCATAGACACTGTTCCCGGAAGTATCATTGGTGCAGGTATTGGCCAGCTGCGAACAGGCCCCGCTGTATGTATTAGGTGGTGTGTCACAGACCTCATCCCCCGTCGTGTCACAGACAGATCCGCACCCGGCAGAGCCACTTAAGAAGGTATGGTACAAACCAAAGGTATGCCCAACCTCGTGGGTACCCGTCCTGCCATCTGCCGAAGAGGTTCCTATAGTTCCCCATTGGTCATGGCGCACCACAATTCCCCAGGTTTTCCAGGGGCCGCCGTAGGTAAAATTGGTGCCCGGATATTGTGCATACCCCAAGGTGCCACTCTGTATTGACCTAACGATCCAAATATTATAGTACATGTCAGGGGGCCAGGCACTGAGTCTCTTACAGTTGTCAAAGTCAGGGCTGGTCGGTTCGGGATGCGGAATGATGGAGGTGTCAATTCGTACGATGCCAGCCGTTGAATCTCCGTTGGAATCCAGTTTTGCCAACATAAACTTAAAACCAACCGCGGCCGCATAAGGTTTGAATAGGCTTCTGGTTACTGATGTATCGGCGTTCTCCCGGTTAAAATCTTCATTTATAATACGCAAGCCATCCACAATCTGAGAATCTGATATATTGCCCACCCCTCCATTGTGGATCACGTGCACCACAACTGGAAAAATGAGCGTGTCTCCCTGTTGTTTTGCGAAGGACAAGCCTGCGATATTGTCTCTGATCCGCTGAAGGTCAGCCACTCCTGCTGAGCTGGAAGGTATCAACTTTGAAGCCGTCCCGCATTGTTCCTGGGCATGTACCAGCCCAGCTGCCAGAAAAAGCAACGTGCAAATCAAACCGATGCGGTGTCCCTTCATTTATAATCCATATTCAGACAACAGATACAGCAAGGTCGCCATGCCAGCCGCTCCCAGCTCCAGCTCACGCTTGTGTACTTTATCAAACGTGTCTTCCTTAGTATGGTGAAGGTCGAAATACCGCTGTGTATCCGGCCTGAACCCGATCAGTGCTGTTCCCTGATCTTTAAGTGGGCCTATATCTGCACCTCCCCAACCCTTGGCTATCTGGCCCATATTATAATCATCAAAAATGGGTTTCCAGGCTACAACACCACTGACCTGCTCTTCGGTGCCTTTAATTCCAAATCCCCGAGGTACAAAGCCGCCTGCGTCTGATTCGATCGCTGCGATGTGATTTTCGTTGTTCTGCTTTGCCAGCTCTGCGTACTTCTTCCCTCCCCTAATTCCATTCTCCTCGTTCATGAACAGAACGGCTCTTATGGTCCTCTTGGGATGAATACCAAGCACCTTGAACAAGCGCAGCGCCTCGATGGCCTGTACGCATCCAGTGCCGTCATCGTGGGCGCCATGGCCCACATCCCAGGAATCCAGATGACCACCGACCAATATGATCTCTTCAGGAATTTCGCTCCCCTTAATCTCACCGACCACATTGTACGACTTCACATCAGGGAGCGTCTCACAATTCATTTGAAAATAGAATTTCAAATCTGGCTCAACGGCTAATAACTCGCTCAATTTATTGGCCGCCAGGGTGCTAATAGCTCCTCCAGGAATCTTAACACCTACTGAATCATATTTCATGGAACCGGTATGGGGCACATCATCCAGTTTTGTGGTCATTGAGCGAACAATTGCACCAACCGCTCCGAATTTAGCCGCCTCTGCTGCGCCTTTGTGGCGTTGATTAACCGCGCCTCCATACGCGGCTCCGGTGTTGATAAGTGTTGCATCCAGTGGCCGGTTATAAAATACTATCTTGCCCTTAATCATTTCCTCACCTAAAGCCGTCAGCTCTTCTACACTCCGCACTTCTACAACCTCTGCTGTGATGCCGTCCTTACCCGTTCCAATAGAGCCCCCTAAGGCGCAGATGGGGACATTGATTGTTTCATCGCTATTTGCCCGCTGTATTCTGGCAATCTCCTGCGCACCTCTTACCCAGTGCGGCACTATCACTTCCTGAAGGAATACCCGATCAAACTTATACTCTCGCATGATCGCTTCACCCCACTTCACCGCCTGGGCAGCTCCCTCTGAGCCACTCAATCGATGGCCTATATCATGGCAGAGCTCGTCCAGCATCTCATAGCTCTTCCCATGGAGAAGTTCCTCGTTAAAGAATTTTCTCGCTACAACTGAATCGTTGTCTCCTGCGGTTAGGTTAAGAGCGAATGCGAGCAAAGGAATAATCAAATAGTTTCTCATGGTCGTGTATTAATCAGATCGAAGGGTGTAAAAATATTACATTAAAATGACAAAGATGTAAGAGAAGATATCTCATCTTT
>DTRK01000165.1 GCA_012965955.1 Flavobacteriales bacterium
TTTATCTACACTTTGGGCGGAAATAAGGCCTATCATGATATCTTCGATGTCAGCGAAACCCTGGAGATGCAGAAATACAATGAAGTTTTTCAGTTAATCACAAGTTTTATCAAAGCTCTTTAAATATGGGTAAGCTGTATGTGGTACCTACACCAATTGGCAATCTTGAAGATATCACTTTGAGAGCGATTAATATTTTGAAGGAGGTAGACTTCATACTGGCTGAGGATTCAAGACATACCAGCAAGCTTTTGAAGCACTTATCAATAGGCAAGAAGGTAGTGCCACACCATCAGCACAATGAGCATAAATCCGTAGATAGACTTGTTGAACAACTCACTGAAGGATCCACCATCGCATTGGTGACCGATGCCGGCACACCTGGAATATCTGATCCTGGATTTTTGTTGATCCGGCAATGTATAGCAGCAGATGTGGAGATTGAATGTCTTCCCGGAGCTACAGCATTTGTACCAGCACTGGTAAATTCGGGATTACCTATTCACAATTTTTGCTTTGAAGGATTTCTTCCGCATAAAAAGGGCAAACAGAAAAAGTTAAAAGAGTTGGTAAGCGAAAGTCGTACAATGGTCTTTTATGAGTCTCCGTTTAGACTGGTGAAGACCTTGGGCGACTTTGCAACCCATTTTGGCCCCGACCGACAGGTGGCGGTTTGCAGGGAGCTTACGAAAATTTATGAAGAGACATTTCGTGGTACGGTAGCAGAAGCCATCGAATACTTCGGTGCTAAAAATGTTAAAGGAGAGATCGTGATCGTCATTGAAGGGGCTGACAAGTGAAAGCAGTAGCGCTGGTAAAATACGGTAACGCTGAGGAGGCGTTTGAAATAAGAGAAGTTTCCAAACCCCTTCCTGCCGATCATGAAGTACTCATAAGGGTTCAGTGTTTTGGACTGAACTATGCCGATGTAATGGCCCGATATGGCCAGTATCAGGATGCCCCACCTCTGCCTGCCGTGTTGGGCTATGAAGTTGCAGGCACCATTGAGGAAATTGGAAAAGATGTCAGTGACCTCGCTGTTGGCAACAAGGTAATGGCCTTTACCCGGTTTGGGGGTTATGCTGAATACGCGGTGGCCGATGCAAGAGGGACAGTTGAAATTCCCGGTAATATAACCATGATTGAGGCAACAGCTCTTCCTACCCAGTATGGCACAGCTTACTACTGCGCATATGAGATGGTCAATCTCTTTAAAGATGACCATGTCCTGATCCATGCCGCCGCAGGTGGTGTTGGAACCGCCTTGATTCAACTCGCTAAGAAGAAAGGATGCGTCATTTACGGCACAGCAGGCTCTGATGAAAAGCTGGACTACCTGCGGGGACTGGGTGTAGATTATCCTATCAATTATAGAAGTGTGGACTTTTATAATGAGATCAAAAATCTAAGGGGCAAGGAGGGTGTTGATGTGGTTTTTGACGCGGTAGGAGGAACTAACTACAAGAAGAGTCGTAAGTTATTGGCTCATGGAGGGCGCATTGTGAGCTTTGGAGTATCAGAAAGAAGCGGTAAGAAAGGAGGAATTCTTGCTGACCTCAAACTCGTTCTTAATTTCGGCTTTCTGCATCCAATCATGTTATTGATGAAGTCGCAAGGTACCATTGGAGTGAATATGTTGAGAATCGGGGATCACCAACCTGATACGCTAAAAAGGTGTTTGATGGGGGTAGTTGAACTTGTAAATGAAGGCACACTCAAACCGCATATAGGTGGAACCTTTTCAGCAGAACAAATTGGTGCTGCACATGATCTGTTGGGAAGTCGAAATTCCATTGGAAAAATCGCAATTGAGTGGTAATTATTGTAATTTTAATGCTATGAAAAATGCATTGATCATTCTAATTTGCTTTTGCACCTCAGTAGCATTAGCGCAATCCGATCACGAAGGGCACAACCATGGACCGGGAGGGCATCCCAAGGATCCACACGCAGGCCATTCACACCTTCCAGGAGACAAAGAGGCACTGGAGCATGAGGCCAACCTGGACAAAGAAGCAACGGTCAATAGTGATACGATGATCACGATCGGAAGTATCACACGGCCGGCAAGGAAGTATTTTGGCAACGGGAAGCTTAAGGAAGAGTCTTATTATTTAGATGATAAATCACAAGCTGTGACTAAATGGTATTATATGGATGGGAACATATCCGCCGAATACCAATACAAGGATGGCAAGATACATGGCCTCCAAAAGGCATATTACTTGAACAACAAGAAAAAATCCGAAAACTACTGGGCAGAAGATGTACAACATGGCGGCTATAAGAAGTTCTACGAGAACGGCACCTTAAAGGAAAACGGGGAGTTTGTCAAGGGGAAAAAGTCCGGTGTCTGGAAGAGCTACCACGAGGATGGGACTTTAGCCAGCAAAAAGAAGTATAAGAACGGAGTAGAGCTCAAATAATCTCCACCAGCCTTTGGCCTCTTTCACCAAACTCGGCATCTGTGTCCTGATCACCGGCCTCATCTGGATTATACCCACTCCTGATGGCCTTACAACAGAGGGCATACGAATCTTTGCAGTATTCCTTGGCGTCATTGTTAGCTTTATCCTTCGTCCTTTCCCCATGGGGGCCATGGTGGTTTTGGGGCTCATGGTTCTTGCAGCATCCGGCACTATCGGCATAAAAGAAGCGCTCTCCGGGTACGGGGACTCCACAGTGTGGTTGGTAGTAGCCGCATTTCTAATTGCAGGAGGCGTGATCCGAACGGGACTGGGAAGACGTATCGCGCTGATCTTCGTAAGTAAAATGGGAAAGACTCCTATTGGCCTTGGCTATTCCCTGTGCCTGTCAGAATTAATGCTCGGGCCCGTGGTGCCCTCCAATACAGCCCGTGGTGGCGGGATCCTCGCCCCCATTGTGCAGTCGATCTCGAGTGCTTTGAAATCAGAGCCAGCTGAAAGCCCTGAACGGGCAGGGGCCTACCTCACCCTGGTCGGAGCCCACGCCAACCTCATCACGGCAGCTATGTTCTTAACAGGCATGGCGGCCAATCCCCTGGTAGCAAAGGCCGCATCCTCGGTGATGAATATCGATTTCGGTTGGGGAACTTGGGCGCTGGGTGCTATTGTCCCCGGTTTGATCGGATTGGCCTTACTGCCGTTGGTAGTTTCATGGATCTCCAAACCAACCTTAAGCGATACCAGTGCCGCACAGCATTCGGCTAACGAAGAGCTCACCCAAATGGGCAGCTGGTCAAGAGGAGAGAAGATAATGACCGTCGTATTTGTCGTGTTAATAGCCCTTTGGACCACCAAACCCTTGCATGGAATTCATACTACAACAGTAGCGTGGATTGGCGTCTTGATTTTGATCTTCTCAAATACAGAAAAATGGGATGACATCATTGGAAATACCAAAGCATGGGATACACTTATCTGGCTGGGAGGGCTGCTGACGATGGCCAATATGCTGAAAGAATATAGTTTTATCAGCTGGTTCGCCGATAATGTAGGGGCATTTGTGCAAAGTACAGAGGGGCTCACCCTGGTCATCCTGATTGGGCTGATTTATTTCTACTCCATGTATTTGTTCTCTATGCTTACAGCGCACATCGCCGCGATGGCCAGTATTTTCCTGGCCCTCAGCGTGACCGCGGGAGCACCTGCCATGGTGACAGTGGCCATCATTGCTTATTTTTCCAACCTCTGTGCATGCCTGACCTACTACTCTACCGGGCCTGTTGTGATATATTTTGGTGCGGGATACGTGGGCCCACAAAAATGGTTTAAGGCCGGGTTTCTGATCTCACTCTTTCATTTGGCAATATGGCTGGGGCCAGGACTTCTGTGGTGGAAGGTCCTGGGGTGGTGGTAAGAGCACAGTTAATGAACTGCTCGAAAACATATAATACGGCACTTATCGCCCTCTTTGAGGGGGGAGATCGTGGGAAGAATATCCTGAATTGTTTAGTAGCTTTAAACACTGCAAACCACAACCCATGAAGCGAGCTGCCCTCTTACTAATTGCCGTTGTTCTGGTGGCTTTCGGTGCTCAAAGTCAAGAGCTAACCCAAACCATACGAGGTACCGTTCTGGATATGGACTCCAGAATGCCCCTGATCGGAGCCACTGTGGCGATCTACAAGGATTCTACGCTGTTAGCGGGTAGCAGTGCCGATGTTAATGGAGCTTATAGAATAGAATCCGTCCCGATAGGCCGATATACACTAGTGGCTTCCTTCCTCGGATACACCGAAATTGTCAGGCCGGATATCATTGTGAACTCCGGCAAAGAGGTCGTTGTTCCGCTGAAGATGGAAGAGTCGGTGGTAAAAATGAAAGAGGTCCAGGTAACGGCAAGTCGAAACCTGGGAGAGGCCATGAATGAAATGGCAACTGTCAGTGCCAGGACCTTCTCTGTGGAAGAGACGGAGAGATATGCGGGCAGCAGGGGTGACCCGGCGAGGATGGCGTCCAACTTCGCCGGAGTGCAGGGAGCTGATGACTCCAGAAACGATATTGTGGTAAGGGGCAACTCCCCGTTGGGAATACTTTACCGGCTGGAGGGTATCGACATTCCCAATCCCAACCATTTCGCCATAGCCGGATCCTCAGGGGGGCCGATCAGCGTACTCAACAATAAGGTGATGGGGAACTCCGATTTCTTTACGGGTGCTTTTCCGGCAGAGTTTGGTAACAGCATTGCCGGGGTATTTGACATTCAATTAAGAAATGGCAACAATGAACAACACGAGTTCACAGGGCAGTTTGGATTGTTCGGAACCGAGATAACCGCGGAAGGCCCGCTCAAGAAAGGAAAACGCTCCTCATTTATATTGAACTACCGGTACGCCACCCTGGTTTTCTTTTCGGCATTGGGAATCAACCTTGGAACAACGGCTACCCCCTACTATCAGGATGCGAGTTTTAAGCTCAACTTCCCACAGAAAAAGGGCGGGAACCTTTCATTTTTCGCGATTGGAGGAAAGAGCAGTGTGGACATCCTCATTAGCGAGCAAAAACCAGATGAAGTCGAGATCTATGGCGATACCGATAGGGATCAGTTCTTTAGAACCAGGATGGGAGTCATCGGAATGAACTATGTGAAGCCGCTGGATGAATCCACATTCATGAAGATGACCATTGCCACTACCGGCGAACGTCAATTTACCAGGCACAGTTTATTGTACAGAACCTCGGATAGTACAGGTGCCCTGGTGATTGGTGCCGATGGACTGTATGTGATTGACTCTTCCGTCGCTAAGCTGGGCTATGACCTGAACATACACAAGATATCAACAGCTTTCTTTATAAACAGAAAGTATGGTGCCAGGCATGTCGTCAAGTTCGGGTACACGGCCGATTACTACCGCATCAATATGCTGGATAGTACGTACAATGCCGGCACCAGCTATGACTGGACGGTACGATGGAATTATCAAGGCAATGCCATGCTATTCCAACCCTACTTCCAGTGGAAATACAGAATATCACCGAAACTGGTCCTCAACGCCGGACTTCACAGCCAGGTATTCACCCTCAACAATAGCATTTCGCCCATTGAGCCGAGAGTCGGCTTGCGTTTGACCATGAAAAAGCAGCAAGCGCTAAGTCTGGGGATGGGGTTGCACAGCCAGCTGCAGCCCATGTACACCTATTTCTACCATGGCGACAATCACATCATGCACAATATCGGCATGGACTTTACCAAGAGCTTTCATACCGTGTTAGGATACGACAAGAGACTCGGTTCCAATATGCGCTTCAAAGCGGAGGCATACTATCAGATGCTCTACGATATCCCGGTAACCGTTGAGCCCTCGTCTTTTTCTCTGGTCAACCAGGGATCGGGGTTTAACAGGTTCTTCCCTGACAGCCTAGAAAATACTGGAACCGGCGACAATTACGGAATTGAGTTCACCCTGGAGAAATTCTTCAACAACAAGTACTTTTTCATGACAACGGTATCGCTCTACGAGTCGTACTATGTTGGCAGTGATGATGTCAGGCGAAAGACGAACTTCAGCGGAAACTACACCTTCAACTTCCTGGGATCAAGGGAATTTGAATTTGGCGGCAATAAGGCATTTTCTGTTGGATTGAAAGTCACTGCGGCAGGCAATAAGCGATACGGGCCCGTCGATTCAACCCTTTCCATTGCCACCGGCGAAATTGTCTATGTCGACTCGCTGCGCAACACCCTGCAGCTAGACGATTATTTCAGGATGGATCTGAAGATCAATTATAAAATAAACCAGGAAAAGGTAACCCATGAGATAGGCCTGGACATCGTTAATGTGCTGAACACCAAGAACGTATTGAAGCTGACTTACGCACCTGACCCCCAGGACCCCGGGGCGAATGCCATCCGGGAAGAGTACCAGCTCGGGTTGCTGCCTATCTTCTATTATAAGATTGATTTTTGACACCGTGGTTAAACCACCTCGGCAACGACAAAACTTGAGCCGCCTACGAGTACCAGGTCGTTGATGCCTGCGTTCATTTGTGCGAATTTCAGGGCCTCTTTCACAGAGCTATAACAGTCTCCTTTTAGGTGGAATTTCTCCGCTTTTTCTTTCAAATCACGTTCATCCAGAGCCCTGGGTATATCCGCTTTGCAGAAGTAGTAAATGGCCGACCTGGGCAGCAACCTTAGGATATTCTCAATGTCCTTATCGTTAACAGTACCGAACACAAAATGGAGTTGCTCCTGGCTGCCGCTCTCAATTAATTTCAACACTTCTTTTATCCCTTCCTCATTGTGGCCCGCATCACAAATCGTGGTAGGATTGGATGAAAGCAGTTGCCACCTTCCGACAAAATCCGTGTTGGCAGCAAAATACTGCAGCCCATTTCTCAAATCCCTATCAGAAATGGCAAAGCCCATATCCTTCAGAAGCTCAACCGCATTTATGGTCGTCTTCTCATTCTTAACCTGGTAACCCGCATGAATACCGAGAGCCGGAGATTCAGCATAGTGCAGAGGGGCGCCAATATTTTCTGCCATGGTTTTTAAGGTGCCGGCTATTTCCGGCTGCCTCTCCCCTATTAACACTGGCACATTTGCCTTCATGATCCCCGCCTTTTCCATGGCAATCTTTTCCAATGTGTCACCAAGAAATTGGGTGTGATCCAAACCAATGTTGGTAATGATCGATAGCAATGGCGTAACCACATTGGTGGAATCCAACCTCCCGCCCATTCCCGTCTCTAAAATGGCGATGTCCACTTTTTCATTTTTGAAATGCTCAAAGGCCAATCCTACGGTCATCTCAAAAAACGAAGGTTCAATGCTCTCGAAATCGGATTTGTACCTGTCCACAAATGCAACTACCGCCGCCTCAGGTATCATGGCCCCGTTGATTCGGACACGCTCTCTAAAGTCTTTATAATGCGGGGAGGTATACAACCCAACCTTCAGGCCTGACTCCTGCAGTACGGAGGCCAGCATGTGGGCTACCGAACCTTTACCATTGGTTCCTGCTATGTGTACTGATCTAAAATCATTCTGCGGGTTGCCCAACGCTTCACAGAGGTCAACGGTGTTTTGAAGATCCGCTTTGTATGCGGCCTGCCCTATACGCTGGTACATGGGAAGCTGACTAAGAAGATACTTTAGCGTTTCCTGGTACCTTGAACCAATGTTTGTGGAACTGGATTCAACTTGCATAGCTCCGCAAAAGTACGAAGCTCTGCACCAAAAAGTTAAACCGTTTACTGGCCTGCCTTGAACACGATGACAATCGTCCCCTTCTGTTCTTCTGCAGCTTTGCTATTAGAAGTAAACTTATACTGCAATGCCGCAGTCTTGGCGAGCTTGTAGAGGTGAGAATTTGTAGTGGTAGAACCCTTTGCTCCGGGCGTTGCCCTTTTAACCCTCCCATTGCGATCTACCCAAATATTGACCACTACCTTGCCGGTCTCCTGGGTCGTGTTGGTAATTGATGGCCTGTACAGAATACCTCTGCCACTTAGGGCAAACCCGGTTCCATCCGGAGAACCTTGAAAATTATTATTGTCGCCACCATCAGGCGATCCCTGATCCCCTGGCCCACCGGTGTCTCCCTGGCTATCATCTGACGAACTATTGGAAGTATTGCCCGGGTAAATCGCCTGGGGATCCACCTCCTGCACAGGTTCCTCCACCACTGTCTCCGTTTCCGTAGCAGCAATGTTCTCCACGGGCATGGTAGTAGTTACTTCCGTATTCTGCGTAACAACCTCCTCAACACTTTCTACCGGCACTGGTTTACTTTCAGCCACTTCTTCTGGTATCTCTTCAGACTCACTTTCACTGACCTCATCAGGTTGGGTATCCCCATCGCCCTGAACATCCCTCCCAAAACTGATCTGCATGGTCATCGCATCGTCAATTGGGGGGTCCGGATAAGGCAACCCTGCAAATAACAGGAGAAAGAGCAATAAAACACCTATGACCGTTACGATCATGGCGGATTCCCTCTTGTTTCTATCTCTGATGAATTCCATCCTACCGGTAAATGTTTTTTCCAACGGCTGCAAATATGATGCCTATCTGGGCAAGCCCTTTTATTTCGGACTAGTAGCTAAAACGAACCTCAGCTCGTTTTTATTGGCGATGGCCATGACATTAACCACGTACTCTATCGGTACAGTCTTGTCAACATGGAGTATCAGTCCACGGCCCTTATCACCCTTCAGCTCATTCAGGATGGTCGATTCCAGCAGGGCCAACTCTACCGGCACTTTTTCCACAGCATAGGTCAGATCAGGCATTATGTTGACATATACCCCAGCCTCGTTCTTCACCGGGCCATCGGCATTAGGCAGGTTAACTTTCAAAGCGTTAGGCGCTACAAAAGTTGAGGTGATCATAAAAAAGATCAATAGCAGGAACACGATATCCGTCATGGATGCCATGCTAAAGCTTACACTGATCTTATTTCTTGCCCCCAATGCCATCTTAGTTCTTTGCCGGTTCTTCCAGGAGATCAAGAAATTCCATGGTCCTGGCTTCCATTGCGTGAATCACCTTTTCGACTTTAGCGACGAGCATGTTATAGCCGATGAACGCCACAATACCCACTACAAGGCCCGCCACTGTGGTTACCATGGCCTGCATTATGCCTTCTGAGAGCTGAGCAATTTCTACATTATTTCCTCCCACTGCCATCTCGTGGAAAGCCTTTATCATCCCCATTACGGTTCCAAGGAATCCCAACATAGGTGCTGCACCGGCTATAGTAGCCAGGGTAGCGAGGTTGCTCTCCATTTTATTGATCTCCAGCTTGCCTACGGTCTCAATAGCTGTTCCAATATCTCGTAACGGTTTGCCTATTCGGCTGATGCCCTTTTCTATCATCCTAACGATGGGACCTGATTGTGTCTTACACAATGTCCGTGCTTCGTCAAGCTTGCTGCTGAGTATGGCATTTTTCACGTTGCTCATGAAGTGCTCATCTTCTTTAGAAGCTCTCTTTATCGCTAGAAACCGTTCAACTAAAATGTAGAGTGCTATAAACAGGAGTATCGCTATGATGATCATAACCACCCCGCCTTCCTGTGCCAGGTCCATGAGTGATAAGAGCTTCTCGCCCTGGGGTTCTGCTGCTGCCTCCAAGCTCTGTGATTCGATCTCGGGCCCTGCTGCCACCCCGCCTAGTAAATATGAAATTTGCATATGCGTCTTTTGAAATTATGTGGTATTCACCTTATAACGCAAAAATATATGCGGAACTTATATATATCCTGTTTTAGGTGGGGAGTTGTTAACACCAGAAGGTTAATAGAGTTCACTATATTTGCCGTCTGGTTTTCCCCATAGGCACATCAGATTCCCGTTGCAATACCGGCTATCCTGTGAATACATGATACGACTCAGCTTTAGAAATCCATTTTTGATTTTAGTGTTTGCCATTATTGTAGCGGTACTGGCTGCAGTTGTAATACCTCGTATGCCTGTCGATATTTTGCCGTCTTTCAAGAAGTCAGCGATGCAAATACTGACCCTTTATCCCGGCATGCCTCCAGAGGTAGTTGAGAAGGACATTACGAGTAGGATGGAGCGATGGACCGGCCAATCACCGGGGATCGAGAAGCAGCTTTCCAAGAGTTTGATGGGGGTGAGTATCGTGACCAATTTTTACGGTTCGGAGATCGATCCGGCAGAAGCGATTGCCAATACTTCATCCTACGCAATGTCAGATATGTACTACCAGCCCCCCGGCACTTTGCCGCCAATGGTGCAGCCTTTCGACCCTACGGCCTCAAAGCCATTGATGCTGCTCACCGTGAGTAGCGATGTAAAAAATGGGAAGGAGCTATACGACATAGCCTACTATAATCTCCGTCAAATGCTGAGTGGTGTTAAAGGCATTATAGCTCCGGCAGCCTACGGAGGATCGCTGAGGAGAATTTACATTTATGTAGACCCGGCAAAGCTGGAAGCATTTGGAATTTCGCTAACGGAAGTGAATGAAGCCATCCAGAAAAACACCACCATGATTCCGTCTGGAATTGCCAAGATAGGAGATATAAATTATGGTATTGATGCGAAAGGGATGATCATAGACGTGGCCGATTTCAATGATATTGTAATAACCTACAGAAATGGAAAGCCCATTTATGTGCGAGACATCGGAAGAGCCGCAGATGCTGCAGCAAT
>DTRK01000166.1 GCA_012965955.1 Flavobacteriales bacterium
ATCAAACAGCACCTTCAACGCCGCAGACGTGTGAGGGGAAAGTTCCGACGGCTTCAAAACGCATGTATTGCCCGCCGCGATAGCACCCAATGCAGGGCCCAACAAATTCTTGATAGGAAAATTCCAGGGAGCAATGATCAGTACGGTGCCAAAAGGTTCCTTGTGCACCCTGCTTTTACCGGGCATAAAAAACAACGGAGTTGGTACTCTTTCCGGCCGGGCCCAGGCACGAATATGACTTAAATAATACTCTATTTCCGCAATGGTAACTCCAATCTCCGTGGCGTACCCCTCCTGTTCAGATTTCCCCAGGTCATCGTGAAGGGCCTTGAGCAAATTGGATTCATGCACTTGAAGAGCCTCTTTTAACTTCTTTAAAGCACGGATTCTGAAATTGACTTCCTTCGTGGCTCCCGTGTTGAAGTAATCCCGCTGTTTTTGAACAATCTCTTTCATCATACCATCAGGAGCTTCTGTTTCAATAGTGACACCATTTGTCTCTTCAATTTCTTCGGTGATCATGGTCGGAGGTGTTAATATTTGTTATGCATGCATAATTATTGCAAATATATCTCAAAGAACTCAGACTACCAATTATCAACATGCCAATAGTCACTAACAAATATAGGTATTCCATCGTGCAGGAATCAGCCCTTCGTATGGCCTCTGCGTTTAGAGAGGAGCAATAGCCTGTCACAAAGCGCCTATTCTACTACAACAACAAGGTATTTTGAGGCAGACCAGAACCTGACGGGATCAAGGATGACCAATTTATCAACCGACTCATCATCACCTTCAAGTTTATAGGAATCAGAGGGATGACTGGTCAGAATATTGGCTTGCTTACTGAAGAGGTCTATAGTTTCAGTTTCTGTAATATCGACCTGGGTGAAATAGTCAGTATTGAAATCCTGCTTTAGCTGTTCTGTTTTCCCAATCCCTATGAAGCCACCTTTCTTGGTAATTACCCCCTTCTCTTCCAGCTCCTTAAATGTGCCATAACAAAAGAAACCAGTGTTTAAGGCCACAGCTTGGTCTTCCACAACAAAACCCTGAATATCATAAGCCAGGGCCAGACTATCAAGAGACATGTTCATGCTAAGAAGATCATTCTTAAGACCAGCAATCTCAGCATCTTTAGCTTCTACCATAGCCGTAAGTTTGTCGATCATCTTCTGAAAATCAGCGAGTTTGATACTGGCTGCCTTTTGCTCTTTTACAAGAGAATTTATTTTCCAGGAGAAATCCCGAACCTTCTTCTTGTTCTCCTCCATGATCTCGTTGATCATTTGCATGTCTTCAATAATACGCTCTCTACGGCTCGATTCAGATTCAATATCGCCAGAGGTATTCATGGATATGACCCCTTGTTTCTCCTTAATTGTTTGCAGATTGTCCTCAATATCATTGAAGGACTGCACAATCACGAAAATTATAGAATCCTTGCGCTCGAGGTCATCTTGAAGCGCCTGTTTCTCTTCATTAAGCCTGATTATTTCGTTGTTCTCTATGGCTGCGTCACAGCCGATGATAAATAAAGGAAGTAGAAGAATGAATTTTTTCATGGTGTATGTTTGTTGAATAGGCTAATGTCCTAATAAATGTTGTCAATGACAATAAAGAACGACAATCTGCTAATATATTATTGTATTGCAGGTCTATGATTGCCTGAATCCTTGAGCAATCTCCAGTAGTAATGCTTCGTTGATTTTGTGGCCACCCTTGTACCTGGATAGCTCAAAGTTGATTGCTTTCGATCTTAGGAAGGAGACAAAATGCTCCAGCATTTGCTCAGATATGAATTCGTCATTATCGCCTACTACCAGTTGGACCGGCTTATTGGTAAATTGCTGATTGAATTTTTCGAAATCAATATCATCTGGAATTTCCCCAGCCCATATAACAAGATTGTCTGCCTGAACTTTGCCTTTAGTTAGCCATCTGCATACTGTTGCCGTTCCCTGCGAAAAGCCCAGTACATTCAGTTTAATAGCATCCCGTTCAACCTCAGCCAAGACCATTTCTAATAGTTGATCGAGATAATTGATATAGTCGTGAATCTCAATCAGGCGGTCCGACCTGGTCATCCAACTCGCCCCAACCTCTCCACCCATACCCTCCTTGTAGAATTTGTTAAGTCCCTCTGGAGCAATGACGCAACAAGTGTCACTTGCCAGATTTGTAAAGTGTTTGATAAAAAATTCGGCCAGGTATCCGTATCCGTGGCAAACGATCCATACTTCCTCTGTATTATGTCCTAACTGCCCCTCAATAAAATATCTTCCAGTCTTGGTTACCTCAATATGTTCACTTCTCGCCATGTGATTTTAAGCTCAATGTATCTTGAAAATGAGATTTATTTTGTTCTTTTGTTAACTAAGTTACCAGAATTTAAGGTTAAAACTCTAATATTGGGGATAATAGGATTACCATTTTAAGATAGAGCTATGCAATTGACCAAAGACTTTCAACAGATACTCATAGATTTCTTCACGAAGTACGATGAGAAGAATCTAAAGACCGTGCCGGATATAATGAAACGCTTTAGGCAGAATAAGCAGCAGGTAATCCTTCATTTGTGCAATAAATACAACGTTGACATAAATACCCTGGATGGTGTTGATATGACTGGCGAACCACAAAAGCCAGCAGCTGCGGTGCCTATTGTAGAAGCTGGTGGCAAAGGTGAAACACCGGTAGCAGAAACGGAAGAAGGTGCAGCAGCTGAAGGTGCCACAGCGGGCGAAGAGGCACCTAAGAAAAAATCGAAAGTCGTGATGATCATCATCATTGTCATCGTAGGTCTTGCTGTATTAGGAGGCGGTGGTTATTTCGCTTATGATAAGTTCGTGGGTGATGGAAGTGCTGATAATGAAGAAGTGGCACAGGAGGAAGCGGCTGCAGAACCAGTTGCAGAGCCTGAACCAGCGCCAGAGCCAGAGCCAGC
>DTRK01000167.1 GCA_012965955.1 Flavobacteriales bacterium
ATTGGTGGTTTTGGAGTAGTGGGACAAGTAGACGGTACCAGCGCAGGATGGGCAGGTGTTAGAGCAGTGGCTGAAAATGGCGCGCATGCACTGATCACTGATGGCCCCTCGCTTTTTAATGTAGATGGTCAAGACTTTGATATGCAGGTTAGGGGCTTAACAGATGCCAACTTATTTTACGGTGACGCTGGAAACGACAGAATTGGTATAGGAACAGCTTCCCCAACAGCAAAACTATATGTCAGAATCCATAATTCCATAACGGGCACACAGGATCGGTACGTAATTAGAAGTTATCTGCTGCACGGTTCAGGTACAGGCACATCCAATTTGCGTGGAGCTTACCTTGAAGCGAAATCCAACTCTCACTCAGGCACTAATAACATTTACGGCAGCTATGGCAGGGCCGAACAGCAACAAGGAGGGGGCATTGGCGGAAATAACCCTGCCGGCAGTGTTTACGGACAGTACGGTCATGGATATTTCAATGGCAATAATACCAGCGGAAACGGCACACCAACTTCAGTTCTCTATGGCGTTTATGGAAAGGGAGAATTTGAGGTCAACTCCACTGGTGGCACTATGAGCCCCACTACAACTATTTATGGTGTATATGGTGACGGAGTATACACCGTAACCGCCGGATCAACCACACCGACGGTTACTACACACGGTGTTTATGGCAAGGCGACGGGTACAACTGCAGGAACTCAAACTGCTATAGGTGGTTATTTCACGGCAACTGGCGCTGACAACAACTACGCTGGAATTTTTGACCAGGGTAATGTTGGTATTGGAACTACAACTCCATCAGAAAAGCTGGATGTAGTTGGAAATGTAGAATTCTCGGGATCTCTTGAACCAGGTGCTTTGCCAGGGACTACCGGTGAAGTACTTATGTCTCAAGGCGCTGGGACTGCACCAATCTGGGGTCCTGCAATGTTGAACCCTGGATCCACCACTGCATATGGGAAATTCTACACTGGCGCCTTCACCCTCCCCGGAAATACGATATTAACGCTTACCATTACTGATGCCAATTGTGTAGCAGGCTCTTCTATATCTTGTTCATGGACCGGGTCTGTTCCCTGGAGTAATGCACAAAAGGCCAACGTAACTATTGAGAATGTGGAGACCGAAACAGGGCAGTTTGTGATAACCATTATCAATAGTAACCCTGCGGTGGGATGGACGGGGATGCAAATTGCCTATGTCGCATTCTATTAACATATAGTTGTTTGATAAGTTATGGAAGGGACTAAACATATTAGAATACTGGTGTCAGCTGGGTTTGTTTTTGCAAACCTGGGATTGGCGGAGGCGCAAATAGAAGTGTCGGAAAAGACTGAAAGCAGATTGCAACCTGCTGCTCAACCGATACAGAGAATTAACTCAGGCGAAGAGGTGAACCAGGATGACGCAGCGCAGCAAACTACAACAGTTCACTCAGCGGTTACGCTGTCTTCTAGTAAGAAACCTGCTCAAAATCAAAAGACGCAAAGAATAGGTTCCGAAGAAAAAGACGACGCGACACAAATCAGTGGAGAAAATAAGCCAGCAATGAGGCATCATGCAATAACCAAGGCATCGACAAAGGTGATGAGTACAGAACCACCCAAGCGTGTGATAAAACAAACGATCGAAACAGAAAAGAATCATGAAGAATAAAACAAGACATATAGCTAAAGTGGCCTTTGGGATGTTGCTAGCTACGTCTTGCAACACGGCATCTGCTCAGACTAACAATGTGGGAATCGGAACCAATAGTCCCGATGCCTCGGCCATATTGGAACTTCAGGCTACCGATAAGGGTATTCTTATCCCCAGAACCGATACGAACCTGGTTATTGCACCAGCAACGGGCTTATTGATATACGAAACTGCTGACAATACATTCTACTATTTCGATGGCACTTATTGGGTGGCTTTTGGAGGCGGAGGCATGGGGCCAGCCGGGCCAACCGGACCCACGGGAGCAGGAGTGCCTGGGCCAACGGGGCCAACGGGGACAGGAGTGGCCGGGCCAACGGGGCCAACGGGAACAGGAGTGGCTGGGCCAACGGGGCCAACGGGAACAGGAGTGGCTGGGCCAACCGGACCTTCGGGGCCTGTTGGGTGTGGTTCAGCAAATTATGTGATTAAATCCAACGGAAGCTCAGCCACTTGTACCATAATTTATGATGATGGAGCAAGCGTGGGGATCGCCAAAGTACCAGGTGGATTCATGTTGGGCGGCCCGGCAACGGAGATTTACCATCCTCTCGAAGTAGGTAACGATGCTGGGACCAACTCTCAGGCTACGATTGGCTATTGGTGGGCATCGGATGTGGCGTTGATGCCTGAGACTGCTGGAGGTTGGTCGGGCTATGTTGGGTTCGCTGATTTAACTAATTTTAACGATTGGTTTGAAGGATATGCTCAAAGTTGGTGGAATACTTCTCAACGGTCGAGAAAAAGGGACATTGTTACCATAGATAACAGCAAAGCATTATCAGAATATGTGATTGGAGACATCGACGACATTAAACCATCATTCTATAAGTTTAAAGGCATGCCTGATGAAATGTTACCAGGATCTGAATTAAGGTACCGGCCACAGATGCATCTAGGTATTATAGCAGACGAATCGCCGGATTATGTGTTGAACGGGACGTTCACGGCGGTTAGTGGTTACTCACTCGCGACACTTGGCATATTTGGTGTTAAGTACAACCGCGCTGAAATTCAAGAAATTAAAGAAGTTATTGGTATGGGCAATGCTATTATTGTTCAGGATTTTGGCAGTACACAACTGAACAGCACGGAGCTTGTGGTTAAATACTCCGAGGAATTTAGCACAAAAATGAGTGTGGGAAATCTGCCTGTGGTTACGGTAACCAGTAATAATCCGAGTGTTGTCCTAAGTGTAACTGAAAAAGACAAGGATGGATTCAAGGTTGTAGCATCTAAAAGCACTGCCAATCTAACTTTTGATTGGATGGCAATAATGAAGGTCAAATCTGTTGGATTTGAAGATAAATCGTCTGAAAGAGTTCCAGCTGACCTACTGCCTAAGCTGAAGGTGCCAGATGAAACGAAGGAAAAAATACAGAAGTTTCATAAAACACTGAAGCCAACCAAAACTAAAAATGGCCTCTAAGAACAGCAAACACAAATTGAGGAGCATAAGAAAAGACTAACTAAACTCGAAAATCAATAATTATGATCACCAAAACTGGAAAAAGATGTGCAAGTGTGATCCGCATAAGTTCACCAATGGTGATATCATCATGAAATGAGCTGCCTAATAATGGATGGCCAATCAGTAAAAATAAACGTAGAATAATGAAGCACTTTTTATATACCGTTTTCGTTGTAGCACTTGGGAGTGTGACCACACTCGCCCAACTTGTTACCAATGATGGAGCAGCCATATTCTCCAGTGCCGGTGCATTGATCTTTGTTGATGGTGAAATGGTCAATCAGGGTCTGGGAACTTATGATCACAGCGGTACCATAGAGCTGACGGGCGATTGGACCAACAATGCGGGCAATGCAGCTTTTATCAATGGCAGTCCCGGTACGGTAAACATGACTGGTGGCACCCAAACAATTAAGGGTACGGATCCTACGCTCTTCTACGACCTGATCCTTACAGGGTCAGGTGACAAAGCCCAGCAGGTAAATGCCACGGTTACAGATTCACTGGCACTCAATGATAAGGAGCTGGCTACGGACACGTTCATAATGCATGTCACAAACACCAGTACTACAGCAATTACGCGGACCACCGGGTTTGTCAGCAGTATTGACACGGGTGGATTGGTTAGAGATATGGCCAATATTGCAACGTATTTATTTCCGGTTGGGTCTAGTGTAGGCGTGTCGAGATACCGGCCTGTAGAAATTGACCCAAATGTTGCTACTGCACATACTTATAAGGTAAGAATGGCCAATGTGGATGCAACCACAGAGGGTTATGACAGGAGTATTAACGATTCAACGTTTTGTGTCATCAATCCAGACTATTACCACAGGATCTATCAAACGAATGGAGTATCATCGGCTGACATTACCATCTATTATGACGATGCGCTAGACAACGCTTATCAAACTATTGCACATTGGCAGAATGCACCCAGATGGGAGGACATAAGCCCTGTAACCAACACGGTCAATGTTAGCCCAACCTTGAGTTTTATGACCAAAACAGCCTGGAATGATTTTTTACTTCCGGCATACGCTTTGGCCACAACTTCGCCAATAGTGAGTTTAAGTGCTAATGATACCAGCGTTTGTGAGGGTGACACTATCACCCTAAGCGCTTCTGCGGGATTCTCCAACTACGAATTCTTCAACAATTCAATATCGGTTCAGAATGGGGCATCCAACATTTATATTGTCACCGGCTTAACAACAGGAGACACTATTTCAGTCACGGCCACTGAGCTTGGATGTATGGCCTTCAGCTCCCAAATGATCGTAACGGTAAACCCCCTACCGGTTATTGATACGTCACTTATCCTGATAACACCTGAGAATTGCGGCGCAAATGACGGATCCATTACCGGCATCTCTGCCAGCGGCGGTACACTCCCATTAACCTACGAATGGCTAAACAGTTCATCTGTCGTAGTTGGTGGTGACTCTGCCAATGTCATGAATATACCTGTTGATGATTATGTTCTTACGGTAACTGATAGCAATGCATGTGCTGCTTCCACCGATATTCATAGTGTTCCTGGAGGCCCGGCAGTGTCCCTGGACATTAGCGGTATGGTTCTGGTACAACCCTCATGCGGAAATCTAAACGGCTCGATTACAGGCATTACTGCCAGCGGAGGCTCTGGCCCATTGACTTTTGATTGGGTGGACGGACTTTCAGTGACCGTTGGTTCATCATTAGATTTAACAGGAGTCGGCCCCGACAGTTATACTTTAACAGTCACTGATTCACTCGGGTGCACAGCGGCTACAGGACCTCATGTGTTAACAGACCAAGCAGGGCCTGTCCTGGATACAGCGGGATTCACAATCACAATGAGCACTTGCGGTGCCAGTGATGGAGCTATAACCGGAATCTCTGTTAGCGGTGGTACAGGAACACTGACTTTTGATTGGCAAAACTCAACGCCAACATCGGTAGGCAGCACCATTGATTTAAACCTGGTACCTGCCGATTCTTACACCTTGACAGTCACGGACTCCAACGGGTGTACTGACGCTTCGGGCCCACATGTGGTCAATGACTTGGGAGCACCGACGATTGATATCTCGTCATTACAGATAGACTCCAGTAGATGTGATATGCCAACAGGTGCAATTACCTTCCTAACAGTAAGCGGTGGTACTACTCCACTGACATTTGAATGGGATGATCCAAGCCTGCAAAGCACGGAAAATGCAACCGGACTTGACTGTGACACCTTTAGCTTCCAGGTCACGGATGCCAGTGGGTGCGTTGCCAATTCAGGGCCTCACGTGGTACCGTGTTTCAGCGCTCCCGCAGCACCAACAGCCCCATCACCATCAGCTTATTGCCAGGGGGATGTAATTGCAGATTTAACAGCTACCGTAAATATAGGGACCATTATATGGTACTCGGATATTCCCTTGCTGGATTCCATAGGTACAGGTAGCCCATTTGCCAGTGGAGCTGCTTCTGATACATCTTACTGGGTCGCCGGAACCAACAATGGCTGTGTCGGCCCTTCAACACAGGTAGATATCGTGGTCAATGCTACCCCATCAGCGCCATTCGCCGGGAATGACACATCGTTTTGCCACATACCGGGGCTGGTGGATACGCTGATCGCTACAGGTGGAACGGGAATTGAATGGTGGGATGACAACACGCTTACTACCTTATTAGGCACGGGGGATTCTTTGCCAATCGCTCCTGCATTCGGACCAAATGTGTACTTCGTAACCCAAACTATTGGGGGTTGTCAGAGTCCATATGACTCGGTGATCGTAACAGTTGATGTTCCGGTCTCATTAACAATAGCAGGGGACACCACTATATGTGAAGGTGATTCGACCGTCCTCACAGCGAGTGGTGGCATCTCTTACTTATGGAATACCACAGACACCACTCCATCGATAACTGTCTACCCTCCTACCGGCCAAACGGTTTACTATGTAACTGCAACAGCTGGCGCGTGTACCGCCTCAGACACAGTTACGGTAACCGTGAACAGTTTACCAGTGGCGAGTATAACAGGATTGAATACACTGTGTGCAGGGGAAACTGTTACACTCACTGCAGGCATAGAACAAAGCTACTCCTGGAACACCAGTCCGGTTTCAACGTCGCAGATAATCACGGTAACACCGCCTGCGGGCACCGTTACCACCTATACACTCATAGTCACAAACGGCTGTGGGTCTGACAGCATTAGCCACATGGTATCTGTGGAAGAAGTTATTTATGCAGGCCCGGATATCGATCTCTGTAAGAACACAGACCCAATTGGCTACGGTGCCACAAGTTCTGCGAGTCCAGCTGGAGGTACGTGGTCATCACCTGACACGCTGGTCTTTCCTGACAATATGCAACCCGATGGATTTATAGACCATGTCTCAATCCCCTGGGGCAGCGGTTATGAAATTGTATATACATCAGCATCGGGAAATTGCAGTGACACATTGCTATTGGAAGTTACAGGAGCCGATGCGGGGTTAGACACCTCATCTTGTACCGGTACAAGTACATTCTTCCTGCCTGAGGCCCTGCCTCCTGGAGGGACCTGGAGCTCCCCAGATGCTGATGCAGATATGAATATCATAGATCCGCTTACTGGTGAGGTGAGCAGCGACGGACTGGCTGGTGACTATGTCTTTGTATATGAGACTCTTGGTGCCAGTGGAAACGGGTGCCCTGACTCAGTGACGATAAATGTTTGCGGCCCCAATGACATTTGGGTTCCCAACATCTTCTCCCCTAATGGGGACGACGAGAATGATATCATGTTCGTTCGGGGAATTGCAGTGGATTGGGTGCTCATTAAGATATTTGACCGGTGGGGCGAATTGATCTTTGACTCCAGTCAAGATGGTGATGCCATGCTGCAAGGATGGGACGGTACCTACAAGGGCAAAGAGCTCACTCCACAAGTGTTTGTGTATTATTTGGAAGGCGCCTTCTTAGACGGTGAAGAGTTCGATGAAGAAGATCGGCAAGGAAATATCACATTGGTAAAATAAGAAGCTATGAGAACAAGAAACATACAAATAGCCATAGTAGCATTGGGCATGTGTCTTGGAGGTAACCTTGAAGCCCAGGACATCCATTTCTCACAGTTTACAGCATCTCCTTCAACATTGAATCCCGGTGCTACAGGAGCTTTCGATGGCGAATTCAGAGTTGTTGGTAATATGAGAGAGCAGTGGAAAAATGTCGGAGACTTTTCCACCTATGCCGGATCGTTTGATATGCCTATTATGAATGATGTGATAACTGATGGGGCTTTGGCGTTTGGCGTGAACTTTTATAGCGACAAATCTGGAGATCTGGACTTTTCAACAACCCTTGCCAATTTATCTGTCGCTGCTAATAAATCAATCGACAAGAAAAATAATTTCTCACTTGGTATACAAGGGGGATTCGGTCAAAGAGGAGTGCAAGGTGGTGCCGATAAGCAAGAGTGGGACAACCAATACGACCTTGATTACGGTTTTGATCCAAGCATGCCCAATCAAGAACCTGGAGCTGTTGAAAATTTCACTTTTGGTGATTTCTCCGGTGGCCTATTATGGAGACACAAAACAGATAAGGCAGATTTCCATGTTGGTGCCTCCTTATTTCATCTGAATCAGGCAAAACAAAAATTCTTGCTTGCTAATGGAAAGCAATTTATGGAGATGGCCTTACACGGAGGTTCACACATCAAAATCAAAGACCAGCCGTTTTCCTTTATTCCACAAGTACTTTTCTTGAAGAACGGTGCTCAAAAAGAAATAAGTGCCGGTATGCTCGTTAAGTTGATGTTGAGGAAAGGATCTATTTATACCGATGGCAGTTCAGAGACGTCAGTATATGTAGGAGGATATTATAGAATGGGTGATGCTGCCATAGCCATGGTCAAGATGGATTACATGAACTTCTCAGTCGGTTTTAGCTATGATTTCAATATCTCAACCTATAAAGCAGTATCATCTGGTAAAGGTGGGTTTGAACTCTCAATTATTTATATTAAGCCAATATTGCAAACCAGGGCGAAAAAACGCTCATTAATGTAGACAGGCAAGCGCAATTCAAACATTTTGTTTATTTTAGCAAAGAGAGCTCTTTAAATGAACAATGCCAGAACATATCTTAGAGGCACCTTAATATTGCTTTGTGTGCTTGGAATCACCCGGGCGAAAGCGCAGGACATCCACTTTTCTCAGTTCGCCTCCTCTCCCCTAACCCTAAATCCGGGGCACACGGGAGCTTTTGACGGCGATTTTAGGGCAGCAATGAATTTTAAGGATCAGTGGAAAACTATAGCCAACCCATATAGGACACTCTCGTTTTCTGTAGATGCTCCTATTTTGAAGGATGTTATCACAGATGGGGCAATATCAGCCGGATTGGGCATACTTTCAGATAAGGCAGGGGATTTGGACGTTGGAACCACCCAACTCAACCTATTTGTAGCTGCCAATAAGTCACTGGATAAACAGAATAACATTTCAATTGGCATATCAGGTGGCTTTGCTCAATGGGCAATTGGCGGTGATGCAGAAACACAGCAATGGGATAGTGAATACGACCCCAGCTCCGCTGGTGGATACTCGAACAACAGTATTGGAAGTGCATCCCTGGAGAATTTCAGCTATGGTGACTTCTCAACGGGAATTTTGTGGAACTACCTAGGCGACATTAAGGCGCACGCTGGGCTGTCCCTTTTCCATTTGAACAAGCCCAATATGTCCTTTGTAAATGAACCGGAGCAGCTCAATGCAAAAATGGCATTCCATGGAGGGGCAGAAATATATGTGAAGGACGAAACGGTATCAGTATTACCGCAGCTGCTCTTTTTGAAGCAGGGTCCACAGACGGAATTTAACATCGGTGGTCTTGTGAAATACCGATTGAGGGAAGGATCGAGATATACAGGTGAAATTGAAGAGACTGCAATTTACCTTGGGGGATGGTACCGCTTTGCTGATGCTTTCATTATTAACGCCAGATTTGACTACATGCAGTTTGCCCTGGGAGTCAGTTATGACATCAATATCTCGAATATCAATGTGGCAACTGCCAGCAAGGGTGGCTTAGAAATATCCCTCTTGTTTGCAACACCAAGTCCAATAAAAAGAAGAACGGCATCCCCGTTGATGTAATTTTTTAGCCCATTTAGCCTCACCAATATCATTTTATCATTATTTTCTCCTCTTAATCATGGCCACGCCATGCTATTCACAGCTTCTTATTTGCTGTTTTGAATAGGATAATGTAACTTTTTAGCTCCCTAAAGGCACTATCTGCATAAATATGCTTAATAGCGAAGAACTACAAATACGTTTTCTTGAACTATATGAGCCGATCCACACCCAGTTCTACAGATATTGTGAAGTGATGGTTAAGAACAATGAGATGGCCAAAGACTTGCAAAGCGATGTCATTCTAGCAGCATATGAGAGCTTTGGCAATCTACGAAACCCAGAATCATTCAAGTTCTACTTATTCGGCATTGCCAGGAACATCTTTAGGAAAAAGCTAAAGCGAAATAAAGTGCAGACAAAATATGAAATGAGTAGACATGAACAGCAACACGATGACAGTGCTTCAATGGAAATGAATGTTGATATAAGGCTGTTGTATGATAAGCTAGACATGCTTCCTGTCAAGCAAAAAGAAGCATTGATCTTGTTTGAAATTTCAGGATTCTCATTAAAAGAAATTAAAGACATACAAGGGGGTAGTTTGTCAGGAGTAAAACTGAGGTTGAGCAGGGGAAGACAAAAGCTTAAGAAGTTGCTTTCCGATCCTATACTTGAACTATGATATGTAAATTGTAATATATGGTAGACCAATTAGACATATACTTTAAGAAAGCTCGGGAGAGCTTATCAGAGCCGGTTCCAATTGCTGAGATCAAGAGCAAACTCAACGCTTCTCCAGGGGTGAACCCCAGGCAATCGAGATTCCCCAGAGGGTTACAGGTCCTTGCCGCCCTTGCAGTGGTATTTGCAGGCCTCTACTTTTGGCTCGATTCCCAAAGCACTGTCGAAGAAGGAGTAGTGGATAATGAAACTATTCAGCAAGATGAGATTTTGATGGAACAACCACAGGAGGCTTCAGTTGAAGATATCAGTGCTGAAGTATTGCAATCCAAACAGGAAATCGATTTAACTGTACAGAGTGACAAGGCCTCTCCCATAGGTGAGAATGGTCAGCCGCCAGAACCAACAAAGCAGGCAGAAGAAAACCTGAAACCTGCATCAGAACCTCCTACCCAGACTGCTGAAGACGGTCAGTCGGACGCGCACCCAGTCATTGATCCTGAGCCGGAACCGGAATCCTTTGTTGAACCCGAGCAGGCAC
>DTRK01000168.1 GCA_012965955.1 Flavobacteriales bacterium
TTACGAACAAACTGCGCACCCAGCATGCCACTGGTTTCTGACCTTCCGAGGAAGACATGATCGTACAAATAGTCTCTATTACCATGCATGGCGAAGGCGAATTTAGGTTCTACGTTGGGAAAGTCATTGTAGAGAAATCGACCTGAAAATAACCTGATATCCAATCCGCGGCCTCTGCGATAGGAGACCTGGTAGTTTGCTTCCACTTGAGCCTTTACAAACGGCTCTGCACTTTGGACTTGTCCCTGTTCAACGCTCACCGTGAAATCGTATGGATTGAGCGTGCGTCCATTGGTGTGGACAAAGGCCAATCTTTTCACATAATAGTTCCCTTCAGGAAAGTAGTTCACGCTGACCGCACCTGATTTGGTGGGTATTACATCTCCAACATCGCTATTGGTAAACCAAACGTCGTAACTCGTGAGGAGCAGCTTATTCACCACTTTTGTTCTTGCACTTTTATTTCTCAAAGTGAAGCCCAACTCTGTTTTGAGTTTGTTGGCTTGTATGGGGTTTTTCCCGTAGATGCCTTCGCCCAAAGCAGGCAATGCGTTATTGCCATTACTGTACCTGCTTCCGCCCACCGTCAATCGAATGTTCTGAAAAGGTGCCCCCTTTGGGAACCAGTTATATCCCAGTTTTGCAGAACCCAGAACCGTCTGAGTCGAAGTGCTGTAAAGTGGCATGAATACATACTCCAATCGCCTTGCGGGCATTACCGAATTGTACACCGCGAGCCCAGGCATGGCATGATCATATTCATTCCATCCGATCACCGGTGTCCAAAATATTTGGGTCTTATTGGGATTCTCAAGACTCGTTAGCAGCTGCAATCTCAGCGGTTCCACTTTCTTAAACAATCCTGCGGTTTTGTAGGTGTTGTTTCTTCTATTCACCTCTGGAATATCCTTAGACCAGTCAATCTTCAAGGCATCATAGTCTCCAGCTGCGAAAGTGACCTCAGTCTTCTTGTCGAAGCCTTCGTACCAGGTTGTGTTAGTTGATTTTCCATCAACAATTCCCGATATACTAAACGGCACGTTTGTGTTGGCAACATTCCTCACAGTAACGGTATATTCAGAACCTGTGTTTTTCGCTTTTACTATTTTATAGTCGATGAGCGCGACTCCATTGATTAGATTGTCAAAGAACCAGGATAGGTCCTTTCCTGTTTCTTCTTCCAGAATTTTGCGCAAATCCTCCGGCTGAGGGTGCTTGAATTTCCAGGTATCAAAGTATGCGTGCATTGCGTTGTCCATAACATCATTACCCAAATAGGCCATTAGGTAATCAAAAACAAGCGCCGTTTTCCCATAAACTACCGTCCCGTAATTGATGTACGAATACTCAGCTGATTTAAACTCAATGGGCTGATCAAGCCTTCGGCGGGCGTTGAGCAAGTATCCCAAATAATAGGAGTCTTTATGGTCAAAGGACTCCAGGTCAAGAAACTTGCCACTTAAAAAATTGCTTTGCGCCCCTATGAGTTTTCGATCGGGGTACTTGGTTTCAATATACCTGTTTTCGTTGAAGGAGTTGAGCCCTTCGTCCATCCATGGGTGGTCGCGTTCGTTAGAACCCAAAATCCCATAGAACCAATTGTGCCCCACCTCATGCATAATGACAGTTTCCAGTGCAAAGGCATTCCCCGAAGTACCTATAACCGTTACATTGGGATATTCCATCCCTCCACCTGCACTTAATGCTCCATCAACTGCGGTGGCATGCTGGTAAGGGTAATCACCATTCCATAGCGAATAATAGTAAACCGCATCGTTCATATATTCAATTCCATCCTTCCATAGATGGGCCTCCTCATCTGTGAACATCACCCACGTATAGACCTTCCTCTTACTGTGAGGGAGTTCTACTTCGCCTTTAAGCACATGCCAACGTTTATCCGCAAACCAGCCAAAATCGTGCACATTGGATTGGCGGTAGTGAAGCGTTTTGGTATCTGAAGCAGAAGGAGGAAAGGTCAGTTCATTGATGCCCACAGCCGTTGTATTACGAGCGAGCCCCTCTGAATTCTTGAGATATTCCTTCGTTTCTTCCACCTTCATCTCCAGCCAATTTCTCTCCTGGTCACCTCCAATGAGGTCACCGGTAGCCCCCACCATATAATTCTGTGGCAGCGTTATGAACACATCATAAGTTCCATATTCCGAATAGAACTCTCCCTGGTCTAAATAGGGCATTTGGTGCCACCCGTTCGCATCGTATACCGCAGGTTTGGGATACCATTGTGTGACTTGATAAGATTCACCGATATGCCCTAAACGCGAATAAACCCCACGCGGAAACTTAAGATGAAAAGGTGTGGAAATAATGATCCTCCCACCACTCTTCAGTGGTTTATTGAGAGTTAGTTTGCAAATATCAATATGCTCAGGATCCAGCTCCCACTTTACTTTTTCCCCGTCAACCTTGAAGTCCAGCCCATCAATGTAACCACGTCTCTCCTCACTGGCATAGTAAAGATTCTTCTCGCCATTCTCCAACTTCTGTTTAACCAGCGCCGTGGACCGGTCCTTATATGCATTTGGCCACAGGTGCATGTAGATGTAGGTGAGTTCATCCGGAGAATTGTTGATGTACTCTATGGTTTCGTATGCATCGAGCGTGTGTTTCTTATCATCCAGCTTAACCTTGATGGAGTATTTCAACTCCTGTTGCCAGTAATCCTGGGCATTGGTGTCAATTGAATACGCGCTGCACGCGACCAGGCAAGCAAGCACTTTACACAATGTTTTGAAACTGATTCTCATAATTATTTCGAACAAGGCCTATCCGAATATCTCTTTTAATTTCTTCCCGAGCTCTGCAGCTCTGAGGTTTTTAGCAATGATTCTCCCATCCGCATCAATCAGGTAGGTTTGAGGAATGCTGCTGACATCATAAAGCTTTGCCGCTGTAGAATTCCAAAATTGCAGGTCACTTACATGTATCCATTCCAAACCATCTTGCTGAATTGCATTTACCCAAGCCTGCTTGTTTTTATCAAGTGAAACGCCGTACACCTCGAAACCCCGGTCCCGGTATTCCTTGTACAACTTGACAACATGTGGATTTTCCAATCGGCAAGGTTTGCACCATGACGCCCAAAAGTCAATAAGCACTGTTTTCCCGCGCAGCGAAGATAGGGCAACCACTTCACCTTCAGGGTTGGCGAGCAATATTTGCGGCGCTTCAGCTCCTATCGCTAATTTAGCCATCTGAACTGCGCGCAAGTGGAGGTTTTTGACGTAGATTGAATTGGGATACAATACATACAACTCTTTATCAAGCTTAATAAAATACTCTGAATCAGTTTTGGGGTCCAAGGTTTCCACCGCAGCCAATGCAGAGATTGAAGAGGTGTTATTGTCAATGAACGACCTCAAGAAAGTCAACTTTTCCTGGAGCATACTGTTGTAGGCGCTTTGGAGTTGGAGCCGACGGCCGGGATCAACTTGAACTCCTCCAAAGGAAGTGGCTGCTTGCCTCAGAGAGTCCTCCTTCAACCCGAACAGACGCAGGTACTCATTGAGCTCATACAACGCTATTGCATCCTCTGATCCTTTAACGGTATACGTTCCATACAAATAGTTTGCATCACCAGTAATCTCAAGATTATCCTCTGGGTGGATAACAATATTCACAAAGTTATTATCCCCCAGCCGGACTTTATAGAATCCAACTTCTGTAATTTGACCCTCTAATGTGAAATTGCCTTCGGTATCCGCAATAGCAGAACCAAACAGCTTGATGCTATTAGTGGTCAACTGATCCAGGTACACTGTTAGTCCCGCGCCGTTTTCCAGTTTCCCCGTTATCCGAAATGAATCCGGTTCACCGGGTCCGCAGCCTACAATGAGGACTGTCGCTAGAAGAACAATAAGGTGGTTTTTTTTCATTTCATCAATCCTGTTCCAATAGCTCTTGAACGAGCTGATTGGCTTTTTTGGGATCTGCCTTCCCTTTGGACAATTTCATCACTTCCCCCATAAACAACCCAATCAACCCTTTCTTACCGCTTTTGTATTCGAGGACTTTATCCGGGTATTTTGCAATTGCCTGCTTTACAAAATCATTTAGACTGTCCTCATCACTATCCTGTATCAAGTTACCTTCAATCGCCAATGACTCCGGATCCATGTTGGGATTCTGTACCAATAATGGAAATACCTTTTGAGCTGCCACCGTAAAGCTGACCTTGCCACTCTTCACTAATCCTATAAGGGCTGCAATACTCTCTGGCTTGATAACAAATTCGCCGATCGGTATTGCATTTTCATTCAAGTATGATTTGATGGGTCCCATCAGCCAATTTGCAGCAGCCTTATAATTTGAAGTAACCGCAATTAGCGCTTCATAGTATGTGGAGATAGACTTGGAATCAATAATGACTGTTGCATCGTATGCCGACAATCCCAATTCTTTGGTATACTTTTCAAAAAGCTGGTCAGGAAGCTGCGGCAATTCTGCCTGAATTTCGTCAACGTACTCTTGCTTCACAATCACCTGCGGCAGATCTGGCTCAGTAAAATACCGGTAATCATCTGCTTCTTCCTTGGTTCTCATTACCGATGTGGTGCCCGCCACCGCATCAAACGTCCTGGTCTCCTGATAAATCAATAGATTATTCTCCAGGCAATCGATTTGTCTTTTAATCTCGTGCTCAAGTGCCCGTTGCACATTGCGAATAGAGTTCATATTCTTGACCTCCACCTTCTCACCAAATTTATCGGCACCTTTGAGCATGACAGACACGTTGGCGTCGCACCTCATGGAGCCCTCCTCCATGTTGCCGTCACAGATATCAAGATACCGGACCAGTTTCCTCACCTCGGTTAGATATTGATACGCCTCTTCCGGGGTCTTAATCTCGGGTTCAGACACCATCTCTAATAAAGGTACGCCTGCCCTGTTTAAGTCAATCAAGGTGTTGAAGGGATCCTGGTCGTGAATGCTTTTACCAGAGTCTTCCTCCATGTGTATACGGGTAATATTGATGCGTTTCTCCTGCCCTTCCGTATCTTTTATAGTGATGTAACCTCCATTGCAGATAGGCGTGTGATGCTGAGAAATCTGGTACCCCTTAGGCATATCAGCATAGAAGTAGTTCTTCCGGGCAAATTCGTTGTATTCCCGGATTTCACAATGGCAAGCCAGTCCAAGCTTTACCGCATATTCAATCATCTTCTCATTCACCACCGGCAATACACCAGGATGCCCAAGCGAAACGGGAGATACGTTGGTATTTGCCGCGGCACCATATTCAGTGGAGTCGCCACTGTACGCTTTAGACGCTGTGAGCAACTGGATGTGAACCTCCAGGCCTATTACCGGTTCATACTTATCTTCACTCATTGGATGCTGCCTTGGTTATGGTTCCAACAATATTACCCTGTCCAGTAGCAACATGTACGATATATTGCCCTGCACTCAATTCACCAATCGGATAACTGAGGGTGTGTTCTGAGCGCTTTTGCCCTTGGTACGAAACCACCTTCCCTGCCATATCTACTATACGGATATTGCGAACGTCGACGCGCTCATCAAACCGTATGTTCAACCGGTCAACTACCGGGTTTGGAGAAATGCTCATACCGATCTTTGGCTTTTCTAACACCTCAATACTTGTTTCTGCTTCTGTAGCATCAAATACAAACAAACCGCTTCTCATATCTGACACCAATATGTTTCCTGATGGCAAAAAAGGATAAACTCCCCAGGCACCCCCACTGGAAATGGTATCACCTGCTCCTACATAAAGATCGTAATAACCGGCGACTGTTGTATTGCCGGGATCAGAAATATCGTAGATCCACAGGCCATCCATATAGTAGCTTACATATACCAAATCGCCTTTGATTATTGGGTTATGGGCCATTGAATTCGTGTCACCTCCAGTGTTGACAGTATCAACAATTAGAATATCTGTTAAGTCTGTAACATCTGCTATTTTAACATCCATATTAGATGTTTCATCAGCAAACACATAGGTATCTCCTGCCTTGTTGAGCCAACCAGCGTGATTGTACCCTTTATGCGGATAGAACTCGAGTGAACCAATGAGCTGCGGCATACCTACATTTGAAAAATCATAAACGTACATGCCATTACCGCCGGCATGAGCATATACAGTATCATTTCTCACAAATACATCATGAATGTATCCACCAGGGGTTTGAAAGTCCTTTAACAACACCGGATTAGTCGGGCTGGCAAGAGAGTAAACGCTTAACCCACTATTTGGATTTCCACCGCACGAGTACATTAAGGCGCTGCTCGAGTCAATAAATATATTGTGTGAAGTGGTAAAGAGCAGATCGGAGTCGTAAACAACAGATACAGAATTTGGAAGATTAGCGAGATCTACAATTTGCAGTGATCCGGGTTCCTCATCTGTAACCATATACAAATATCCATTATAATCGTGGTAGTCCCTGTGAACGCAAAAGCATGATTCATCCCTGCCCGCCACATAATCGACCATCACTGGAGCCGTGGGTTCAGTAACATCAATAAAGTATGTACCGTTCCATGTGCCTATCACAGCATATTCCCTGCCGTTTTGAGCTATGCCCCACACCTCATTATATACCGATTGAGTGCCTGTTTTCCATTGAGATAATTTTGTAATCTTGAGGCTGTCTTGTGCTGATGCGTATCGCGCGACCAGCAAAGTCATTGATACCAAGGCTATAGTGTTCCAAAATCTCATGCTACCTGGTTTTGATCAATTTATGCGACTCATTCCACCCTGTTGCAGATAGGATAACCTCATAAAGGCCAGATGGTAAATGGCGGGTATCAATAACGATCTTATTCCCGGCCGTTGAATGATTGGATGAAGATACCAATTGCCCCAACTCGTTGTAAACTTCTACATGAACTTTCTTTACCTCTGCCACGTTAATTGCAATGGACAGGGACTCTTTAAACGGATTCGGATAGATTTCGGTATGCTGTTTCGATTGCTCCATACTATTGTCAATTCCGGTTGCGGCACTCCCATCCAAGACAAACAGGCCATTCTGCATATCAGAAACCAATATTAATCCAGAGGGGAGCGATGGATACACGCCCCAGGCACCGCGGTAATTGCCATCTACATGAGGTTCGGCAGAGGTGTCATAATACCCTGTTCCCACTGGATTTAGAGGATCGGCAATATTGAAAATGTACAGTCCGTCATTGTAGTAGCTGGCATATAATATCGACCCTTTTATGATCAGGTTATGCGGAATAGAAAGTGGGGCTACTCCAGAGCTAATTGTGGACAGCACCGACATGTTTGACAGATCGGAGACATCCAGTAACTTGATGGAGTGGCCAAAATTCTCATCAGCCAATGCATAAACACTCCCATCATCAGATAACCAGCCGGAGTGGTTGTAACCGCTGTCGATATAGGACGTCAGACTTCCCAATGAAATAGGGTTACCAGGGGTTTCAAAATCAACCACAAAGAATCCCTGATTCCCATCGTTGAGGTAGGCAGTATCATTTCTCACGTAAACATCATGTCGTCCTTTATCATAAGTTTCAATCAATACAGGATTTACCGGATCTGCAAGTGAGTAAATCTCAAGGCGGTTCCCCGAAGGACGGACACCACACGCATAGAGTCTTGCATTTGTGGAATCAATAAAAATATTATGACTGTTCCTAAACAGAGCGTTTGAATTGTACACAACTGGAGCTGAGTTTGGCAGAAAACTCAAATCAACGATCTGTAAGGTACTCAAGGTGAGCTGACTATCTTCATCGCACACAATATAAAGGTACCCATTGTAGTCATGGAAGTCCCGGTGTACGATACTCAACCCAGTGGCGGCACCAGGTATGAAAACTGCGGTATCTACATTAGCGGGATCTGTAATATCAAAAATGTGGGTGCCCATAGTGGAGCCAATAACCGCATACTCCCTTCCCCCTTCAGCCAGGCCCCAAATCTCATTATATCTATTGTTATGAGCCCAAGACGACAACAGCGAGGTGTCGTTCCAATGATAGACGAGACTAACATTTGAACTGCCCTGGGCGAAGGCAGAAAGCTGAAAAACAAGTGCTATTACAGAAACGTAAACGCTTCTCATTTTTATTATCAAATTGAGGCGATGAGCTCCCTCATTATTAGGGTCATCTTTGGCTCAGCCTCCTCGGCTACTCTTTGAACATCCTCATGCGTAACCTCAACAATTTTTCCGGGAACTCCCAGGTCAGTAATAATAGACATGGCAAATACAGGAATACCCATATGCCTGGCCGTTATCACTTCAGGGACCGTAGACATCCCTACAGCATCTGCCCCAATATTAAAAATGTACCTATACTCAGCCGGTGTTTCCAAACACGGCCCGGAAACAACTGCGTAGGTACCTGTTTGCAAGGTAATGCCATTTGCTTCTGCAATTTCTTTTGCTTTCGCAATCAATGACCTATCGTATGGCTCACTCATATCTGGAAATCTCGGACCGAGTTCATCGTAATTTTGACCAAGGAGCGGATTCCCTGGTAACAAATTCACATGGTCGTCAAGGATCATTAAGTCACCAATTTCAAAGTCAGGATTTACTCCTCCACATGCATTGGTCACACACAAATGTTGTATTCCTAAAAATTTCATCACCCGAATAGGTATGGCTAGCTGCTGAAACTCATATCCTTCGTAATAGTGAAATCTGCCTTGCATGGCTACGATGTTCTTTGCACCGAGCCTTCCGCAAATCAACTTACCAGAATGACCCTCTACAGTAGAAACCGGGAAATTTGGAATTTCCTCATAAGGTATCACCGCTTCAATTTCTATCTCACCGACCAATCCGCCCAGGCCAGTTCCAAGCACTATTCCAACCTCTGGCTTTGCATCAACCCTGCCCTGAATATGCTCTACAGCCTCCTTAATTTTTTGTAACATAATCTATAATTTGCTTATTGAATTTCTCTCCATCGTCATCTTGAAACCTGATCTTAATAGGAAGGTAAAAAATGGGTAAGTTTTCAAACGCCTTGGCCACTCCTGGTATCGCCAGTCTCATAGCGTCCTTCTCCGTTGTAAGTATGATCTTACTTTCATTTGCAATATTATCAAATTTTTTCTGAATCCTCTGGATGTCAGCCATGGTGAATTCATGATGGTCAGAGAATCTCATATGTATTAATTCACCAATGTTTTGTCCATAGTATTCCTTAAGTGGCAGCGGGTCCGCGATACCGGTAATTAAGAGGATCGCGTATTCCCGCTCAAAATAGAAGGTTTTATTTGCCATGATGTGCTCGTGTGACCCCAGGGCGGGAATCAAGTCGTCATAAGCAACATAGGAGAATAACAGTGCCTGATCTTCAGTCGGCCTGAGAATATCTTTTATCCTCCGTCGTTCATGGGGCGATAACATTTTGGGAGAGTTGGTGACGATAATTATGTCGGCTCTTTTTGCTCCACTAAGTGGTTCCCTCAGGTCTCCCGCGGGCAGCATCAGGTGTTTCCTGGATACTCCCTGAAAATCCCGTAGCAAAATTGACAATCCAGGTTTTACCCTGCGGTGCTGAAATGCATCATCCAGGAGTACAACATTGAGACCTGGAACCATAGTAAGGAGCTGGTCAATGCCATGCACTCTATTCTCATCAACTGCAACGAAAATATTTTCAAATTTCTGCTTCATTTGCCGCGGTTCATCTCCAATTTCAATGGCCGTTGAATTTTCATCAGCCAATATAAATCCGGTGGTTGCACGGCCGTAACCCCTGCTGAGTGTAGCAACTCTATCAAAAAAACCCTCTTCAGAACGAAGCAGAAGACGGACCAGGTATTCAACATGAGGGGTCTTGCCCGTGCCTCCAGTTGTTAGATTACCTACTGATATTACAGGAATCCTAAATCGACGGGAATGCAGAATTCCCTTGTTGTAGAGCTGATGATAAAACCAAGTAACCCACCTGTATAAAATCGACAGCGGAAGTAGTAAATACCTGATGTTTTTCATCCCATTTTGATAATCTCTGCGAAGGTAAGTTTTATATGTGAAGTCTGGAAGCTGGATGCTGGATGCTGGAGGTGTGTCAAATCTACCTGCATTTGGTACCCTGTCTCCGAACTTAAAAACTGGTAAAAGATCAATGGCTCCCGTTATTGTTCAAAATAACATTGAAATATCAATCCAACAAACTACCTTTGTTTACATGTACCAGATAGAATCAGAGGGGAGAAAATTTGATATCGAGTTTGACACTAAAGGTCAATCCACGGGTAAAATCAATGGAAATGCGTTTTCAATTGACGTTGCGGAAAACGGCAAAGGTATATTCAATGTGATTCGCGAGAATAAATCTTATCGAGCACAGGTTTTGCAATTTGACCCGATTTCAAAATCCGTAGAGATCAAAGTGGAAGGGCACAAATTTAAGCTCAAAGTGAAGGACCGTTATGATTTGCTTTTGGAGAAGCTCGGATTAGATGATCTGAATGCCTCTAAGGCCAA
>DTRK01000169.1:0-15768 GCA_012965955.1 Flavobacteriales bacterium
TGGACGAGATATCAGCCGATAAAACAAACTCCGGCAAGTTGTTTGACATATTTGTTACAAATAAGGTGTCGCATCCTCTGTTGTAGATCAGGAAGGAATCCGCGTTTGTGTTGAACTCCATTGCGGTGTCAAGATCCAGGCAGCCTGTAGGTGCTATATCTATGCCCGGGGCACCTGCTACGGTAAAGGTCAAAGCCACCGTATCAATACTGCTCTGTGGATCGTTTGACGTTAGGAATATAGAGCTGATGTAAGTTCCTGTATTGGAGCCGCAGCTAGTGAATACCACGTTGAGAAAAGTTGTATCTCCCGGCACAACGGTATCTGTGACAGAAGAAACATTGACCCATGATGGCGTTGAAACAAAGATTTGCACCTGGTGAATTTCAGTCCCCACAGACGGGTTCACAGTAATATCGTTATCCAATGTGACTATCATTGTCCCATCTGCTAACCAGGCTGCTACCTGAGCGCCGGTAAATGTATATGGCACTACTATATCGGTACCGTTAGTTGGATTCCCATCTGGAATTATACCTAAATAATCTCCATCAATATACAACTCGGCCATTTCAGACGTATTATTAAAATCTCCATTTAGAGTTATTATAACTAACACCGAGTTCGTAAATGGTATATTGTCGAAGGTGAAATCAGTGAGTGCCCCATCTACTGTATAGATTACAGTTTGGGTGGAATCATAACCAGCTAGTGATGGTGTATAGATCAAGTCTGCAGCACCATCGTTAATGATCATTATGGAATCAGCCACAGAATCGCAACAGCTGGGAATGGTTATATTAAAGGAATCAGGGGTAAATGAGATTGTGGGTGACTTCAATGCATATCCCCTTAGACAGATTGTCGTATCCACATCATTGTTAAAGATGGTAATGGTATCGAGGTACAAACCAGAATCCAGCGGCGCAAAGGTTACCCGCACATACACGGAATCATATGGTTCCACAAAACCCGATGTGTCGCTCAGCGTAAATTCACCAAGTGCATTATTGGCATCTGTGATAAATAAGGTGTCGCATCCCAGGTTGTAGATCAGGAAGGAATCCACCTTTGTGGAGAACTCCTGGGCAGTATCCAGGTCGAGGCAGGAGGCCGAAAGGTCTATGAAAGGTACGCCATCTATCGTAAATGTAACCGGAACATATTGTGGAGAATTGGGGTCATTGGAGCTAAATACCACGTTCCCGGTATGGGTGCCACTTGGAAGACCAAAGCCGTTCAACTGGACAGTTATGGTGGTATCACCTCCCGGTGGTACAGACCCGGAATCAGGAGCGGCAGTCAGCCATGGCAAACCTGATCTTAGCGTGGCAATTTCAAATCCAGAATTACCGGGTACATCAAAGGTGGCCACAACGTTCTCCGTCGCTGTTTCAATAACTGCGTAGTTGGGAGATCCTCCCCAGGGCATATTAAGGTACACATACTCATCATCAGGCGATAATGCGATACCCCAAACCCCCCATCCCGAGGTGAATGCCAGATCCGAAATAGTGCTGATCACGGTGTTTGTCGCTACATCGATGACCGCTATCTGGTTTACATTTTTATTGGCGACATAAATCTTGCTCCCGTCCTGTGTAATTGCCATTGCGTGAGGGTTGTTGAGCGCAATAGCGTCGACAACCGTATTAGAAGCAGTTTCTATAACCCTCACAGCAACTCCTCCGGTATTGATTCCGTCTCCCTCTGTCACATACAGATATCGTCCGTCAGGTGTACCGATTATTGAATGACAACCAATTACTCCGGCAACAGTTCCCACAACCAAGTCACTCGCAATGTCAATAATGTCAATTCCCCCATATTTCGTTGCCACATAGGCATACTTTCCATCAGGTGTAACCACAATATCCATAGGATCAACCCCGCCAGTCAAGGGAATAGTAGCGACAACATTTTGTGTGATGCAATTAATTTTCGAAACATTATCACTGTTTCTGTTAGCCACATAACCAAATGTTCCGTCCGGCGTAAAGGCCATGCCCCGTGGATTGGTTCCAACAGGTATGGTCGCGATAACCGTATTGTCAGAAACCTGAATTACGGAAATATCGTCACTTCCGGATCTGCCATTTGAGCAATATACCAGCTGGCCACCTGGATGAAAAGACAGACGGATTGGACTGGTTCCAACAGGGATAGATGCCACTAATGCATTCGTACTTAAATCCAATACTTCTACGGAGTTATTACCGAAATTGGCAATGTAGGCAAATTCGGATGCGGGAGGATCGGTTTGTTCCCAGGTGGAGAAGTTGAGTGTGTCTCCGCCCGTGTTGGAAATGGTTAACAGAACATCAATGGTGTCATTGCACGTTGTGGTTGATGCAGAGATCGGGTTTGGACTGAACAAAGCTGCAGGTGCTGGTTCTGCGAAACCGGTAAGGCAGATCAGTGTGTCAACGTCATTGCTTAAGATGACGATAGTATCCAGGTAGAGGCCCGGTGCTGTCGGGGCAAAGGTCACAGTAACCTGCCTGGACTGAAATGGCGGGATTACAAGAGATACGGAGTCATTGGTGTATTCGGCACTTGCTGTCGTGATACTGGTAACAATCAGCGTATCACAGCCTTTATTACTAATAGAATAAGATGCCGCATTGGACCCTCCAACGCCAACAGTATCAAGATCCAGGCAGGTGTCCGACAAGGCCAGCGAGGGAGCGCCATTTACTGTTACTATTACCGGAATGGTATCTATCAAAGAACCGGGGTCATTTGAAAAGATATAGATGTCTGCGTTATAGGTGCCATTGGCAAGGCCTTCAGCATAAAAGGTCACCGTAATTTCAATGGAGTCGTTCGCAGCAACACTGCCGGTCAAAATGTCCTGTCCAATCCAGGTTGCGTTGCCCTTAAGGATGGAGACATCAAATGGGGTAGTGCCTATTGGGTTAAAACTAGTAGTAACTGTATTCGTTTCAATATCAATAATGAAATAGTCCGGTGCACCCCAAGGGTTGGTTACGTAAACGTACTCTCCATAGGGCCCACAGGCAAGGCCCCAACTAAATGATAATCCTGGATCAGCAATTGCTGCAACAATAGTGTTTGTCGCTACGTCAATTACTTTTATTGTGCTGAATCCACTAAAAAGCCCTTGATCTATCACATATACTTTCGAACCGTCCGGGGTAATGTCGAGGCCATGAGAGGCTTCGAATCCACCAATCTGGGTCAACACGGTATTTGTTGCAGTGGCAATCACCGTTACGGTCGTCTCACCCGCGGCTTGTGTCACATAAACAAACTGCCCATCTGGGGTGATGGCGATGGAATGTGGGTCTGCCACCGGAATGTTGGCAATAATCAGATCCGAAGACAGATCAATCACAGAGACTTGCCCTGAGGGTCCTGCAGGACCACCAGCCGCAAATATAGTATGATCAGAACTCGTCACATAAGCAAAAGCGCCATCAGGAGATATGACGATGTCTTGCGGGTCAAAATACGCTCCGGTCAGGGTGGCAATTACAGTGAAAGTACTCACGTCAATTTTCATCACGTTGTCAGAGCCTCTGTTACACACATAGGCAAATTGACCATCCGGCGTGAAAGCAATGCCCGTTGGTGCAACGCCTACCGGTATTGTGGTGAACACTGTGTCAACTCCAGTCTCAATTACCGATATACTATCATCATTCCTGTTTGAAACGAATACATACTTGCCGTTGGGTGTAATTTGCGTTCTCCATGGCGCAGCACCTACAGGTATCGGTGCTCCTACAACCGTGTTGGTATTTATATCTACTTTCTCAACCCAGTTGCTATTCCGATCACAGTGATAGGCATATCCTAATTCAGCATAAGCGGCATACTCCCCATCCAGAATTTCAAAATCCAGGGCAGAAGTCCCACTATTGATGATTGTCAGGGTAGCAGTACTGGAATCGTTGCAACTATTGATAGTTGCATTAAATGAAGCGGGCTTGACGGAAATTACCGGCTGAGCAATCAGCTGACTAGGTATTCCTAGGAGGGAAATGATGAACAGGGCCAGGTAATTCTTCACTAGAGTTCCGTTATAATTCAAACGCTATGGAATGGTGGCTAAATTCCTCCACGCATCATAGACGACTTCAATTGCTTTTGAGTTGCCACCCACACTTTTCAAATGTAATTAGAAATATTGTCAAACAGAAAAAAATAGAAATAGCCGAAGGGCATAACGTAAGTGGAAGAAAGGGACGAAAAAGAGTAAGAAGGAGAAACGAGTTTACGCAAAACGGAAAGTCAAAAGAAATGCAGTTAACCCTCAGGCCAAAAACACGTCAACGGATACAAATGCCCAAAGATGACTCTGTGTGTAATGGATTTGATTAATAATCCTGAAGGATCACCATCTTCTTGTTGACCATTCCTTTAGCAGAAGTTATGCGCACGTAGTACACCCCAGTGGCCATCTCTATCAGGTTGAAGGTCTTGTGATAGCTGCCGCCAACCAGCGCGACATCCTCCCTAACAATGACTTCACCTACAGCATTGAACACGCTGACTTCAATTGGGTCATTCAGGTTAGAAGTAAAGATTAGCTCAAATATGCCTCGCGATGGATTCGGGAACAGTTGTACGTTTTGCACAAATTCAAGATCATCAATAGAGGTTCCGTCGTCTACAATAACCCAGCAGCTTGTATCTGCAGAACAACCGAAGCTATTTGTACCCGTCACTGTATACTTCGTTGTCACAGAAGGACCAGCATTAACCTTAGGGCCGGAAGTCGTATTCAATCCAGTAGAAGGAGACCAGGCATATGTTGTAGCATTGAATGCTTCGATAGTTACGGAATCACCAGGCTGTATAATGAATGTATAACCGCTCAAGGTAACTAGTGGAGTTGGGTTAATCGTCAGAGTAACAGGCGTTGCTGGTCCAGCAGAACAACCTGGTGCAAATTCAGTTACATAATAAGTATAGACTCCAGCGCTTGTTTCGCCAGTTGCAAACGCAGATCCTGATCCTACTTGTATCAATAAGGTTGGGTCACTGAACCATCGCAGATCAGTACCTGTTCCTGTAGCAGTTAAGTTCGGTATAGTCTGTCCGGTACACGCCGTCATATCAACACCTACCGGCGCACCTGCGATTGGGCTAATAACAAGTGACACCTGTGTAGCAGGTCCAGGACATCCAGGTAGACTGTCTGTCACATAATAGGTCCATGTTCCGGGAGCAGTGTCACCAGTACTAAAGAAGTTTCCTGTGGCAACGGCATTTGTCAATAGGGAATCGCTGTACCAGGTTATGTTTGTACCTGCCGCGAACAAACTAGGAATACCAGTTGCGCTTACTACACAGGCTGAATCATTAACTGCGATTGGCGCTGCAGGAGTTGGGTCAATAACCAGCACAGCAATTGCACCGGGTCCTTCACAACCAAGTATTGTCTGAGTCGCGTAGTAATCGTATGATCCCGCAGCAGAATCGGTCACAACCAACGTATCACCTGATCCAACAGGGTTTAATAATGTTGAGTCACTGTACCACTGTATGTCAGTACCAACAGCAATTAAGTCTGGATTCGTTACACCCTCGCAAACTGATACATTGCTAGTTGTTGGAGCTGCAGGCATAGCATTGATCGTCAGGGTAGCCGTACTTGCAGGGCCCTCACAAGCATTAACGTTTGAATCTACCTGCGTTACATAGTAATTATACACGCCGATAGTACTATCATTGTTGTTAAATGGATTGCCAGCGAATACAAGCGTGTCCAATAATGAATCGCTGTACCAGAACACTTCTACACCAGTTGCTGAAAGATCTGGTGTTGGATCACCAAAGCAAATGGCAGTATCAGCAGTAATAGGTGCGGATGGGACAACTTCGATAATGAAATCAGAGGTGTCGGGACTACTCTGGGCACAACCAGTTAAGCTATCCGTTACATAGTAGGTATGTGTTCCAACCGCAGTATCAGGAGCGGCAAAACTGTCACCTGAGAACACGAGGTTTGCGAGTAAGGAGTCATCGTACCACTGAAGATTCGCACCAACGCCAACCAGGATTGATCCGGCAGATCCAAAGCAAATGCTTGTGTCAAGCACCGTTGGTGTTGGAGAGAATGCATTTATCGTAAAGTAAACGGTATCGGCTGGTCCTGTAGCACAAGCTGCCACACTGTCCGTTACGTAATAGGTGAATACACCAGCTATCGTATCCGGTGGAGTTAAGGTGTCCCCTGTTGCAATAACGTTGGTCAGGATATCATACCAGATAACATTTGAACCAGATGCAACAAAATCCGGAATTGCAGTGCCCACGCAAATTGCTGAATCTGCCACGTTTGGTGCTGCAGGAATTCCGTTGATTGTAAGAACGATTTCATTCGGGAAGCTCACACAGCTATTGATTAAAGTGTCGGTTTGAGTCACCCAGTATCTGTACACACCAACAGCCGTGTTACCAGTGGGAAATGTGTCACCGGCAAATACTTGGGATAGGAGTGCACTATCGTCATACCACTTGAGGTTCACTCCGGTCGCAATGAGATCTGGCGTTTGATTTCCAAAACAGATGGTCGTGTCATTTCCACCGGGAGCCACAGGTGAAGGATCAATTGTCAATACCACAGTATCAGGAAGCCCAACAGGACATCCAGGGGTACTATCGTTCAAGAAGTAAGTGTATGTTCCAACTACCGTATCAGTGGAAACAAAACTGTCTCCTACAAACACAATATTCGTCATTAATGTATCATCAAACCATTGCACAATCGTGCCGTCGTGAATAAGTGCAGGATTGGGGTATCCGAAACACTGATTCATATCTGCTACAGCTGGATTTGTAGGCGGCGCTGAAATATCCAATTGCACACTGTCAGCATTACCTTCGCAGCTGTCTCTCCATGCTGTTAAATAATAGGTATAAATGCCAATCACAATGTCAGGGGCCGTAAAGGTGTCACCTTCAAACAACCTGATAGTAAGTGCTGCATCATTATACCAAACAATACTATCATCAGGACTTGTAGCAGTGAAGTCAGGTATCGGATCACCAAAACATACAGCAATGTCGGCGGAAACCGGTGGATCAGGCAAGGTGTCTTTGGTCAATACGGCAAAGGCGGTATCCAATGGGCTGGTCGGATCATTTGAGTTGATGTAAATGTTCGCAATATAGTTGCCAGGATTAATGATACAACTATTAAACGTGATGTTGACAATGTTTGAATCACCCGGTTCTATTGTGTCGTTTAATGAGAAAGTGATCCACGCACTGTCGGCTCCCATAGTATAGATCAGGTTGCTCTCACCCGTATTATAGATCGTCATCGGCATTATAGATGAATCACAGCATCCGGTAAAGGATAGGTTAAAGCTGTCAGGCGAAATAGAGATTTCCGGAGCACCTAACCCTACTCCTGTTAAACATACGCTTGTATCAGAAGCATTCGATGTAATCAACAGCGTATCCACATAAGTACCTGAGTCAGGAGGCGTGAATGAAATAATAATAATTCCGGTGTCACCTGGAAGGATGGCCAATCCTGTAGTGTCCACAGAATACTCGCCTGTTGCGTTTGTTATTCCAGTGATAATTAATGTATCACAGCCAGCATTGTAGAACTCAAGTGTATCTGTACTTGTCGTAGTCTCAATTACAGAGTCGAAGTCAAAGCACACATCAGATATGGCAATCTGAGATGCACCATCAATTGTGTACTGAACTGGTACAATCAAGCTATTGCATCCTGCGCTACTGTCAATTAGGTAGTAGGTATAAACTCCAACAAGAGTATCTCCTGGAACAAGCGTATCACCAGCCATTAACAATGTTGTAAGAGCAGAATCTCCATACCACTGGATATTTGCACCACTAGATATGAAATCTGGAGCCGGTGTACCTACACAAACCGTTTGATCTGTAGAACTTGGAGTAGGCGGAATTGACAGAATAGTGAACACAGCAGAATCAGGATTACTCTCACAAATACCTACACTATCCGTAGCATAATAGGTGTAAGATCCGATTGCTGTATCCGCTGGTACAAGCGTATCACCCATTGATACCATATTGTTCAGAGCCGTATCACTATACCACTGAATTACTCCAACACCGGCAGCGACCATTACACCGGTAGTTCCGAAACATGCACTGCTATCACTTGCGACAGGAGAAGCAGGTAGAGCGAGAATGGTCAATGTTGCCGTATCAGGCAATCCTTCAGGGCAACCGGCAACACTATCAGTTACATAGTAAACGTATGATCCGACTCCCGTGTCAGCTGAAGAGAATGAATCTCCACTAAATATTATAGTAGATAATGTAGAATCTGTATACCATGTTAAGAATGTTCCAACAGCCGTTAACTCCGCATTCGGAGATCCATAACAAGAGTTCGCATCATTTGCGACTGGTGGAGCTGTAAGACCAAGATTAATTGAAAGCGTCAACGCGATTGCAGGGCCAGGACAACCATTAATACTATCTCTTACATAGTAAATGTAATCCCCTATCGCTGTGTCTCCACTAGCGAACGGATTACCTGCGAATACAAGGTTGTTCAGTAATGAATCACTGTACCATGTTAAGTTGGTTCCCACAGCTGTAAAGTCTGGTACTGGATCACCAAAGCAAACTCCAATATTCGAACCGGTTGGCGCAGGTGTAGAGTTGATTGATAAAGTAACTGTATCCGCTGGACCTTCACAAGCTGCAATGGTTTGGGTAACATAGTAGTTGAATACACCTGGTATTGTATCAGGAGCAACCAAGCTGTCTCCACTGAAAATCAGAGTTGTTAAGCCTGTATCAGAATACCACTGAATTCCAATACCAACAGCAACAAGGTCTGGTATAGAATCACCGTCACATATTGTAGTGTCACTTGCTACAGGTATTGGAGGGATTGCATTAATCGTAAGTACTACAGTATCTGAAGGACTTCTAGGACACACTGAAGTACTGTCCGTTACATAATAGGTGTAGATGCCTGGATTAGAGTCTCCTGTGACAAATGTGTCGAGATTTGAAACAATGTTGGTGAGAGGTGCATCATCATACCACTGTGTATTTGATCCAACATAAATCAAATCAGGGGTAGGAGTTCCATCGCAAATAGTTTCGTCATTAACAACAGGAGTTGCTGGTGGAGCAATGATGGTTACAGTCATCATGCTACCAGGTCCATAACAGCCAGCTACACTATCCGCTGCGTAATACGTATGTGCTCCAACTGCTGTATCACCGCTGGCAAACGTATCACCAACAAATACCTCGGCTGTAAGGCCAGCATCACTATACCAGTGAATGTTTGCACCTATTGCGATGAAGTCCGGTGTGGCCATTCCAAAACAAATTGTAGAATCAACTGTGGTTGGAGCGACTGGAATTGGGAGAATAGTTAAAGTAGCACTATCAGCAGGACTCTCGCATCCAAGTACTGTTTGCGTTACGTAGTATTTGTGGGGACCAACAGCCGTATCGCCGGTCGCGAATGGCGTTCCACTATTTACTACAGTATCTAAAGCTGGATTCTGGTACCATAGAATTGCGGCTCCTACAGCAGCAAGGTCTGGCATTGGAGAACCAAAGCATTCAGAAGTATCCGAAGTCAATGGCGCAGCAGGTATAGGATTGATTGTGTATACAGCAGAATCTCCAATACTTTCACATCCGGTAATGCTATCCGTTTCAGTTGCCCAATATGTATATGAACCAACAGCTACATTTGGAGTAAAGAATGAATCTCCCTGGAATATGAACACGGTAAGAGCCGAGTCTGAGTACCAATTGATACTATCTCCAACGGCAACCAATGGCGCTGTAGCATCATTGAAGCAAATCGCAGCATCGGATGTTGTAGGAGGTGTAGTTTGATTAATTGTAAGTAATACAGTGTCAGGGAGACTTGGACAACCAACACTGTCTTGAGTTACATAGAAATCATAAACACCACCTGCACTCACACCAGGATCAAGTGAATCGTTAGATCCCAAAGGAATTGTGAGACCCGCATCATCATACCATTCGATATTAGCTCCAATGGCAACTAAGTTCGGTACAGAATCTCCCTCGCATATTGTTGTATCCGAAGTAATTGGGGCAGGTGGTAGGCCGGTAATTGTTAGTGTTGAAGTATCAACAGGTCCTGGGAGACATCCTCCAATGCTATCGCGAACATAATAGGTGTACACACCAACAGCAGTGACTCCTGAAGCATATGGTGAACCTATATTCACCAGGTTCGTTAATCCGGCGTCATCATACCATAAAGTGAGGTTTGTTCCAGAAGAGGTTAGATCAGGTACCGGATCACCAAAACAAGATCCTGTATCCAATGCGACCGTTGTATCCGATCCGGCATTGATCGTGAGCGTAACTGAATCTGCAGGCCCTTCGCAACTGTCAGATATTAGAGTAATATAATAAGTATACATTCCTAATGCAGTGTCAGTAGGCGTTAGGGTATCGCCCTCGTTTATCATTGTCAGCAATGCAGGGTCAGAGTACCATCTAATAGTGTCACCTAGTGCCGTGTCTCCCGAAGCATATATCCCCGGAGAGGCATTTCCAAAACAAATTGCAGTGTCATTCGCACTTGGTGAAATCGGGAAAGGCGAAATTGTCAGAATCGTTGGAACCTGAAGTACTGGCGTTATAGGATCGTTAGAATTTATATAAACAGTATCCGAATACATCCCAGGATTTAAATTGGTAGCATCAAAAAATACATTGATTACGCTGGAATCACCAATGAATACGGTATCACTTATGAGGTCAAGATCGTACATAAATGATCCAACTGTATCAACATTCCAATATAGCGTTGATCCACCCGTATTATAGACATTAAGTGGCACCGTTACCGAATCCGTACATGCCGTTATGGTAACATCCAGAGGATTTGGTGCAGCACTGATGATGGGTGGAGGCACAGAAACTCCAATGAGGCAAATCTCAATAATCGTATCATTGTTATAAACGGTCAGCGTATCATCATGTGCTCCCAATACCACAGGTGCAAAGGTGGCAGTCACCAACAAAGAATCTCCAGGTACGATCATGAAGTTGCCCGTATCAACAGTGTATACAGCCATTGTCGCAACTATACTATCAACGAACAGCGTATCACAACCCGTATTGTAAAACATTATACTGCGATTGGTGGATGTAAACTGCAGAATAGAATCAAAATTCAGGCAAGTATCGGATGTTGCAACAACCGGGTAACCGATCACGTCGATAATTACCGGTACCGTATCTGAAGGACTTAATGGGTCGTTCGAACTGATGATGATCGTATCATAATAGGTTCCGGTAATTAAACCAAAAGTGCTGACTTCAAAGCCTACCAAACTAGAATCGCCAAATACAACCGTGTCTCCGGTGATATTAAACTGCGTAAAACCGACTGGAGCATTTTGTGGAATCAAAGTGGCTCCATTTGTCAGTGTTCCATTACTTCCACCACCTGTAATATCGTTTGCAGTTTGATCGTCGAAATTCCAGTAACCCAATAATCCAGACTCATTACCTTGAAGTCGAGAGTTCATAGAATTTTGAGTCTGCGTCGTAGTTCTGGCGTAATTCCAGATGCGGAACTCATCGGCATTTCCCCAATACTGTCCACCACCCACGTAGTTTCCAAAATAATTAATTCCCGAAGTTAATTTGGTGGTACTTGTGCCAACAGATACACCGTCAACAAAAAATTCCGTTTGCGATCCTGTTCCCACCGCAGTAATAAAATGCCATCCTGGCGTTAAGCCATCAACATCGAATCCACTAGAGAAGAAACCTCCATTCCACACACCCAGTAGCCCGGTGTTCTGAACAAGGACGTGGTGCTGACTTCCACCTGTTTGGTAGAGCGTTCTCCACTGACCCGTTACGGCAAGCGGGAATTGTGCCCATGCCTCCAGGGTATAGCTGGCCGGTAAGGCCATTGTTGGAATTTGAATATACTCTGAACCGGCATCAAATAACGCAGAATATCCATCGGCGCTACCTATGGAGAGAAGACTGTAAATCAAGTCACTGACCCCTGAATTATATATGGTAAGCGTGTCGAGGATGGTGTCGTTGCACACCGTGCTAGTCAAGAAGAACGTATCCGGTGAATAGGCTATAATAGGCGGACTTAATGCGAATCCAATCAGACATACGGTTGTGTCCGTATCGTTGTTGAAAATTGTAAGCGTTTCTGCATATGCACCTACAGATAACGGACTAAACGTTGCCGTAACAACTAATGAATCACCAGGTAGTAAAGTAAAGCTAGTAGTATCGACAGTTATATCAGCAGACGTACTCAGAATGTTAGTCACCACCAAAGTATCGCAACCAGTATTGTAAACGGTTAGAGGTAGCGAAGTACTTGTAAACTGTAGGATCGTATCAAAATCAAGGCACGTATCAGAAGTAACAATCAACGGATAACCCTGAACCTCAAATGTTGCAGGTATGGTATAAGGAGAGTTAAGAGGGTCGTTAGATACAATGTTTATCAATGAGTTATAAGTTCCGACGCTTTTACCACATGTTGTAAAGACAATATCCACAACAGAAGAATCGCCAGCAGGAACAGTGTCTGTATCCAAGGATGCATTAAACACTGGCGTTCCAAATGGAGAACCTATAACTGTGGTGGCTTGATTAATGAATGTTCCGTTGTTACCATTTCCTGTTAAGTCATCTGCGTTCTGACCATCAAAGTTCCAATAGCCAATCAGTCCTGATTCAGTACCTAATAATTTCGTGTTTCTATTACCAGCAATTTCTCCAGGAGTTCGAGCAGTATTCCACACTCTCACTTCATCAATATCTCCCTGGTAATCAAAGAAATTAGGTGCGGTGTAAGCCAAGACTCCGATCACAAAATTCTGCGGAGCATTCAATATGGCGGAAGCACCTTGAGGGGCCGAAGAGCCAACTAATGCACCGTCTAAGTATAGGTCCACTTGTGTCCCTGTATATACCATGGCAACATGTTGCCACGTATTTAATGATAACACTCCTGTAGCTCCACCGACCACAGTTGTCGCTGAAACAGTTCTCCATATGCTTCCTTGCAGGTCTGTTCCGACCATATACAGATTGAATCCTCCAGCATTACCGCAACAATCTCTGGCATTACCAGCAATCCAATGATTGCCAACTGTATTGGTAGGATAGATCCAGGCTTCAACAGTTACCACTGATAAACCAGGATAATCTGTTGGTACAGCTACATAGTCATTTACACCATCATATCTCGATACGTAGTCCGAGGTGTCAATGGTCCATATCAGATCATTGCCCCCTGTATTGTAAATAGTAATTGGTACTGTAACAGAGTCACAACAGCCGACAATAAGCACATCGATACTGTCAGTATCAACAGTCATAATCGGTCTTGGGAATCCAAATCCTGTCAGACAAACAATAGTGTCGGCATCATTGTTTATCAGATTGATCGTGTCAACAAAAGCTCCCGAGGTTGTTGGACTAAATAGTACAGTCATCAGAGCAGAATCACCCGGCAACACGGTAAAGGTCGTGTCGCTCAATGTATACTCGGGTAAAGTCGTATTTGCATCTGTAACGAACAAGGTATCACAACCATCATTACGGATCCATACACTGTCTAAGTGAGTAGCGAACTCCATTATAGAATCAAGGTACAAACACGTGTCTGATCGATTCATATTTGGAAGTCCAACAACTATAAGGCTAATTGGGAACGTATCTACTGAAGCCAAAGGATCATTAGAGAACACAATTACATCGGCCATATATACGCCAGAAGATTGACCACAGGTTGAGAAGTCAAATGTTACGATGGAGGAGTCTCCGGCTATAGTAGTACCAACGTCAGGATTAAAGCATGCCCATGGTGTGCAGTTACCAGAAGTTGTGATAGTAAGGTTATCAATTGCCCAGTGATCACAACAAGAACCCGAGAAACTTGGCTGTCTGAACCTAAACCGAGTACTCGCTGTCTGTGCGGCAGGTGGAATTACCTCATTAATAAACGTAAAGTTGTTAAAGCCGACAGTCGAAAATGTAGTTATATTAAACCATGTTCCACCTCCGTTGTTCGAGTATTCAAGCACTACTTCTTCTCCTGGGTCAGCATTCTCGCAGCCTCCCGTGCTGATGTCAGCAATTTTTAAATAGAATTGAACATTACCACCAGCACTGGTGTTTAGGTCTATTGTCGTTGCTTGTCTTGATGTATTGTTCGTGAAATAAAGGGCATTGCCACTCAAAGAGCCACAGGTGGTACTCGCTATTCCCGTTAAACTACTCCAAATTGTTGGGTCAAAACTCGGATCGAAATTATCGACCAGATTATCGCCTACCGAGAAGGTCCAGTTCAGATCTGACCCACCTGTATTATAAACTGTCACATCTACAGTCGCAGAATCACAACATCCAACAACACTAATATCTATGCTATCCTGACTAAATGATATTGTTGGTCTTGGAATAGCAAATCCCGTAAGACAAATCTTGATGATCGTGTCATTATTAATAATCGTCAATGAATCCTGATACAATCCTGGGGCAGAAGGAGAGAATGTTACGTAAACGAGTGAGCTATCAGCAGGTAATAAGGTGTCTGTTGTATCACTCACACTATAATCACTTAGGTTATTGATATCTGTAATAAAGAGCGTATCACATCCAATATTCTTGATATAGAATGAGTCAATAGAGGTTGTTAATTCTATTACAGTATCAAAGTCCAAACACGACACATCTAAGTCAATATTAGCCGTACCCTGAATTTCGAAGATAACTGGCACCGTATCCATAGGATTAAGCGGGTCATTCGAGTTAATTATGAGATTGCCTGTATAAGTGTCTGCATCTAGTCCACAACTGTTGAACATGAGATAAATTTCTGTCGTGTCTCCAGGAAATACCGTATCAGTAGTTGGTGTTGTGCTTAGCCCAGGTAATCCAATTGAACATTCAACCGCATTGGCAACTATACGAGCAACGTCGAGATTATAGGAAAAGAAGTCTGCAGCAATAAAAATAGCTTGTCCGCCACTGCTACCAATCTCTCTGAGTGTCACAACATCATTTCCCAGATACTCCACTAATCTAAATGCGTCACTATTGGTAATATTACAGTAAAAGGTTGCATTCGAGCCGTTAAAAGTTGCATTAACCGAATCGGTAACGCAAAAGGAACTGTCAATTACCTGAACTGCCGCAGTTGTGTTGCCTGCGTATGATCCTGTAAACAAGCCGGTATTGAACATAGAGGGTGCATAAGCACTCTGAGATCCGCAAAAAATAACACGACCGCCATTGTTTACGAAGTTTTGCAGCGGTGTGCCAAATGTTGTGTAGGTTGCATTAACTGCAGACGATCCGCCATTTTCCCGTTCGGGTATCAATACAACATCTTTACCTGTTAATTCTGCTGTTAATGTTGCTGCGCTGGTGGTTGCTGTTGTAGTAAGATTATATTTTGTGAAGTAAGTAGAAATAGCCGCGATTGTATTATTAAATTCACCACTTCCACCCATATCTACCCCGTGCGTCAATACCAATAACTCCACCGTATCCAGTCCGGGTCCCTCAATTGTGAAAATAAGGTCTGCTGCTCCAGTGTTAACGATCTGTAGAGTATCAGCCACAGAATCGCAACAGCTGGGAATTGTTATATTAAAGGAAGCAGGGGTAAAGGCAATTGTGGGTGACTTCAATGCGTACGCGGTCAAACAGATTGTCGTAACCACATCATTGTTAAAGATGGTAATAGTATCCAGGTATAACCCGGAGTCCAGCGGCGCAAAGGTC
>DTRK01000169.1:15839-29465 GCA_012965955.1 Flavobacteriales bacterium
ATTGGCATCTGTGATAAATAAGGTGTCGCATCCCAGGTTGTAGATAAGGAAGGAATCTACGTTTGTGGTGAACTCCATTGCGGTGTCCAGATCCAGGCAGCCGGTAGGAGATATATCTATGTCCGGGGCACCTGCTAAGGTAAAGGTCAAAGGCACGGTATCAATACTGCTCAGTGGGTCATTGGAGTTGATTATGAGATTGCCTGTATACGTGTCTGCATCTAACCCACAACTATTGAATAGAAGATAAATTTCTGTTGTGTCCCCTGGAGCGAGCGTATCAGGGCCGGGAGGCGAAGAACTTACGAAATTGGTGTACTCAAATTCTACAATCAAGGTCTGGCTAACAGCACCACAAGCAGTACCGTTAAGACCACCCCAATTCTGGTTTCCAGGATTAATAGTAGGCCTCACAGTATACCCTGAGGGACAATTACAATCTGTTCCGGTATTATTTGCATTGAGTTCTGTTCCAGTTCCACACCCGCCTATTCGCCAGAGAATACCACCACACGAGTAGGTCACTCCGGAATTTCCAGCTCTTAGTGCTTCTGCAATGAGATTTACCGTAGCAGGATCAGAGCAGGTAACGCCCACAGGATCCTGGCTGCCTCTTATGTTAACACTCCCGAACGAATATTGGATAGTATCTAGTTGTGCTCGAAATGAAATCCAGTTGTCATACTGCGGCGAACCTGCTGCATACCCAGCTCCCTGAGTAAATGACTCTGAGTACGTGATCAGTCCACCACCTCCTGCACCACCAATAATTTCTTGGCTATAAATAAGGTCTGCCGCTCCAGTATTAACGATCTCTACAGTATCAGCCACAGAATCGCAACAGCTTGCAATGGTAATATTAAAGGAAGCAGGGGTATAAGAGATTGTGGGTGACTTCAATGCATATCCCCTTAAACAAATAGTCGTAACCACATCATTGTTAAAGATGGTAATCGTGTCCAGGTACAAACCAGAATCCAGGGGCGCAAAGGTAACCGATACGTATGTAGAGTCGTAGGGCAAGATGAAACCTGCTGTGTCACTCAGGGTAAATTCAGCAAGTACATTATTGGCATCTGTGATAAATAAGGTGTCGCATCCTCTGTTGTAGATCAGGAAGGAATCTACGTTTGTGGAGAACTCCATTGCGGTGTCAAGATCCAGGCAGCCGGTAGGAGATAGGTCTATGTCCGGGGCACCTGTTACGGTAAAGGCCAAGGCCACCGTATCAATGCTGCTCTGTGGATCGTTCGACGTTAGGAATATAGAGCTGGTGTAAGTTCCTGTATTGGAGCCGCAGCTAGTGAATACCACGTTGAGAAACGTTGTATCTCCCGGAGCAAGTGTATCTGTGACAGAAGAATAATTGACCCATGATGGCGCTGAAATAAAGATTTGCACCTGGTGAATTTCAGTTCCCACAAACGTTCCCACAGAACCATCGTTATCCAATGTGACTATCATTGTCCCATCTGCTAACCAGGCTGCTAACTGAGCGCCGGTAAATGTATATGGCACTACTATATCGGTACCGTTAGTTAGATTTCCATCAGGAATTACACCTAAATAATCTCCATCAATATATAACTCGGCCATTTCACCCCCACCATCAAAATCTCCATTCAGAGTTATTGTAACTACCATCGAGTCGGTAAATGGTATATTGTCGAAGGTGAAATCAGTGAGTGCCCCATCTACTGTATAGATTACAGTTTGCGTGGAATCATAACCAGCTAGTGATGGTGTATAGATCAAGTCTGCAGCACCATTGTTAATGATCATTATGGAATCGGCCACAGAATCGCAACAGCTGGGAATGGTAATATTAAAGGAAGCAGGGGTAAAGGCAATTGTGGGTGACTGCAATGCATATCCCCTTAGACAGATTGTCGTGTCTCCATCATTGCTAACCAGGGTAATCGTATCCAGGTACAAACCAGAATCCAGCGGTGCAAAGGCTACCCGCACATATGCGGAGTCATATGCCTCCACGAAATCCGATGTGTCACTCAGGGTAAATTCAGCAAGTGCATTATTGGCATCTGAGATAAATAAGGTGTCGCATCCTCTGTTGTAGATCAGGAAGGAATCTATGTTTGTGGTAAACTCTATTGCGGTGTCCAGGTCGAGGCAGTTGTCATCAAGGTCCATGAAAGGTACGCCATCTATAGTAAATGTAACCGGAACATATTGTGGAGAATTGGGGTCATTGGAGCTAAATACCACGTTCCCGGTATAGGTGCCGCTTGGAAGACCAAAGCCGTTCACCTGGACAGTTATGGTGGTATCACCGCCCGGCGGTACCGTGCCAGAATCAGGAGCTACAGTGAGCCACGGCAAACCCGATCTTAGCGTGGTGATTTCAAATCCTGCATTGCCAGGCACATCAAAGGTGGCCACAACGTTTTCCGTCGCTGTTTCAATAACTGCGTAGTTGGGAGCTCCTCCCCAGGGCATATTGACGTACACATACTCATCATCAGGCGATAATGCGATCCCCCAAACCCCATATCCTGAGGTGAATGCCAGATCCGAAATAGTGCTGATGACGCTGTTTGTCGCTACATCAATAACCACTATATCTTCATTATTTTTATTGGCGACATAAATTGTGCTTCCGTCCTGTGTAATTGCTAATCCGTGAGGGTTGCTAAGCCCAGAAATAGTATTCACAATGCTGTTGGATGCAATTTCAATTTTTACAACCCGAGTACCCGAGCCATTTCCCTCAGAAACATATAGAAATTGTCCATCAGGTGTAATAATCATTGAATGACAACCGCTTACTCCCCCAATACTGCCAACAACGGCGTCAGTAGCAATATCAATGATGCGAATACCGCCAAATTTAGTTGCCACATAGGCCTTCTGTCCATCAGGTGTAACCACAATGTCCATAGGTTGATCCCCGCCGGTCAGGTCAATTATATCGACTTCGGTTTGTGTGATGCAATTAATTTTCGAAACATTATCACTGTTTCTGTTAGCCACATAACCAAATGTTCCGTCCGGCGTGAAGCCCATGCCGTGTGGGGCCGATCCAACAGATATGGTCGCGATGACCGTATTGTCAGAAACCTGAATTACCGAGATATTACTACTACCTCCGAATTGGCCATTTGAGCAATACACCAGCTGGCCACCTGGGTGAAAAGATATGCGGCTTGGATTGCTTCCAACAGGGATAGATGCCACCAATGCATTCGTAGTTAGATCCAAGACCTCTACGGCGGCATTACCGAAGTTGGCAATGTAGGCGAATTCGAATGTGGGAGTATTGGTTTGCCCCCAGGCAGCGAAGTTGAGTGTGTCTCCCCCGGTGTTAGAAATGGTTAATAGCACATCAATGGTATCGTTGCACGTTGTGGTTGACGCAGTGATCGGGTTTGGGCTGAACAAAGCTGCAGGTGCTGGTTCTGCGAAACCCGTAAGGCAGATCATCGTGTCAATATCAGTGCTGGCAATGACGATGGTATCGAGGTATAGCCCCGGTGCTGTCGGGGCAAAGGTCACAGTAACCTGCCTGGACTGAAATGGCGGGATTACAAGAGATACGGAGTCATTGGTGTATTCGGCACCTGCTGTCGTGATACTGCTAACGATCAGCGTATCACAGCCATCATTACTAATAGAATAAGATGCCGCATTGGTCCCTCCAACGCCCACTGTATCAAGATCCAGGCAGGAGTCAGACAAGGCCAACTCCGGACTGCCGTTTACCGTTAATGTCACCGGAATGGTATCTATCAGTGATGTGGAATCATTAGACCTGACATATAGATTAGTGGTATAAGTTCCGTTACTGAGTCCTGAAGCATAGAATGTTACGTCAATGACTACAGAATCTTCTACGGGAGTGATCGTCCCCACTATTGGGATTTCAGCCAGCCAGGGAACACCTTTCTCAAGCGTGCTTATTCCCTTAGCGTTGTTTCCTGGGAGTGATGCACTACTTATAAAGGAGTTTGTTCCAATATCCAATATGAACAGGGAAGGAGGTCCATCTGAAACCGCAACATACGCATACTTCCCATTGCGAGATATTGCCAGGCCCCAGGCAATAGAATTGAGTGCAGGCTCGAAGACAGTGGCGACTATGGTATTTGTGCTAACCTCAATGACTTCAATTTCATTGTCGCCCATATCTGCAACGTACACAAACCTCCCGTCAGGTGTAACGTCTAACTCATGAGGCGAATCAAATCCTCCTATCGTAGCGATCACCGCATTTGTGCTTACGTCAATTGCAACTACCACGCTTCCGCCATCACCTTCAGAAGCATAAACGTATCTCCCATCCGGGGTTACTGCAAGGGATTGAACCCAAGACGGTGCACCTGAAATATTTACAATTACAACATCGGGGCCGATCTCAATCACCACTATCCCAGTTCCTTCAGTGCCCACATAAGCATACTTTCCGTCCGGCGTGATGACAATATCCTTTGGTCCAGAGATGCCTGTTATCGTGTTTATGACAGTATTTGTATTACAATCGATCACCATCACGTTGTCATCGTCCATGTTGCCGACATATGCGAAATTTCCATCAGGTGTAAAAGCCAGTCCTGAAGGGTTGCTGCCTACAGGAATAGTGTCAACCACGGTATTGTCCGAGGTGCGGATAACCGAAATACTGTCAGCCCCTCTACATGAAACATAGACAAATTCGCCACTAGGGTCTAACGTTGCCCTCCAGGGGTTTGAGCCTACCGGAATGGGGGCGCCTACCACTGTATTCGAGGATAGGTCGAGAACGGAAACACTATTGTCAGTGGAATTGGTAATATAGGCGAAATTCAAAGGAGTTACCTCTAATATTTCATAATCCAAATCAAGGTTGCCGGTGTTGTAAATAGTGAGCGTAGTGGACACAGAGTCATCGCAATCATTGATAGTTTCATTGAATGAAGTGGGCTGGAAGGAAATTACCGGCTGCGCAATCAGCTGGAACTGAATGGCGAGAAAGGAAGCGAACAACAGGATTATGTACTTCTTCACTATGGACCTTAAATGTCAGGATAAAATGAGCTTAGTGGTTTCCGGCACACAATACAGACGTGCAACTATCAATATAGTTGCCAGCCCCTAACGTTCAAAGCTAATTAGAAATATTGTCAAAAAAGAAAAAAATTTCCAGCAGTATTGATTCATGCCGGGCGGCCCAAATAATTGCTTTATTTTGCGGTATGAAAATTACGTCTGTGCAGCTTGTATCTCTGTTGGTCGTGCTTCTGGTTGGATGTGCGCAACCAGCAGATAAGCAGGAGGAAAGCGGTGAAGCTTCGTCTTCAGAAATTGATGCAGCCGGTGAAAAGCTGACCGTCGCGGCAGCGGCCAATCTGCGCTTTGTTCTTGCTGAACTTGAGATCGATTTTGAAAAAAACAACGCCACTGACCTCGAAATAATTTTTGCTTCATCAGGGAAACTGACTTCCCAAATAATAAATGGGGCTCCTTTTGATGTTTTTTTGTCGGCTAATATGAAATTTCCGCTAAAACTGGTAAAAGAAAAAATGACAACAGGCAAACCAATAGTTTATGCTTTGGGCACCCTGATAATGTGGTCGACAAAGGACCTTGATTTGTCAAAAGGATTGAGTTGCCTCCTTGATGATGATATTGAAAAAATTGCCATCGCCAGCGATAAAAATGCGCCATATGGATCAGCCGCCCTGGAGGCTTTGAAGTCAGCGCAGGTTTACTCAAAGATCGAATCCAAACTTGTTTACGGCGAAAGCGTTTCACAAGTCAATCAATATGTAAAAAGTGAAAGCGTTGACGTGGGATTAACCAATAAAAGTGTGATAATAGGCATGACACAAGACAATGGAATATGGCACGATGTAGATACGGCACTCTACACTCAAATTGATCAGGGCATTGTAATCACAAACCACGGTGAGGAACACAGAGGCGTTGATTGTCAAACTTTTCTAAACTATCTCTTCAGCCCATCAGCGCAGGAAATTTTCGCGAAATACGGTTATCTTGCACCATAATCTTCGATTATGGATTGGAGTCCAGTACTCATTACATTCAAGTTAGCGCTGATCACCACCCTGGCCTTGTTCGTTGTAGGTGTTCCGCTTGCCTACTGGCTGTCGTACGGCAGGTTCAAGATGAAGCCGGCGGTAGAGGCCTTGGTGACAATGCCTTTGGTACTGCCTCCATCGGTACTGGGTTTTTATTTGCTGGTGGCGTTTGGCCCCAAATATTTTCTAGGGAATTTCCTGAATGAATACCTCAACATTAATTTGCTGTTCACTTTTGAAGGCTTGATAGTTGCCTCAATGATATACAGCCTTCCTTTTATGGTGCAGCCAATTCAATCGGCCCTGGAGAATCTTCCTAAGTCGTTAAAAGAATCGGCGACACTATTTGGCAAGTCTAATTTCACCACCCTTATTAAAGTCCTATTACCTAATATAAAGGCGTCTGTATTGACAAGCCTTGTCCTTACGTTTACGCACACGGTAGGTGAGTTCGGGGTCGTGCTAATGATTGGGGGCAGTATTCCGGGAGAGACAAAGCTGGCTTCAATTGCAATCTATGAAGAAGTGGAAGCTATGAACTATGGCGCAGCACATACCTACTCCTTTATATTGTTTGCCATCTCGTTCACAATACTGCTGTTGGTGTACTCTCTCAATAAGAAAGCAATCAAAGTCATTTAACAATTGATTAAGGCTAGTTTACATAAAGAACTAAACACCGCGAACGGAAAGGGCGCGCTCAGCGTCGACTTAACCCTTCAAAAGGGGACAATTACCAGCTTGTATGGAGAATCGGGAGTAGGCAAGACCATGATATTGAGAATGCTGGCAGGATTAGAGGTGCCTGATAGAGGCACAGTTATGTTTGATGAGGATGTTTGGTTCAGCAACTCCCGGGGAGGCGGCTTATCCGTTGACAAGCGGCGAGTTGGATTTGTGTTTCAGGACTATGGCCTGTTTCCCAATATGAGCATTGAAGAGAATGTTCGATTTGCCGCTGCTAAAGGGGATGAATCGCTTATACATTATTATATAGACGCATTCGGGCTCACTACTCTAAAAGATAGAAAGCCAGGAGAATTATCTGGTGGACAGAAACAGAGGACGGCCATCGCCCGGGCGCTCGTGTACAAGCCTAAAGTCCTTTTGCTTGATGAACCCTTTACGGCGCAGGACAAGAAAAGAAGTGATATTGTTGGTCGGCAAATATTAAAGTATACCGAGGAGAACGACTGCGTTACCGTGTTAGTTACACACGACATTGCAGCGACCCTGAAATTGGCTACCTATATATATAGTATAATAAACGGAGAGGTTATGTCTGAGGGAAGCGTCGGGGACGTATTTCTAAATGATACTGGTAGCAAGAGAAATGGTATTCACGGCGTTGTGGCGGACAAATTAAATCATGATGGCAGGAGAGTGCTGCTTGTTCTTGTAAATGAACAAATGCTTGAAATAGGCGTTGATCAGGCGATCGATCTATTTGAGATCGGAGATGAAGTGTATCTAAAGCTAGATGAGAACTCAAGCAGCTTCAGGGTAGAGAAACTTTAGGTTAGTCCCTATATATAATGGTACCAATCTCTTCACCTTCCAGAGCCTTTGTGATGTTCCCTTTCTTAAGCCCATTAAAGATGTGCAATTTCTTAACATTCTGAGCCTTTACCATATAATCCAACACAACCCGTTCAACAATCAGGTCATTTAGATCCATTTCCCGAAGCTCTTCAACATGGATTTTGGGGATGAACCTGGCCTTCGGATTCTTTTTCGGGTCGTCGGTGTACAATCCTTCCTCATCCTTGATAAAGTAGATGGTCTCTACACCCAGTGATTCTCCCACGAAGAAAACACCTGTATCCGTCCTGTTCATTGGAATGTTTCCATGATCGGGGATATCCTCCCAAAAGCTATACGGTGGCATGCCGGACATAATCGGAATACAACCCATCCTTAAAAAGAGTGGTATTTTATCAAACTCCAGGGTGTCAACATATATGCCACCGTGCTTGGCGAGCAGCATTTGGATCATCCTTGCGTTTTGCACCGTTATGGATCCTCCCATTTCTGCCATTACGCCTATCGGCATGCCGAGGTCTATTCCTATATGATAGGTGTGGCGGGCCCTTGTGCCACCACCAGATAAGATCATGATTTGATGCTTCTCCTTATTAGCAACGAGCTCATCGAGAATTGGAAACATCGCGGATCTTCCTCTATCTGTGATGCTCTGTCCACCGATCTTGATCATCTTCACATCAGGATAAATCTTCAAATCACTTTTGTAATCCGCTTGTCTTGCTTCCAGCGAAGAGGAAAGATAATTGGTAAGTTCCTTTATTTTGTCTGTCTCGCTCAACTTACTCTTCCTTATATATAATGGTGCCAGCGTTTTCGCCATTCAGCGCTTTAACAATTAGGCCGCGTTTTAACCCATTGACGATATGTATCTCCTTTACATGTCTGGCCTTGGCAAGCATCTCGATCAATGAATAGTCTACGATCAAATCTTCCTGATCTCGCTCAAGAATTTCTTGCGCGGATATTCGCTTTATAAGCTTGGCATCTTTGTGCTTGGCCGGGTCTTTATCATAAAGCCCATCCTGGTCCTTTATAAATATCATGCTATTTGCACCCAATACTTCGGCGGTCATATACGCTCCAAAATCGGAACCATTTTCTGGTAGAACACCCCGTTTGGGCGGCTTCTCCCAATAGTGGTGCGGTGGATTGGTGGTAAGGACTGGTATCATTCCATTTTCCAGGTAATGAGGTAAATCTGTGTAGTGATCTTTCGGAACCCTTACTGCTCCGTGTTTGGCCATTAACGAATACATCAATAGCGCATTCTGTTCCTCTATGGCGCCGATAATAGTGGCCAGGCCTCCCGTAGGCAATCCAAAATCGAGGCCAATTGCCAAAGAATGCCTCATTCTCGCTCCCCCAGAGACTCCAATCACAAATCGATGTGTCTTATTTACTTCAGCAAGCTCTTCCACCAATGGATATACCGCTGAACGTCCTCTGTCAAGAATGCTGCTTCCGCCGACAGATATCACATTTAAATAAGGGATGATATTCACCTCGTCCACCACCACAGCAGATTTAATGAGATCCTTGCTCACCAGCGATTCCCGCATGAACTTGGATTCGAGATGAAGTCGTCCTCCTTCCGTTTCTTTTTTTATAGTGTCAGACACGATTCAAATTGTTGCTTAATAACTTTGTCACAGGTGCGGATAGCAATCCGAAGCAGCATTGTGAAATTACGAATGGCAAATATACCAAATAAAATTCCTGCGGCATCCCCACTAAATACGCCAACGCTATTTCCGCAGCTACCCGGCTGGCGCCTGCCACAAAACCTACCAGGCCAAATACAATAATGGAGTTACTTTTCTTATACAGAGGACTTAGTAAGTCGATCACAAGTCCAGGTACCATAAACTGAAGAGGCCCAAGTGGCCCGTATTTGCCAAAGCCAGCAAGAAAATTGATCAACCCAGACAGAAAACCCACATTGGTAGCCGTAAAGCGTTTGTCAGATAGCCTGACTGCATTAATGAACAATGGTATTATCAAGACGTTCTTATGTCCAGGTGCAACCGGCAAGCCCGGGGCAACTTTGATAAATCTTATCACAGAAATAATGCCGGTGAACGTTACCATAATGGCGAGGTGGCTGCTCTTGAACTTAGCTTTGGCGTCACCCATTTGAGTATTGACCATATTCACCAGAAAATCAACCTTGCCTTTAATAATTCCCCAAAGCTTGCGCTTCTCTTTGCCCTCTCCTTTTTTTGGGACTTGCTGGCCTTTCTCCTTTTTTTGACCTTGCTTCATTTCTGCCAATTCCATGGTAGCATCCAAAACAGTGGCCTGGTCCACGCTCATTCCTAAACTTTGGAGCCCCTTAATCACATCTTCCGGCTTTGAGGTCTTTCTAACCAATGCAGTGAAAAGCAGCATTACCAACACATTGCTTCCCATCAATAACCCTTGCTGCAGTCCCTCCTTGCTGATCATGAAAGCCCACTTAAAAAAAGTAAACACGAGAAAGTCGCGTTCGAAGGAGAAATAGCTGTGGAAGAAGATGATCGCTAGAATGAACCATTTGATTTTACCAATTGGCTTGAGCTCCCGGGCGCCCAACCCGCTCAAAAACCAAATGACGAGAATCGCGCCCAGCAATGTGAGCGATAAATATAAGCTGCCGGCCCAGAAAACAAGGACCGAAACAACCAGGATGATAACCAGTTTGAGCCGAATGTCTAAATGTCTCAATATTATATTTTAACTTCGGGGTGTAATTCTAAATACGTTGTACAACAGATGCAAATATATTGATTATGAGACATAGTGAAATACGTAAGACGCTATTGATTGTAGGTGCCTTGGCAGTGTCAATCTCGGTATTTGGCCAGGGCCGTGGAGACGGACGCGGAAATGGCCAGGGCCGAAGCGGGCAGCACAGAGGCAATACTGAGCAAAAAATGAAATATAGAAATGTCAATGCCATCCAGATTTTTTCTGCTGAAGGAACCGAGCTCTATGATTCTGCTAAGAAGCCGCCTAAATCCAAGGAGCCCGTAGCGAAAATTGATCGGGTAGAGACCAATCAATATGGAGTTAGGATCTACTTTATGCCGGCTGACCCTAATCAAAGAGTGATAGACATGAAGTGTAAGAACTGCCTCATCCTGGTTGATTATATGAAAGCCGGTAATGCAGCAGCCACTGATTGATTGAACTTCTTGTCTTGTTTATATAAGATCTAATTATTTAGTTAAATTTGATTAGTTAATTTTGATGTTAGGGCGGGCAACTACATAGTACGAAATGCCGTCTTTAATTCGTGGATAAAGTAGTGCTATACCACGAAGCATATAGAACTATACCACCTTTTATGAAAAACACCAGAGTACCACTATTCGTTTTAACGCTGCTACTTGCCAATATCCACGTTATTAATGGCCAGGAGCTGGCTTCAGCAGATGTTATTACTGACGAACCTGCAGATGAGAAACCTGCGGCGAACGCGGAGTTGACAGCCCTGATTGAACAAGGGAATAAGTTGCTGGGTAAAGGCGACTTTATTACTGCCCTGCCGGTGTGGCTGAATGCGCTGAAGGCGGATAAAGACAACTCTAATATTAACTTCAAGCTTGGCCTCTGCTACCACAATTCATTCAACAAGCAGGAAAAGGCATTGCCTTATTTTATCATTTCGGTAAAAGACCTGACAGAGGATTATAATTTTGTAAGCAAAACGGAAAGGAATGCTCCCTTTGATGCCATTTACTTCCTTGCGGAGGCATACATGCAAGCGGATCAGCATGAGCAAGCACTCCGTCACTTCTTAATTTACAAGGATAGGTTCTCAGGTTCACCACCCATTAACGTGGACAAACAGGTGCGTTCATGCATGAATGCACAGAATCTGGTTCGAACTCCACTAAACGTGAAGTTCTCGAATATGGGGGAATCAATAAATACAGGTTTTTCTGAAGAGAATCCGGTAATGTCCGTGGATAACACCACGCTCTTTTTTAGCTCGCGCAGATTGAGAAAGGATGAAAGTAACAAGACAATAAATGAAAAGAGTACAGGTCAGCACTATGGGGATATTTACATCTCGAAGTCTTCGGGGGGAGGGAATTGGAAGAAGCCAAAACTATATGAGCATTCTACGAATGTAAACGAAGCTCCATTGTGCTTAACGGAAGATGGTAAAACACTTTTCTTCAAGCGAGAGGATAAAGGGGTATACAATATATATCAGACAACTTTTGCCGAAGGAGTATGGTCCAGTCCTGCTAAATTGGGGTCCGCTATTAACTCCATGACAAATGAGTCTGGAGCTGCTATCTCTCCAGATGGATCTACGTTCTACTTTAGTAGTGAGAGAGAAGGTGGCTATGGCAAATCTGATCTGTATAAGTCCACAAAACAACCTGATGGAAGCTGGGGGAAAGCGGTAAACCTAAGGCTAGGCGTGAATACTGCTGGACACGATATCAACCCTTTCATCCACCCCAATGGCAAGAAGTTATATTTCAGCTCTAATGGATGGTATAGCAAGGGGATGGGCGGTTATGATATCTTTTTTATTGCCATGCAAGATGACGGCTCATGGTCTAAACCACAGAATATTGGCTACCCAATCAACTCAACGCGAGATAATCTGAACTTCTATGTAGCTGCCAATGGCAAGCGTTATACCGCTGCCATTTCAGACGAGTTTAATTACGACTTATATTTTTTGGAGGAGGGCAAGTTTGACCGGAACAACTTAAAACCCGGTACAGTTGTTGAACTGCAGACGGAGCTGGAAGTCATGGAAATACTTGAATTGGAAAAATTGGTTGAAAAGGAAGTGGAGGTCCTTGAGATCATGGAGATTGAAACTGAGGTGGAGAAGGAGGTACTCATCGAGAAGGAGATTGAGGTGGTGGAAATCATCGAGGTAGAGAAGGATCCTGCATTTGCAAAGGCGGCGGCTGACAAGGCGAAAGCCGAGGCGGAAATCAAAAAGGCAGAGGCCACGATCGCGGCTGCCAGGAAGGCTGAAGCAGATGCAATAATACTAAAAGCTCAAGCAGAGATTGCTGCAGCTGACAAAGCCAGGGCCGAAGTTAAAATTAAAGAGGCAGAAGCGGTAATTGCTAAAGCGGAACTCAAGAAAGCTGAAGCGGAACTCAAGAAAGCTGAAGCGGATATCCAGAAGGCAAATATTAAGATCGCCAAGGAGAGAAGAAAAGCCAAGAAAGACAGCGCTAAGCTGGCACCAGTCTACATAGCACAGGCGCAGGAGAAAGCAGCCAATGCTGAAAAGGCCAGGCTCGAAGTGGAAGCCAAGAAGGCCAGGGCAGAAGCAGATAAGGTGAAGGCGAAAGCGCAAATAGCGGCAGCAGAAAAGGCAAAATCGGATGCAGAAAAAGCCAAAGCTGAAGCTGTGATATCGGCGGCTAAGAAAGCAGAAGCGGATGCTGTGAAGGCCGAAGCTGATAAAGCCAAATCTATTGCGGATGCGGAAATAGCCAAGGCAGCTACTAAGAAGAAGGAAGCAGAAGCCAAGATAGCAGATGCTGAAAAGGCTAAGGCGACGGCAAAAGAAGCTGCTGACAAGCGTGCAACGGCAACGTCAGAAGCACAGGCCCAAAAGGCGATTGCCGACAAGGCAAAAGCTGAAGCAGACAAGGCAGAGAGTGCAAAGCTGAAGTCTGAAGCAGATGCTAAGGCGAAAGCATCTGAAGAGAGCCGCGCTGCGGCTGCTGCTGAGAAATCAAAGGCAGATGCACAGGCTGCCGAGGCCAGCAAGGTAAAGGCTGAAGCTGATAAAGCTGCTGCTGAAGCGAAGTCTAAAACAGCGGAGGCTGAAGCTGCTAAGGCTAAGTCTGAGGCTGATGCCGCGAAAGCAACTGCAGATGCGGCTAAGGCTGCCGCAGACAAGGATAAGGCAATCGCTGCAAAGGCGGCCTCTGATGCAAAAGCACAGGAGGCAAGTGCTGCGAAGGCGAAATCAGACGCTGCTAAGAGCGAAGCTGATGCTAAAGCCAAGGCATCTGAAGAGAGCCGCGCTGCGGCTGCTGCTGAGAAATCAAAGGCAGATGCACAGGCTGCCGAT
>DTRK01000170.1 GCA_012965955.1 Flavobacteriales bacterium
AGATTATAATCAACGCTGCTTCGTGTTCAATACAGTGGTCAATTGCCAATGAAATCTTCTCTCCCACAACTGATCCCATGGAACCGCCAATGAAACTGAAGTTCATGCAGGCGATCACAACCTTTTGCTTGTTGATGGTGCCGTAAGCTGTGGTAATGGCATCCTTCAGTCCTGTCTTTTCCTGAGAGTCCTTTATGCGGTCCTTATATTTCTTAACATCCTCAAACTTCAGTGGGTCGGCAGGAGAAATTTTTTGGTTGATCTCTTTGTATTTGTTCTTGCCATTATCGAACAGCAACTTAAGGTATTCTTCAGCGCCTATACGACTGTGGTATCCGCATTGGCATACATTGAGATTAGCGGCATGTTCCTCTGTAGGGGTCAGGTCACTACACTTAGGGCACTTAAACCAAAGGCCTTCTGGAGTTTCCTTCTTGTCCTTGGTGGAAGTGGTAATACCGCCCTTTATTCTCTTAAACCAACCCATGGTACCTTATTTAGGAATGCACGTATGAGAATTAAGCACTCATTAAATTGCGATTATGCAATTGTAATGTCATCTGACAAATATACGCCTTGAATTGAATTGAGCAATTCAACGCCATCCTTCATAGGCTTCTGGAAGGCCTTTCTGCCAGAGATGAGCCCGGTTCCACCTGCGCGTTTATTGATGACAGCAGTAGTCACTGCATCAGCAAGGTCTGTTGCTCCACCTGAAGCACCGCCAGAATTAATCAACCCGGCTCTTCCCATGTAGCAATTGGCTACCTGGTATCTGCAGAGGTCAATGGGATTATCCGAGGATAGCTCATCATAAACCTTGTCATGCGTTTTTCCGAAGCCAATAGCCGTATATCCATTATTGTTGGTAGGAAGTTTTTGCTTAATAATGTCGGCCTGAAGGGTTACACCAATGTGATTTGCCTGACCTGTAAGGTCAGCCGCCGCATGGTAGTCTGTTCCATCTTTTTTGAAGCCGGAATTTCTAAGATAGCACCACAATATAGTTCCCATTCCAAGCTCGTGAGCGATTTCAAAGGCCTCTGCTACCTCTACAATTTGTCTATTTGATTCCTCAGATCCAAAGTAAATGGTTGCTCCTACTGCTGTGGCACCTAGATTCCATGCTTCTTCAACACTTCCGAACATAATTTGATCAAATGAATTCGGGTAAGTGAGTAATTCATTGTGATTCATTTTTACAATGAATGGAATCTTGTGCGCATATTTTCTGGAGCATGCTGACAGCACGCCAAATGTAGACGCAACAGCATTGCAACCACCTTCAATCGCCAGCTGCACAATATTTGCCGGATCAAAGTAAGCGGGGTTTGGAGCAAATGATGCTCCGGCAGAATGTTCAAGGCCCTGATCGACAGGTAATATTGACACATACCCCGTACCCTTCAGATTCCCATTATTGAATATCGAACCAAGGCTTCTCAAAACTTGAGAATTGCGACTCGTGTCCTTGTATACCCTATCAATGAAGTCTGGTCCAGGCAGGTTCAGATGGTCTTTAGAGATCGTCTTACACTCGTGGTTCAGAAGTGAGGCATTCTCGCCTAAGAGTTCCTCAATCTTGTTGGATGTAACAGCTTTGCTTGACATATTTATTGCTTTATTACCTGCTTCCAATACCTGCTGTGCCTACCGACAGGTAGATAAACCGGTAGGCTGGTCTGGTTATAATAGCAAACAAAATTATAAAAATAACACATGCGAAGTACAAATTCGTAATGTCTGCAACACTTTCGTTAAAGCTCCAGTGAGCAATGCCAACCTGCAGGTTCGCAGTCCTTAGAACGGATATCCGATTCCCAAGTTGAAATTGAGGCTTGAAAAGCTCGCATTGTCTGCTACCCATCTCTGCCCAACAGGTTTAGACGGGTCTTTAATTGGCAATGCTGCATCTACCCTGATAATGAAGTAATCGTAGTTTAGACGAATGCCTAGTCCGGCTCCAATTGCTATTTCGTTGTAAAAGGAATTGAACTCAAACTTTGCGCCTTCTCTAATGTCATCACCGAATTCATCCTGGCGGGCAAGCCATATATTACCAGCGTCGATAAATGCCGCGCCTTCCCACGGGCCTAGAAACTCGAACCGGGATTCTATATTTCCCTCCAACTTAATATCACCTATCTGATCATAGTTTATCGGTCCCTGATAGGCTCCTGGCCCTATATTTCTTGCCTGCCAGGCCCTCAATCCATTAGCGCCTCCTGAGAAGTAACTTTTCTCGAACGGCATCACGGTAGAATTGCCATATGGCAATCCCAATCCAGCAGCAAATCGAAACACAATTGTGCTATGCTGATTGATAAAGTTGTAGCTACGCACATCAATATCTGCCCTGAAATACTGGGCATATTGAATTCCAAAAATACTATAATACCCATCTACCGGATCAGGTTCTGCATTCGTGAGGCTACTCAAACCCTGGAGAACATTGCCGGCAATTTCTAAATTGCCTCTGAAATAGGTAAAGTTCTTCTTCTTGTTCAATTGCTGGTCAGTGTATATAAATGAGTATCGCGTCGCTGAGATCAAGTGATTTGTGAAACTGTTCTTTATAAAATCGTTGGCAAACGAGCTGGTCAGAATCGGGGAATCATCTTTTATTTTAACGGAACTAATATTGAACGGAGCCAATATGTGTGTTTTCTGGGGCGACTCTTCCCATTTATAGGTAACTCCACCTTCCCAAATCCACCGGGTGTAATCCGATCGCAGCTGGTAGTTGTAAGATGCGTGTAAAGATGTTTTTGGATCATATCTCTTGGGGATCTTTTCCTCTTTTATCGGGAATAGCAGTCTTGGAAAATTCACCTTTAGCTCAGGGCCTATCTCGATTGTATTGAAGAGGCCAAGCTCACCTAAGCCTTTATCATCCTCCGTAAA
>DTRK01000171.1 GCA_012965955.1 Flavobacteriales bacterium
TAAAGGAATCCAGAACATTGGTTTCGAACATCCAACGCTCCGACAGTGCCTATGCCCAATTGATTTTGAACCAAGACACCGCAACCTGGAAAGTAATAATCAGGACTGAGTGTTGCGAAGACAATAAAATCAACTTCATCAGCTTTCACTCCTGCATTTTCGAGAGCGCGCTTCGCTGCTGTTGTACCCATGTTAGATACAGTATCCTTACCCGCTTCAAACCATCTTCGCTCATGTATCCCCGTCCGTTCTACTATCCACGCATCAGTAGTATCCATCATTTTCTCCAGATCATGATTAGTAATAACCCGATCTGGCACGTAATGGCCGGTACCTATAATTTTTGATCTAAATCCCATATATTCAGAATGATATCTGATTTTAAAAATAGGTTAAATGAATGAGAAGGAGCTAACAAAAAGAGATGGAAAACATTCTACTCGTACTTACTTTGACCTGCTCCACTCGCAACGAAAAGGGGGAGATGTAATAGCCCAGGTCTCGATCATCAAAGTGATACAGACATAAAAGCCGCCTCACAATTACTTATGAGACAGCCTGTTCATTATGTGGTACCAGCTGGAATCGAACCAGCGACACATGGATTTTCAGTCCATTGCTCTACCAACTGAGCTATGGTACCAGCCAATATTTTCTCCATCCATTGCTCTACCAAAGAGCCCGGCAGGGAGATATGGAGCCAACCTGTAATAGCGGCGGCAAATGTATCAACAATTTCGTAATTTTGGAAAAATCCGTACCAGATTGACCGATGAACCTCACCATTGATATTGGCAATACGCGGACCAAGTTGGCACTTTTTGACTCCGAACAATTGGTTAAAACCCAAATTCTCAATAGGGAAGAGTTGGATAATGGACTTCATTCTTTTCTGGAAGAACATCAAGAAATCCGGCATATTATATGCTCTGCTGTTGGTGCGCCTTCAACTGTTCCAGCCACATTGAAAATTTCCGGCAAATTGCTAAATCTCAATCAAAATACAGCACTGCCAATTGAAAATTTGTACGGTACAACTGAAACATTAGGTGCTGACAGAGTGTCTAATGCAGTTGGGGCAGCGCATCTGCATCCTGGTCATCACGTACTGATAATCGACATGGGAACCTGTATTACATTCGATCTGGTTACTGAGGGAAATGCGTATTTGGGGGGCTCAATATCCAACGGAATTCATATGAGATTTGAAGCATTAAATACTTTTACTGAAAACCTTCCGTTAATTGGGCACGATGACTCAAATTCTCCTGATCTCATTGGAAAAACAACTGAAGATTCAATCAGGTCAGGAGTGGTTAATGGAATAATCGCGGAACTGTGTGGAATGATTGAGGAATACAACAAACAATTTGCGCCTTTGAAAATATTGGTTACCGGAGGGGATGCTGCTCATTTCGTTGGAATTTTGAAGGATAGAACAGATTGGGAAAAAAATGAGATATTTGCAAACCCTAATCTGGTGCATGTCGGGTTAAATGCCATCCTAAATTATAATGTTAAGGAACAACTACAGTAATTATCTTCTGGCGGTATTACTCTTGTCAGTTATTAGTAGCTCGTGTTTCGCTCAGACAAGCGTCAGTTCTCCATATTCCAGATATGGTTTAGGTAACATTAGTGAAACCGCATTCCAGAGCAATAGTGGTATGGGTGGGTTGGCGATGGCGTTGAGAAATCCTGAGTCAATAAACCTGTCGAATCCCGCCTCATATACTTCATTCAAACGGAATTCCTTTGTATTTGAGATCGGCGTACAAACCGATGGGTTACAACTCACTAATACCGACACCAGCCAATCCACTTACAATACATCACTTTCATATTTGTCTTTCGGGTTTCCAGTTACAAAATTCTGGGGCAGCGCATTTGGATTGAGGCCATTTTCTACTATAAACTACATGGTTACTGATGAACAAACACTTGCCAATATTGGTGACGTCAGCTACATGTATGAGGGAACAGGTGGCATCAACGAGGTTTATTGGGGTAATGCATTCAGAATAGGGAGTTTTTCAGTTGGAGCAAATGTATCATATCTCTTCGGCCCGTTGAGCAAAACACGAAGCGAAATCTTTACGCTTGCCAACACATTTCATTACTATACCAGTGAACAAACAAACATTGGAGGGGCTTACCTTAAAGGAGGAGTGCAATATGAGTATGTTATTGACACAGTAGGAGGTGCAGCATTAAAGAACAAAGTGACCATTATCGCTGGAGTTATCATGGATGCCGGTGCAAGCTTAAGAGGCAGGCGAACAACTGTGGGTGTTACTTTTGATGATTACCTGCTCGATCCATTCTTGATTTTACCTAAAGATACCGTTTTAAATGTTACAGATACGGGCACCTTATTTCTGCCTGGAGGGTACGGCTTTGGACTGAATATCGATTTTGGGAACAAGTTGCTTGTTGGTTTTGATTATTATAGCAGGAACTGGTCTGAATTCAAGTCTTTCGATATTCAGGATTCACTCGGGGATTATACAAAGGTGGTTGTGGGTGCCCAATTCACTCCTGATCCTAAATCTACTTCCAGTTACTTCAAAACAGCGCAGTATAGGATAGGTTATCATCAGGAGAACACTTATCTGATGTTAAGTGGGCAACAACTGAATAAGTCTGGCATGAGTTTTGGGCTTGGGTTACCTCTGAAGAGAATTCAATCCACACTGAATTTGGCATTTGAATTCGGAACCAGAGGCACCACAGACAATTCACTCTTAAAAGAAAATTACTGGATAGCAGGATTTGGCATAACTTTGATCGACATTTGGTTCCTTAAAAGGAAATACAATTAGGATTATGAAAAACGGAAAGGTCATACTAGGAGTTCTTGCT
>DTRK01000172.1 GCA_012965955.1 Flavobacteriales bacterium
ATTATCGGAGGAACAGCCCCCTTCACCTATCTTTGGGATGATGGGTTAGCTCAGACTACGGCAACAGCCATTGGATTATGCGCTGGCACATATGGTATTTTAATTACCGACGCGGGCGGTTGCTCAAGTGCAGCTTCGGTAGTTATTACAGAACCTCCTGCACTTAATGCGGCTGTTACACTCACAAACGATGCGAGCTGTAATGGAGTCTGCGATGGAGATGCAACTGCCTCAGCCTCTGGAGGAACGGGGGCTTATACATATTCCTGGTCTCCAACTGGTGGTACTGGAATAACTGGAACGGGTTTATGTGCGGGTACAACATACACCGTGACTGTTGAAGATGTCAACGGATGCGCCACAACAGCAACTACATCTATAACTGAGCCAACCGCAATGGTCCTTACCATTGTACCTACAGATCCTTTATGCGTAGGAGCGAGTGACGGGAGTGCAGATCTGACTGTGACGGGAGGAACTGCACCGTACAATTACTTGTGGACGGGTTCAATTACCAGCGAAGATTTAACCAATATCGCTGATGGGAATTATTCAGTGACCGTAACGGATGACAACGGATGTACTGCTACCGCCAATACTTCTATAACTGATCCTGTACCAGTGACCATTGCAATATCGGTTATCGATGCATCCTGTGGCCTGGCCAATGGTACGGCTTGTGCGACTCCTTCAGGAGGTTTAGCCCCTTACACATATGCCTGGAACGATACACTGTTCCAAACCACAACTTGTGCTCTCACTGTGCCCGGTGGAAGCTATGGGGTTACGGTAACGGATGCCAATGGGTGTATAGCAACAGGAAACGCTGTTGTTAATGACTTACCAGGCTCCAATGCGACTGCACTGGTGGTTAGCAATGCATCAGCTTTCAGCGTTTGCGATGGAGAGGCCTCTGCCTCTATGCCCGGAACTGCGCCATTCACCTATTTGTGGGATGATGGGTTAGCTCAGACCACAGCGAATGCCATCGGTTTATGCGCTGGGACATATTGCGTTACGGTCACGGATGCCGTAGGCTGTTCAGATTCGGCTTGTATTATCATTACTGAACCAAATGCCATGACAATTGCCATTGTTACGACAGATAACAATTGCTTTGGGGATTGCAACGGAACCGCCACCGTGACAGTTGTGGGAGGATCGACGCCTTATACGTTCCTGTGGACAGGTCCCAATTCATTCGCGAGTTCAAGCCAGGATCTAATTGGGTTGTGTGCTGGAACCTATGATGTGACACTCACTGACGCCAATTCCATATCAATCACTGATCAGGTTATAATCACTGAGCCTGCTGCAGTTACAGCGGGGGTTACAGGTGTTGATGTTACTTGTAACGGATTGTGCGACGGAACAGCAACCGTTGTGGCCGGAGGTGGTACGCCTCCATATACATACTTATGGGATGATGGATTTAATCAAACGACAGTGGTGGCATCCGTGCTTTGCGCACTGGGATATAATGTAACGGTAACGGATGCTTTCGGATGTATGGCAACGGGTTCGGTCACTATCAATGAGCCTCCGGCCATTGTGGTAAATTTAACTCCTACACCTGCAACTTGCGGTCAGGCGGATGGTGCAATAAGTGCTGCTGTATCCAATGGAACGCCTGCATTCACATATACCTGGGATATATCATGCTCGAGCTCTGGATGTACGGGCTTAGCTGCAGGAACTTATTCGGTAACTGTTACCGATGCCGACGGATGTTTGGGAACGGGTACTGGTAATGTTGCGAACACCGGAGGGCCGACGGTCGGTATGACGGACAGTGTAAATGTGAATTGTTTCGGAGGAAATGATGGAAGTGCGACAGCGGCTGTAGCAGATGGTACACCACCATATACCTATGCTTGGAATACTGCGCCTGTGCAAACAACTTTGATAGCGGCTGGCCTTTTTGCGGGGTCATATTGTATACTGGTAACCGATGTCAATGGTTGTGTTACTTCCGTGTGCGTGTCATTATCTGAACCACCACAATTAGTTGCTGTAGCAGCTGGTACTGACCCAAGTTGTAATGGCGGAACCGATGGATTGGTATCTGCTTCCGTTACAGGTGGAATAGGCCCGTATACTTACGCCTGGACCGGAACCGGAGGTTGTATTACTCCTATATGCGGTTCACTGGGAGATGGTACCTACAACCTGACAGTTACCGATGCTAATGGATGCACAGCAACATCATCGGCTACCTTGGTTGAACCTACTGTGCTTGCTATGCTGATTACCGGCGTTGATGTTTCTTGTGGTGGATTGTGTGATGGATCAGCCAATGTAGTGGCTACCGGGGGTACTACGCCCTATACTTATTCCTGGTCTAATGGTGATATTGGCCAAATTGCAGACAGTCTGTGCGCAGCTACGGTAAACTTATCTATTACTGATGCAAATGGATGCCTGGCAGCCTCGTCAGTAGTTATTTCTGAACCGACTCCTGTTGTAGTAACAATCCCAAGCTATGGTGATATTGACTGCTTTGGAAACTGCAATGGATTTGCACAGTCCAGTGTAACTGGAGGGGTCAGCCCTTACACGTATTCATGGAATACCTCAAGCCCGAATGACCAGATTGTCGGTCTCTGTTCCGGAGTTTATAGTGTAACGGTGGCAGATAATAATGGATGCACCGGTACCGAATCAGTAACGATCACCGAACCACCGGCAATGACACTGAGTTTAACTTCTCAGAACGTTTCTTGCTACGGTTATTGCGATGGCACAGCCACTGTGACAGCAACAGGAGGTGTTGGGCCGTACTTTTATTTATGGGACGACAATACTTTTCAAACCACCATGGCTGCCACCAATCTTTGTGCGGGGCCGTACTCGGTAGTAGTCACTGATTCCAAGGGGTGCTCTGGTACAACTACCGTTGTGCTTATCGAACCCCAGGAGATCACGATCACTGGTACACCTGTTGCCTCAACTTGTGGCTATCAAAACGGTTCGGCATGCGTAGTTGTCACAGGTGGTATCCTGCCTTATACGATACAGTGGAACGATCCGGATCAAACCATAGGCAATTGTATCGATAGTGTTTATGCCGGGGTTTATGGCGTCTGTCTGTTTGATGGTAATGGATGCTCTTTCTGCATATCGCTGACTATTAATGATATAACTGGACCTATGATTGACAGTGTGGTCACGAATGATCTCTTGTGTTTCGGAGATGGTAACGGAACCGCAACTGTTTACCCCTCTGGCGGAACACTCCCGTATACCTATTTCTGGCAGAATTTGGCTGGGGACACTATAGGGCTAAACACCAACATCTTGTTTGGCTTGAGTGGAGGGACCTATAGTGTGGCTGTGAGCGATGTCAACACCTGCTTATATGCTCAGACTTTTTCAATTGCCGAACCCGTACAAATTGCGAGTGCCATAACCTCAAGTAGCGACGCCCTGTGTTATGGCGATTGTAATGGGTCGGCTACTGTAGCTGTTGGGAACGGCACCCAACCATATACTTATTCCTGGGTGCCTTCAGGTGGCAGCACACCCAATGCTACCGGATTATGCGCTGGAATGAACAATGTTCTTATTATCGATGCGAATGGTTGTCAAACAAATAATGGTACACTTATAAACGAGCCTACGGAGCTTATACCTTCCATGGTTGGAACCGATATATCATGTAATGGTGGAAGTGATGGTGAAATAACCGTAACGGTTACTGGTGGTTCCATTCCATATAATTACCAGTGGCTCCCAGGTGGAACTGGCACTGGAATAACTGTTTCTAATCTTGGTGCTGGAGCCTACACGGTAATAATCACCGATATTAATGGATGCGATACCAATCAAACTATGAGCATCATTGATCCAGCTCCATTGTCGGTGACAGGAGGCAGCACTCCGTCAAGTTGCGGTGATCCTAATGGCCAGGCCTATGTCAGTGTGAATGGTGGAACACCACCATATACTTATTCTTGGTTTGATGGAGGCGGAATTCCGATAGGGCAAACGACAGATACGGCCACTGGATTGATACAAGGTGCTTATCAGTGTCTGATAGAAGATTATAACGGCTGTTCGTTCTCGTTGCCGGTAAGTGTGAATGACAATGCAGGACCTGTAGTTACGTACGAATCGTCAACCGACGTACTTTGTTTTGGTACCGCCACTGGGGAAGCTTCTGTAAATGTCACAGGAACTCCTCCTTATAGCTATATGTGGGAAGATGGGCAACAAACCAAGATTGCCACTGGCTTGGCATCCGGGACATATACGGTAACCGTTACTGATGTAAATGGCTGTACAGACTCTGTAGATGTGACCATCAATGAACCACCGGAAATTATATTGGTAATGAGTGGAGCCACAACTATATGCGTCGGTGGCCAAACGCAACTTTCAGTGTCAGCATCCGGGGGTGTACCGCCTTATTCCTATGATTGGGATAATGTTGGCTATACCAGCTCGTCAACCCTGGACGTAAGTCCAACTGATACTACTACCTATTCGGTCAATGTACAGGATGCAAATGGGTGCATTGTCAGTGGGTCTGTTGAAGTGCAGGTTTATCCACCTCTTGTTGGTATTGTATCGGATCCATTCATCTGTGAGGGAGACGATTTGACGCTAACTGCTTCCGGATCCGGTGGAATGGGGGTACCGGCCAACTATGTCTATACCTGGCTGGATGCCGGTAAGAATATAGTATTTACCGGCAACCCTTATGTTGTTCAGGGCCTGGTAACGGGAGTTTATACTTATTACGTGGCTTTGAGCGATGCATGCCCGGGAGATACAACTATGATCACTGCCACTGTCAGTCCTGAGCCACCCCCTCCCGTAGTTGCGGCAGATGCTGTTTACTGCTTCGGTGATCCGATGATTGACTTAAATGCTCAGGGGCAGAATATAAGTTGGTACACAGATGCCTTGTTGACACCCCCTCCAGTAGATACTGGAGCTGATTTTACACCATCAGGGGCAGTTGGCACAACGACCTATTATGCAACACAAACTGTTAATGGATGTGAAAGCCCTCCCGGAACAGCAACGGTTGTTGTCAACCCGCTGCCTACTGCCGGATTCTACCCATTCCCGGAAGAAGCGCCAATTACGAATCCTGGAATTGTTTTTACGGACAATGCATCCCCGGATGTGGTGTCGTGGCTATGGTTTTTCGGAGACGGGGATTCAGCTATTGGGAATCTGACAGACTTTTTCAATGGTGATACAGTTGTCCATATTTATTCTGATTCTGGGACCTTTGTGGTATATCAGATAGTAACCAACAGTTTTGGCTGCAAGGATATAGCAATAGATACAATTGAAATTACAAATGAATACATTCTATTTGCACCGTTGGCATTTACACCTGGTGGAGATAATATAAATGATTACTTCTTACCTCGCGGTATGGGCATCAGCGATGAGAAATTTAGGTTCTATGTCTATGACAGGTGGGGTGACCTTATATACCAGCATGATGGAGCTTATTCTGAGTGGCTGGGCTGGGATGGCAAGGCGAATGATGGTAAAGAGCGAGCCCAGCAGGATGTGTATGTGTGGTTGATAAGAACAGAGGATCTTGATGAAAATGCACATGAGTATGTAGGGCATGTAACACTTCTCAGGTAAAGCTGTTGATTCCTACGCTGTGTTGTTTGTTCAATATTACACAGTTTCTTAGAACATTGTTAAATAAGGGAACTTGAGGCATCCGTATGGGGGAGCTCTACGTCTTATTGAGTATATTTACTTGTAACCCTTGCCTTGACGTCTATGACACGCCTTCTTTTGTCATTTTGCCTGCTTCTGTTCTCTTTCCTTCCTTCGTTTGCTCAGAAATTATCACCCGCAGTTATCTATGATCAAGGTAGGGCAATTGGGCAGGATAGCCTTGCTTTCAAGGACGGTAACGGTTCGTTGGGCCAGATATACAATCAGTCGGTATGCGGTTTGAATTATTGTGCTGCTGACATGATGATTGCGACAAGATATACGCCTGGTCCTGGTCCCGGATTCCCCAGCTCCCTGAATATTTCTTGCTTGCCTTCATGCTTTAATGTGCTGCAGGCTTATCTGTGGTGGAGCGAATCATCTACTAATAATTCTGCAACTGCTACTATCACACCACCTGGAGGAGGAAGTTCAGCTTACGCAGCCGTGCTTGCAGGGTCTGCTGGAAGTAAGTGCTGGCCTGCTTCATCGTCCAGGGTATTTAGAGCGGATGTTACCGCTTCAATTACCACGAATGGGGCCTATGTTATTAACATCTCAAGTGGCGGTGCTGATGTGGATGGCATCACGCTGTTTATTATATATACAGACCCTACAGCAACATACCAGGGCTCTCTGGTAATTGACGATGGAGCCATGACCATACAAGGTGGAACGCAATCTCATACCATGTCGGGTTTTACCGCATGCGGCCCATCTACCTATGCAACTGCTTTCGCCATGGGTGGTGATATGCAAAACAATGTAGGTGCCACGCACACCACTACATTAAATGGGGTACCCTCTGTGTTTCCTCAGAACTTTTGGAATTATGACGAGGCGGTAACAACAGTCACATCAGGTCAATCAACATCCAATTTTGCATTTGCACCTCCTGTGAGCGACTGCTGGGTATTTGCAGTCACAGGACTTTATTTCCAAACCACTACCTGCGTTACTTGCACACCATCCGGGGTTTTGACAACAATACCTGGCCAGACCAATGTGGCCTGCGGTATGTGTGATGGCACGGCATCGGTTACCGTGTCAGGTGGCAGCTCGCCATATACATATGCCTGGTCTAACGGGCCTACATCCAGTTCAGTCTCCGGGCTTTGCGCGGGGTTATACTCGGTAACGATAACGGATGCAAGCGGATGTAATACGGCCATCGAAAACTTCACGATCATTGATGCGGGCGGATCAGTAACGGTGACAACAACTGCAACTGATGCCCTTTGTTTCAATGGTTGTACAGGAACGGTAAGTGCAACTGCCTCGGCTGGCACTGCGCCGTATACCTACACCTGGCCGGGTCTGGGCCTTGGCCAGAATCAAATCGGGGTTTGTGCTGGCACCTGGACAGTTAATGTCACGGATGCTAATGGTTGTACGGGAACAGCTTCGGTAACAGTGGCTCAGCCTAACCCCATTGATTTATTTGCAATACCGTTGGATGAGACATGTCTTGGGGCATGTGATGGACTTCTTTTTGCCTCTGTAACGGGAGGTGTCGGACCGTATACATATACCTGGAATAATGGCGTAGGAGTCGGACAAAGTCAAAGTAATATTTGTCCTGGAACGTATACGGTGACTGTTGTTGATGCAAATGGCTGCATTGAGCAAAACACCCTTAACAGCACAACAACTATTAATCCGGGTGGAGCAGCGAATGCTGGATTCACGTACAATGGAAATCAGTGCTTCAACGGTAACAGCTATGTCTTTACAAATACAGGGTCATCTGGTGCGACCTATGCCTGGGACTTTGGAGATGGCAATACTTCTACGCTCGAAAACCCGACCAATGTTTATGTTGCACCCGGGACATATACTGTCACCCAGACCGTTACCAGTGGGTCTTGTAGTGAAACATTCACCCTAACCATTGTAGTGTACGCTGAGCCCGCTGGAACCATAGTGGGTGCGGATATTGCATGTGCTGGAGACTGTGATGGATCTGCAAATCTAACTCCTGCGGGGGGAACCAGTCCCTATACCTTTGCCTGGAGCAATTCTATGAGCACCGAAGATCTTTCAGGTCTATGCGTTGGAACTTACACGGTGACGATATCTGATGCCAATGGTTGTTCAAATACCGCTTCGGTCACAATTGGGGAGCCAACCCCCTTGACTGTGACTGTAACCGGAACGAATATTCTGTGCAACGGCTCTTGCACGGGGACTGCAATTGCCACACCATCAGGAGGTACAACTCCATATACATACGACTGGTATGATCCTGGATTTCAGACAACTGCCACTGCTACTGGACTTTGTGTTGGAATTGTGAACGTAATGGTAATAGATGGCAACGGTTGCACAACTTGGGGCTCTTATACAGTAACTCAACCTCCAGCAATTGTGCTGACGCTCAGCGCGATTGACGCGAGCTGCGGGCTTTCTGACGGTCAGGCATCTGTCACCGTATCAGGAGGTACTGGCCCGTTTACCTACGCTTGGAACAATGGCTGTGTGACCTCTATATGTACGGGTCTGCCATCTGGTTCTTACACGGTCCAGGTTACTGACGCCAGCGGATGCACGGTCAGCGACGTGATCAATGTCAATGATCTTGGCGGCGGCGGAGTAGCCTCTGCTGTTGTAGATAATAATTTGTCGTGTTTTGGAGTGTGCACAGGTCAGGCAACCGCATCAATATCTGGAGGCACCTCACCTTTTACTTACTTATGGTCTGATCCGAGTGCGCAGACGAATCCGACGGCAAACGGACTGTGTGCCGGATCATTCAGCGTTTCCATTACTGATGGTATAGGGTGCACGTCCACAGCCTCTGTCACCATTACAGAACCACCGGTATTGAATGCCTCGGTGACCAGTTCAACCGATGCTTTATGTTTCGGTTCATGTGACGGTTCTGCAATGGTATCTGTATCAGGTGGCACTATGCCATATACTTATTCCTGGGACAATCCAGGAGCTTCTACCACACCTGCAACAAGCCTGGATCTATGCGCCGGCACTACCTATACGGCAACGATAACTGATGCCAATGGATGCACCGCGTCTGCCACAATTGTGGTAGGAGAACCTACGCAACTAACCGCTTCAATAGTAGGCTCGGACGCACTTTGTAACGGTGGGAATACCGGGTCAGCAAATTTGACAGTTTCGGGCGGTATAAGTCCGTATAACTACCTATGGAATACGACTGATATCACCGAGGACCTCTCCACTTTGATTGCGGGCACTTACATAGTAACCGTTACTGATCAAAATCTTTGTACTGCGACGGCCAGCGTAGTCATAAACGAACCTGCTGCATTGGTCTTGCCAACAAGCGTAGTGGATGCATCATGTGGATTGGCGAATGGTTCTGCCTGTGTAACACCTAGTGGAGGAAACCCGCCTTATACTTACCTGTGGAACGACTCCCTGAATCAAACCATCTCATGTCCTGTCACCTTGCCTGGAGGCGCATATTCTGTGGTGGTAACTGACAATAACGGATGTTCGGATGTTGCCAGTATAACGGTCAATGATATACCAGGTGGCAACGCTGTTGCGACCTTGATTAGCAATACGAGCGGGTTCAGTATTTGCGACGGTTCTGCATCAGCTACACTCACCAGTGGAACCGCCCCTTATACCTATCAGTGGGATGATCCTGGTGCTCAAACGACTTCGACAGCGGTAGGACTATGTGCTGGAATATTCTGCGTAACGGTTACCGATGCGGTTGGATGCTCTTCGAGCGATTGTATAACCATAACGGAACCACCACCGATTACATCGATAGTTTCCGGGGTGGATCTTTTGTGTTATAGTGTGTGCAATGGAAGTGCGACGCTAACGATATCTGGAGGAATTCCGCCTTACACCTTTAACTGGACAGGAGGATTTACCACGCAAAACGTGGCCGGGCTCTGTGCAGGAATTTACTATGTAACCGTCACGGATGCCAATACAGTTTCGATTGTTGATTCTGTGGAAATACTCGAACCGCCGGCGTTAGTACTCTCCACAACGGGAACAGATGCTGTTTGCAACAATGCTTGTGATGGAACAGCAACCGTGACCGCTACTGGTGGAACCGGAACCACAACTTTCCAATGGAATGATCCTGCGAGCCAAACAACTGCGACGGCTATTGGCCTATGCGCAGGCACCTATGACGTTTCGGTAACAGACGCGAACGGCTGTACCGCGATTGCCAGCTATGTGATCAATGAGCCGCCTGCTGTAATCGTAAATGTGACGAATATTGATGCTAATTGTGGCCAGCCAGATGGATCGGTTACTGCGGTTACTACCAATGGAATAGGGCCCTTCACTTATCAGTGGAGTACCATTTGCAGCAATTCAACATGTACCGGACTGGTGGCCAATACCTATAACGTAACGGTTACAGATATAACGGGATGTGTTGGATTGGGCTCAGGGGCAATTGCGGATTTAGATGGACCTACGGCCCAGATGTTGGATAGTACGGATGCGACATGTGCTGGCGGGTCTGATGGGCAGGCAACGGTCTTTGTTAATGATGGAACACCACCTTACACCTACTCCTGGAATACGTCGCCTTTTGAAACATCGTCCACAGCAGTTGATTTACCCGCAGGTACCACAATTATCAGC
>DTRK01000173.1 GCA_012965955.1 Flavobacteriales bacterium
CTGTCATGTTATCTCATTTTTATTAACGGGAACTTCATCTTATACCCAATGTCAATCTTACCTTTTGAAATATCAGTTAGTTTTCTCTTGAGCAACCTTTTCTTTAAGGGGTTTAAGTGATCCGTGAAGAGTATGCCTTCAATGTGATCATATTCATGTTGAATAATTCTTGCAGGCAAGTCAGAAAAGCGCTCCATGTGCTGTTTGAACTCCCGGTCGTAATAACGGATCTGGATATATGGTTTGCGCTTCACATCTTCTCTAACTTCCGGAATGCTCAGACATCCCTCGTTAAAATCCCATGGTTCTCCCTCTTCGCTTAACATCTCTGGATTGATGAATACTTTTTTGAAATCAGCCAAAGTTGGATCATCTTCTTCCTCGGCAAGTGGAGAAGTATCAACAATAAACAGCCTGATAGATCGTCCAACTTGAGGTGCAGCCAATCCAACACCATTTGCAGCGTTCATGGTTTCAAACAGATCATCAATAAAATCCTGAATCTTCTCATAAGTGGGATCTATTTCCTCACACAACTTTCTCAGTATAGGATCTCCATATGCTATAATTGGCAAGATCATTTGCTTCCTTGTTTTTCCAGGTAGGATTGTAATATGATCGTAGCGCTAACAGCGTCTACGGTCTCTTTATTTTGTCGGGCCTTCTTTCTCAATCCACTCATCAAAATTGTTTGACGCGCCATCTTAGATGTAAATCTTTCATCTGCTCTTTCCAAAGGTATATCCGGGAAAGTCGAAGAGAATTTTCTGACGAACGGTTCAATAAACCGCGCAGAGGCTGAAGGTGTATTGTCCATTTGCAGGGGCTCTCCCACCAGGACCCGATCAACCTTTTCTGTTGAAAAATACTCATGTAAAAATGGGAAAACATCTCTAACATGTACGGTAGTCAGCGCGTTCGCAATAATCTGCTCCGGATCACTCACCGCAACACCAATCCTTTTCTGACCATAGTCTATTGCCATTATTCGTCCCATTTACATCAAATAACGCTGCTCCGAAGGAGTCCGTGTGGCACAAAGATAAATATATGTGCGCAATTTATTGTCAGCTGGCACTTAAAGGGATGAGCGTCGATCTACACTCTGAATTTCTATATATTTGCAGTCAAAGTAATTTCATGAAAGAAGTAGATATTATAGAAGGTGCATGGGAGGATCGGACCAGATTAAAGGAGCCTGATACCATAGCCGCAATCCGAGGTGTAATTGAGCAGCTGGACAAAGGATCTATCCGTGTTTCTGAGCCAGGCGCTAATGGATGGCAGGTCAATGAGTGGATTAAGAAGGCGGTAATCTTGTATTTTCCTATTCAGAAGATGGAGACCATTGAGGTTGGCCCTATGGAGTTTCATGATAAGATTGCGCTTAAAAAGGACTATGAATCGCTCGGTGTACGCGTGGTTCCCCATGCGATCGCTCGCTACGGAGCATATTTGGCCTCAGGGGTAATAATGATGCCATCATATGTTAACATTGGAGCATACGTAGACAGTGGTACCATGGTCGATACGTGGGCTACTGTTGGATCTTGTGCTCAAATTGGCAAGGATGTGCATCTGAGCGGTGGGGTAGGTATTGGCGGTGTGCTGGAACCTGTTCAGGCTTCGCCTGTTATTATAGAGGACGGGTGTTTCATTGGCTCACGGAGCATAGTAGTTGAAGGGGTGAGGGTCGAAAAGGAGGCCGTTCTTGGCGCCAATGTTGTGTTGACCAAATCCACGAAGATAGTGGATGTAACAGGCTCAGAACCCAAAGAATATACCGGGGTAGTGCCTTCAAGATCAGTTGTTATTCCTGGAACTTTGCCTAAAACTTTTCCTGCTGGAGAATATGGGGTCCCTTGTGCGCTGATCATCGGCCAACGCAAAGAGAGCACTGATCTTAAAACTTCTTTGAATGAGGCACTGAGGGAGCATGAGGTCGCAGTTTAATCAGCTGCTCAATAAATTGGGTTATCATACAGTTTCTCGTATTTCTGCATTGAAACCATGTCCAAATTCCTGATCATACAAACAGCATTCATCGGTGATGTTATCCTTGCAACTGCACTAGTTGAAAAGCTTAGTGTAGCGCATCCTAAGGCCAAGATTGACTTCCTTCTAAGAAAGGGGAACGAGGAATTACTAAAGAACAATCCGCGAATACGTGAGGTGTTGATCTGGGATAAGGCCGAACATAAGTTTGCCAACCTAATCAAGATCATAAAAGAGGTAAGACAATCCGGGTATGATACGGTAATCAACATTCACCGCTTTGGTACTTCTGGCCTGCTAACCGCATTATCCGGTGCCAAAAATAAAATTGGATTTAATAAGAACCCCTGGTCATTTTTGTATTCGCGAAGTATCAAACACTCTTTTGACAGCATTCATGAAGTAGACAGGAATCAAGGTTTGATTGCTGAAATTTCGGATGAGGTTGCCGCTAAACCCAGACTCTATCCAGATAAACAGGACTTTGCCAAAGTGGCCAGGTATAAGCGAGATCCTTATGTGTGCATAGCACCTAATTCTATCTGGTTTACAAAGCAGCTGACTCTTGATAAGTGGGTAGAGGTAATGTCGCTGCACACCGAGCAGATTTACTTAATTGGAGGACCTGATGATCGGTCCCGTTGTGAAGAATTGGCAGCAGCGCTCATGGGGAGTATCACGGTCCTGGCTGGGGAAATGACTTTCCTGGAGACTGCTGCATTGATGCAAGACGCACAGATGAACTATGTGAACGATTCCGCCCCGCTGCACATTGCCTCAGCGATGGATGCTCCAGTTACGGCTATTTATTGCTCTACTGTTCCGGAATTCGGATTTGGCCCACTTTCGACAAATTCAAAAGTTGTCCAAACTCAAGACGTGCTCGAATGTCGGCCCTGTGGGTTGCATGGTTTTGAGGCATGTCCCAAAGGACATTTCAATTGTGCCAATGGAATTGAAATTGATCAGATCGCCAATGTCGGACAGGAGTAACGATATTGCACAAGCGGTTATTCAGCTGGAACGAGGAGATAGTATTATTTATCCGACGGAGACACTGTGGGCGCTGGGCTGTGATGCTACCAATGAGGCCGCAGTCGAGAAACTGAGCCAGATCAAGGGCAGGGCAACTATCAAGGGATATGTCTTGTTGGTAGACGGATTGGAGATGCTGTCACAATATGTAAGGCACATTACAGCTACCATGAGGAGCATTGCCTCCTCCAGTGCTCCAACCACTATTGTGTTTTCTGAGCATCAGATGCTGCCTCCTAATGTTCTAGGTCCAGATGGCAGCGTGGCAATTAGAATTACCCAAAGTACATTTTGCAAACAGCTCCTGAGGGCATTTGGCAAACCGCTGATCTCTACTTCGGCCAATTATGCCGACCAACCTCCGCCAAAAGGCTTTGAAGATATGAACGAAGATCTGTTGTCTGCTGTTCAATATATAATACATTTGGAGGTACCAGAGTCGATGACTCAACAAGTTTCGACAATTGTGAAGCTTTCACCAGGTGGTGATATAGAAACGATCAGATAGATGAATATAAAACCACTGCTTCAGGATCCGATTTTTTCGAAAATCACAGCACTTGCCGATGCACAAGGCAAAGAGGCATACTTGGTAGGTGGTTATGTACGAGACCTGATTCTGCGTAGGCCAACTAAGGATATAGACGTAATGATTGTTGGCAGCGGAATTGAATTCGCTAAGTCGCTGGCCGGTGAAATGGGTGGTAAAACCAATCTGGTGATTTACAAGAATTTCGGAACCGCTTTGGTGCAAAGCGGATCGACCGCAATCGAATTCGTAGGTGCAAGAAAAGAATCCTATGACCGCGACTCACGCAAGCCGGTAGTTGAGAATGGCACAAAAGAAGACGACTTACAAAGGCGCGATTTTACCATAAATGCACTGGCGGCAAGCCTTAATGCCACAACATTCGGGGAGGTTACCGACATGTTTGGTGGAGCGGCTGATATTGATAAGAAGTGCATTCGCGTTCCCAATGACCCCGATGTTACTTTTTCTGATGATCCATTGAGGATGATGCGAGCAATTCGCTTTGCGTCCCAGCTTAACTTTAGGATTGAGGATGGCACCTATGATGGTATCACGCGTAATTGCGAGCGAATCACGATTGTATCCCAGGAACGGATTACGGATGAGCTGAACAAGATATTATTGTCACCTAAACCCTCTGCAGGGTTCAAACTACTCTTCAATACCGGCATCCTTTCGTTGATCTTTCCCAATCTGGTAAAGTTGGAAGGTGTTGAGACCAGGAATGGGAAGGGCCACAAGGATAATTTCTATCATACATTACAGGTGGTAGACAATATCTCAACCAAGACTAACGACCTATGGCTGCGATGGGCTGCTGTGTTGCATGATATAGCAAAGCCAGCAACAAAGCGATTCAATAACAAATCGGGATGGACCTTTCATGGCCATGAATTAAAAGGATCGAAAATGGTGCCTGGTATTTTTAGAGAATTGAGGCTTCCATTGAATGAGAAAATGAAATTCGTTCAGAAGATGGTCTTATTGCACCTTCGGCCAATTGCTTTGGCTAAAGAGGAGGTTACAGATTCAGGTGTGAGAAGACTCTTGTTTGATTGTGGAGAAGACGTGGAGAGTCTGATGATCTTGTGCGAGGCAGATATAACTTCAAAGAATGAATACAAGGTGAAGAAGTTCTTAAAGAACTTTGAAAATGTACGTCGCAAATTGAAAGATGTTGAGTCTCGAGACAAGATTAGAAATTGGCAGCCTCCAGTTACGGGAGAGATGATTATGCAAACATTAAATCTGAGGCCGGGAAGGGAAGTAGGTATCCTAAAAGTCGCCATTAGGGAGGCTATTCTGAATGGTGAAATAGAAAACGACAAGGATCAGGCAGTGAAATTTATGTTATCCAAAGCCAAAGAGTTGGGAATTAAGTCCTAAATGTTATTTTTGATTTAAGTTTGTATATTGTCTCCACTCAATAATATCTAAATGAGCATCTATAGATTCAGAGTTCTGCTTCAGCACGAGAATGAAGATATTTTTAGGGACATAGATATTGAACTTTCCGACACTTTCCAGGAACTTCACAACAGTATTCAAGAGGCTTTTGAGTTTGATAGTTCTCAAATGGCCTCCTTCTATTTGTCCGATGATGATTGGGAGAAAGGAGAAGAACTGACGTTATTTGATATGAATGAACCAGGTAATGAAGATATCCGAATGATGAATGAAGCCGTTCTAGGCAAAACATTTAGTGGCGAGGGAGATAAGGTCTTGTATGTCTTTGATTTTATGAATATATGGACATTCCATGTCGAGTTGGTACAGGAACTCAAAGCGTCAAAGAACGTTTCCTATCCTGCAGTTGTGAACTTTGTTGGCACAGCACCGAATCAGTATTCCAAGGCAGCAGCTATGCAAAACGAGGAAAAAAGTCTGCTTGAGGGATTGAGAGAAGCTGATAAGCAATCAGATGATCTGCCTTTTCAGGATGATATTTTTGAAGACTTTGATGACTTCAGTCAGTGATTAACATTCTCTTCGACCATCGCTCCGGATAGAAATCTTATTGTAATAGTAGGGCCAACCGCCGTTGGTAAAACGGCTCTTGCTACTTCATTGGCCAGGGTGATGAATTCTGAGATTCTATCCGCCGATTCACGTCAGGTGTACAAGGAGCTCAATGTCGGCACGTCCAAACCTACCCTGGATGAAATGCGACAAGTGGTGCACCACTTTGTGAGCACACATTCAATACGGGATAGGTTCACAGTATTTGACTTTGCAAGGGAGAGCCATGAACTTTTATCACGCATTTATCAGAAAATGACTGTTGCTTTTTTGGTAGGTGGATCTGGTTTGTTTGTAGATGCTGTAGTAAATGGAATGGATGAATTACCGGATGTGGCAGGCGATATTAGGGAGGATCTGAATAAACAAATGCAACAAGGAGGTGTAGAAATGCTCTTTGCTAAACTATCTAAGTTGGATCCTGATTACGCAGAGGTAGTTGATGAGAAAAATCCGCGCAGAATTATCAGGGCCCTTGAAGTGTGCCTGGGGACGGGCAAGCCATTTTCCTCATTTCTAGGACAGAGCAGGAACAAGCCTGACTATGAAGTTTGCAAAATTGGCCTGGAAATTCCGCGGGACACCCTCTATGAGAGAATCAATGAGCGGGTGGATAAGATGGTTGGGGAAGGACTTGTAGAGGAGGTCCGCGGTCTTTCAACATACCGTGAATTGACCTCCTTAAGAACGGTAGGATACCAGGAAATACTGGAACACTTCCAGGGGATATTAACGCTTGATGAAGCGATTGAAAAGATCAAGAGAAATACGAGAAGATATGCGAAACGACAGCTTACCTGGTTCAAGCGAGACGATCAGATTGCCTGGTTTCAACCACATCAGGAGGATTTAATCAGAAAACATATTGAAAACTCTCTCGATATTATTTTAAACATTTAAGGGCACTCATATTTTATCTATATTTTTTGAAAGAAATGAATTATTAGTGGTGCCCTTAACAAAACAACCGTAATTTTGCGTTTGTCATTATTCCGAAGTGAAAGAGGGAACTGCTGTCAATAAACCAACCGATAAGGAGGAGGTCACTAACGCCGTATCGTACCTAAAGGAACGGTTCCGAAAACTCGCTGTACAGTACAACAACGAATATTTAGGAGAGACTTGTCGCCTTGATTTGCATCTTGCAGAGCGGCTGACGGATTATACTACCCGGTGTTATGATGAATTGGAGCGCAACCTAAAGAACAAGGAAGTTCCAGATCCAACGTCCTATTTCACACAAACTGGATATGCTATCCACGCTGGTAAAACCAAGAATCGGAAACTAATTGCAAGGGTCAAGAGTGACTATCTGTATAATTCCCGGAAGTTGTTTTTGGATTTCCAGGAAACCAGCCTGCACATGCAGCGCGATGTATTGAAAGAGGGCCACGAATGGATTTTTAGGGAAATTTCTAAAATTATCGAGGATAGTCCGGACTTTATTAAGGTTAACTATGACAAAGAGGAACTCATTGGAACGCCGGGAGACAAAGTATCAGCCAAGCTGTTCAAATTTAGAAAGCGTACCTGGGCCAGATTAACACGCCGGCCCATAATAGTGAAGATTCCGTTCAAGGAATTGCTCACTTTCCATCTTCCAGGTAAACTTCGCATTGCACTGTATACCCTCTTGAAGAGTTATGGAAAATCAGGATTTCGAAGGATTTCCGGATACCAGGCAGTATTTGCATACATGAAGCAGAGCTTCAACGAAGTAGAGGAGAGCTTGATTAGAGGGGACTTTTCGCATGAGCTGTTGGAAAAAGAGAAGGGGAAGGTACTGGAGTTAATTAAACGAACTCTACTCGAACCCAGTAATGGGAAGTCTAAATCATCAGTGGGAGAAGTGCCAAAGCTGCAAAGCACTGCTGAATTGGCGAATGCTGCCGAAGATTCAGTGGAGGTGGAGGGCAGTCAGCCAAGAGATCTTTTTGATGAGGTGATAGAATATGACTTGCCCGCCAATCTTAAGACGGTCATTGAAGATGCGTTGACCAAAACGATAGCTCTTGTCAAAGCAGACCTGAATCGCCCTGACATCAACGGGTTGCTGAGTCGGCGAAAGCAAATGCAGCTCAATACCGGTGAAAAGCTGAGGAAGAAAATTGCAGAAGTACCAGATCTATGGTACCGCAATCAAACCTTGTTTTTAAGCGGTGCGCTGCTGGATTTAATGTTGCAAACCGCACAGGTTCAGTTAGGCGCGGTCGTGCAAAAGGTAATGAGCAAAGTGCAGGACAATTTTGACAACAATGTGCTGGATAATTTGGATCTGGAGCACAAACAATTAGGGGAGTTTGCGGCGTTGATCAAGGATGATCCCTTTGCTGAATTCAAGTCGACAAGATCAGATTGGGGCTATGCCAGGGACAAGGTTTTCTACAAGGAGATCAATGAAAAGTTGCTTGCTGACGTTAAGGAAACATTAAGCATCTTTCCAGAGACTATCGAGATTATGGGAGAATCGCGACCTGCCAGGGGAAAGAAGGGACTTGATCAATTTGAGGGCAGGCAATTTGAAAAAACTGATTCCGTTTCAATTTCATTGAATCGCCTGGTCAACTATCTAATTCTTACACATTTAAGTGAGCCGATAAGACTTCTATTGAGCGGCATTCCGTTGAAATTAGAGAAGACCATTACAATTGCAGAGGATGTGACACGATTGATTTCTTTCAGCCTTAATAATCCAGATAGAGACTTTACAGGAAGCGGATCAGTTGCCAAAGCTGATGCATCCGAAAAGCCTGCAACGCCAAGGAAAGAAGATCTGCAGAAAAGCATAATAGACTTTGTCAATGAAGGCGACTTAAGGATACAAAAGGAGTTGGCTAAGGTAAGAGATCAGAAGAAAGTGGCTCTTACTGAATTGCCGGAGGCGCTCAAGAAGACAGTTGCGAGCTTAGAGCCTGACCAGATCATTTCGTCAGCTGGAAACCTCAAGGAGTACATCAAGAAAACCAAGAAGAGAACATCATTACTAGATCGATTTCGTTCGATTAAACCGGGCTTGCGAAATAAGATTGCCAAGATTTGGTACAGAAGGAGTGAGAGTTTATTAGCGGCCAGAAAGTTGTCTCTCTCTTCAGGGAAGCTCAGTATCTCGGCAGCAATGTGGAAGGCGGATGAGGAAGATGGCGAGCTGAGACTAGATGAATTGCTGACAATAATTGAAGGTGTTTCACCTGATTTGCAAGTGTTGGATAAGCTGCCTTTCTATTACCGCCAGCTCTTTTTGGGCAAACAGAATGTTGACCGCGCATTTTGGACAGGTAGAGGTACAATTCTCCTGGAGGCGAGGAAGGCGATTCACAGATTCAGGCAGAGCCTGGCCAGACAGGATTCGTTGTCAACTGGAGGCCTGCTGATCTTGGGGGAACAAAATGCCGGAAAGACTTACCTAAGCCAGTACATAGCTGGGAAATATTTCAACAAGAGAAAGATATACCAGGTGAATCCACCAGATGCTGGTTCGATAGATATTAACGTATTTGGAAAATCAATTCAAAAGGTGATCAACGATCGCGATGACTTAAAGGTGGGTGGGAAAGTGAGATCCTTGAAGGATGTCGGGAAAGACAGCGTATTTATATTCAATGACATTGAGCTGTGGTGGGAGAGGAGCAAGGATGGCCTTGTCGTTATAGAGCAAATACTGAAGGTCATTAATGAATATGGTGGTAGGTTGTTCTTTATTTTCAATGGCAATATCCATAGCTTCAGATACATCAACCGTCTCACAAACTTCTCAGACAGTTTCCAGAAAATGTTGGAGTGTGAACCATTTAGCGCAGAGGAAATTAAGGATATAGTCCTTTTTAGACATAAATCTACCGGAATTAAATATAGGCTCAATAACACACGTGAGGACGATATTTCGGGATGGAGACAAGCACGATTATTCTCTAAACACTTTAACTACTCAAAGGGTAATGTAGGAGTGGCACTTAACGCCTGGATCAGTAATATTCACACAGTAAGCCTGAGTGACAAAGCAGCCGACTTATCTGTTTCGAAGGGGACAGGACTTGTTAAAATTAAGGAGGCCAAGATACCTAACCTTGACCGATTGCGGTATATGAATCCAGATTGGCTGCTGATCATTATACAGTTTATTTTGCATAAGAGGATGACTGTTGCGAAATTGAAACGTGTGTCGCACTTGCCAGTAGAGACCGTCATAGCTCAGGTTAATTTGTTGCGGCGTGCTGGGGTAATTGTTTATAGCTCCCCTGGCAGAATACAAGCGCAGGATATCGAAGATGAACCCGAAGTTCTGGAAGAGATTGTTTACGAACTAAATCAATTCTTGCGTCCTCATCTTGTCAATGATCTGGTGGAGCGGGGGGTCCTCTAGTTCACTGTGATCGCGATATTCTGTTCCCTTTCGACTTCGCCCAGGGTCACGTTATGTCCTCTTTATCGCTCCTGGTATTCGGCCGTATGAGTTAAGGCCAACAATTGTATGACGCGGCGGAGACGCTAATGACGGCACGAATTGCCCACTTTAATACTGTTCTTTGTCATTGGGGAATTCCTGTGACTTCACATCAGAAATATAGTTTTGAACGGCCCCTTTAATATCCTCATAAAGATT
>DTRK01000174.1 GCA_012965955.1 Flavobacteriales bacterium
ACCATTGCGCTGAGTATTTCTTCCTTGTATCCACAATTAGCCGGGTGCTTTCTTCGTGAATTCTGGCAATCTCACCGGCATTGGCTGAGGCATAGCTATGTCCGGCATGACCCAGGAAGCCGTTTATAGTCATGCGTTCGCTCGATTCAATAGCTTCCAGCATTTCGCTGATCAACTCTTCGCTTTCCGGAGCAATTCCTGTTCTGTGATAGCCAATATCAAGTTTAATATAAATGTTGATGTGCCCTGTGAGCCTTTTGGCCAGCTCATGCACGGTTGCTGGTGATTCAACGACCAGAGTTAGCGTTATCGAATGTGCCAGCCGATTGATAAGGTCTATTTCCAGAACATTAGCGGGAAATGCTACAGTAATATCGTTCCATCCGTCCCTCGTAAAATAATCGGCCATGGTAAGTGACGAGGTGGTGATGCAAGCGATCCCTTCGTCCCTGAACCAATTACCAATCTCATGTGACTGATGGGTTTTAAAATGTGGCCGGAAGATTACATTGCTGCGCCTGGCTTTATCGGCCATTGCACGAATGTTTGTCCTGCATCTATCCTCATCGACTATTAAGGTGGGTGTTTGGATCATTGTAATTCAAAGTTTTACCATCTCGCCGGTCTCCGCTATCTTGAAACCATTGTTTATAACTTCTGCATATTTCATACTGCTTTTGTCAAGAGCGGGATTGGTATGATTGAAATGGATAAAGTGGATTTTGCTTTTTTCTGAGGCGGGTAGATCCTTAAACAACTCCATGCTCTCTACAATAAATGGGTGTGGAACCTCGGACATTGCACGGTAATTAAGTTCTTCTCCATCGTAAAAGGTAGCATCCAGATATACCAGGTCAACCTTTTGAATTTCTTCCATGATCGACGTCTCCCATTTCGCCCATTTGTCAATATCGGGGATGAACAACACTTTCTTTGTGGGGCCTTCAATCCGGTATCCAACGGTCTCAGAGAATTCATCGCGATGAGGCACGAGGAAAGGAGTGACTTTCAGGCCTGGTGTGAGCTGGATTGTCACCTTGTCCTCCATGGGTTGGAGCGTGATGTTATTATTAGACACAAGCTGGCTCCAAGGGCCGTTTTCCGTGAGGAACTTCCTCATTCTGGGCATTGCGTACACCGGCACTGAGCTGGCGCCCATGGCCTCCTTTCCCAGATACATAAGTCCTGTATAATGCCCAATATGGGCATGGGTGAGGAAGATGCCATCAGGTGTTGCTCCATCTTCAACTCCAAGGTGATCATTTAGCATATTTACTTGTGAGGTGAAATCAGGAGTGGCTTCAAACATCCATTTCTTGCCAGCTGCATAATCTATAACCCCTATTGAAACTACCTTGCGATTAACATCTGGGGATCTATATAGGCCTGCACAGCATTTCCTATTACACCCAGCTTGCGGAGAGCCAGCATCCTGAATGGTTCCAAGTACAACGAGCGCAGTTCCTTCCTGATCAGCATAAGTGCTGTCAACAGATTTTGTTTCATTGCAGGAGGGCAGCACCAGTAGTATAGAACCGACACTAAGCGAAGCGTAGAATATTATTTTTTGCATGTTTTTCAGATGTAATCGAAAGAAATTCCAGGACGTATCATTGAGTTTTTTCATCTTCACAAGATATGGATTCTAAGCCAAAGAGATTTTGTAATTTCGCGGTTGCCTGCCACTAAAGTTAAGACCTCGATGAGAGTTGAAAAAACCGTCGCATTTTACACGCTTGGATGTAAGTTGAACTTTACTGAGACTTCTACCATTGCCAGAGAATTTATTGATGGGGGATATCAGAAGGTCGATTTTGAAGCTTCTCCGGATGTCTATGTGATCAATACATGTTCTGTGACTGATGCAGCGAACAAGAAATGCCGCAACATTGTCAACAGGGCACGAAGAAATGCCCCTGAAGCCCTTATAGCTGTGACAGGTTGTTATGCCCAACTCAAACCAGATGAAATTGCTGATATTCCAGGAGTTGATATAGTTTTGGGTGCTTCTGAAAAGTACAATATGTTGGAACATGTAAGGATGAAAGAGCAAGGGGTTGAGCGGAAGGTGTACTCGTGCGAGATCGATCATGTCAATGAGTTTAAGCCGGCTTTTTCTCATGGTGACAGGACCAGGTCATTTTTGAAAGTTCAGGATGGGTGTGATTATTCCTGCACCTTTTGCACGATACCGCTGGCTAGAGGCAATAGCAGAAGCCAGAGCATTGCTAAAACAATTGAATCAGCCAAGGAGTTAGCGGTCAGGGGAGTAAAGGAAGTGGTGCTCAGCGGTGTCAATATTGGGGATTTTGGCCATAACAAGGATGCTGAAGATGGTGCCAAAAAGGAGAACTTTCTTGGGTTGATCAGCGAGTTGGATAATCTGGAGGGCATAGATAGATTTAGGATATCTTCTATTGAGCCGAACTTGCTTACCAATGAGATCATTGATTTTGTGGCCAATTCAAAACGGTTCATGCCCCACTTTCATATCCCTTTACAGTCTGGGTCAAATACCATACTGAAAAGCATGAGGAGACGTTATTTGAGGGAATTGTATGCAGATAGAGTGGATAAGATCAAATACCTGATGCCTCATTGTGCGATAGGGGTGGATGTAATTGTTGGATTTCCGGGTGAGTCGGAAGAAGAATTTATGGAAACCTATAATTTCATTAACGGCCTGGATATTTCATACTTACACGTATTCACCTACTCTGAGCGAGAGAACACGCCGGCAGCTGTGATGCAAGATGCGGTTCCACTCTATGTTCGCAAGGAGCGTAGCAAGATGCTGCACACACTATCAGATAAAAAGCGGAGGTCATTTTACCATAATTTTGAGAATACCGAAGGAAGCGTACTCTTCGAATCAAAGAATGGGGATGGCAGCATCAACGGATTTACAGAAAACTACGTGAAGGTGGTCACGGAATACACGGAAGGATTAGAGAACAGCATTATATCGGTTGAGCTTTGCAGAACCAACGTGGACGGAGTCATGACTGCCATGCCCGATAATCTCTCTTCCGCAACTAACACCCAACACCCCGCAACCAGCTACTAGACAATGTATCCTACTATCACAGATATGATCTATGACCTCTTTGGCATCAATATCCCCTTGCCGATCCAGAGCTTTGGGTTTTTTGTAGCGTTGGCTTTTCTGTTCGGTGCCTATGCGCTCCAGCTGGAGATGAAGCGGAAGGAGCGCGAGGGATTCCTGCCTGCCAAGAGGACTAAAAGAATGGTCGGAGAAGCGGTTTCCAAAATGGGATTGATCTCGGCTGGAGCGCTTGGATTTGTCTTGGGATTTAAGCTATTGGAGGCCATCTTTCACTATCCGGACCTTGTTGATGATCCAGCGGCCTTTATTATTTCTCTCCGTGGCAGTTGGATTGGTGGAGTTATTGGAGCTGTTATCTCCGTTTATCTCAGGGTTAGGGAGAGTAACAAGCAACGATTGGATACACCAAAGGAGGTGGAACAGCTGATACACCCACATGAGCTGATTGGAAACATTGTGATGATCGCAGCAGTTGCGGGTATGTTAGGCGCCAAGATCTTCCACAATTTGGAGAACCTGGATGAGCTGCTGGCAGACCCAATTGGAGCCCTGACATCTTTTAGCGGACTTACCTTTTACGGGGGCTTGATCTGCGGATCGGCGGCCGTATTATATTATACCCACAAAAATAACTTAGGCATCATTCACATGCTTGATAGTGCGGGGCCGGGACTGATGCTGTCTTATGGGCTAGGCCGGATAGGCTGTCAGGTAGCAGGAGATGGCGATTGGGGCATCCCCAACGACGCAGCCAAACCTGATTGGTTATCCTTCCTGCCTGATTGGGCATGGGCTTATGACTACCCCAATAATGTACTCGGCATTAACTTGAAAACTGACTTCATTCATAACGGCTATGACAGTATTACAGGCAATGCCTGGCCCACTCCTCTATATGAAGCGACGGTTTGCATTGCAATGTTTTGTTTGCTCTGGGCCTTACGAAAGAAGCTCAATGTTCCCGGGATGATGTTCTCTGTTTATCTGATATTGAATGGTGTTGAGCGTTTCTTTATCGAGAAGATCAGAGTCAATGAGGTGTATCACATCTTCGGTTCAGATATCACCCAGGCGGAGATTATCTCATCGCTGCTCTTCATTGCGGGACTAGTTGGTATTATCGTATTCCGGAAGCTCGGTCTCAAACCTCAATACGAACCTGCGCAGGACGAGGGCTGATTACTTCACCGTTGGGGTCATCCCCAGATGGTAAAATAGAAAGGACAGCAGGTCAGTGTTTTCTTCAATGCGCTTGGAAACTGGTTTGCCGGCGCCATGGCCTGCATCTACTTCAATTCTACCCAGTACCGGAAGATCTCCACCATGCATTTCCTGTAGAGTAGCGATAAACTTGAATGAATGAGCTGGAACAACACGATCGTCGTGGTCAGCGGTGGTCACCATCGTTGCAGGATATGCTGTTCCTTTTTTGAGATTGTGGATTGGAGAGTAGCCCAATAAGTACTTGAACTCCTCTTCATTGTCGCTGGAGCCATAGTCGCCTGTCCAGGCCCATCCAATTGTGAAATTGTGAAATCGCAGCATATCCATAACGCCCACTGCCGGGAACGCTACTTTGTAAAGCTCTGGCCTTTGGGTCATGCATGCTCCTACCAAAAGTCCCCCATTTGATCGTCCGGATATACCCAGCTTTTCAGAATTCGTATATCCTTGCTCTATCAGGTACTCAGCCCCAGCAATGAAATCGTCGAATACATTTTGTTTTTGCAGTTTGGTGCCGGCTTTGTGCCATGTTTCGCCATATTCGCCACCTCCCCTGATGTTGGCAACCGCATACACCCCACCATTTTCAAGAAAGACCGTGTTGAACAAACTGAATCGCGGAGTAATGCTGATATCAAATCCTCCATATCCATATAGCAGCGTGGGATTGTTCCCGTCCATTTTCAGTCCTTTCCTGTGGACGATAAACATGGGAATAATAGTCCCATCCTTGGACTTGTAAAACATTTGTTCAGTTTCAAAATCGGACAGGTCAAAGGTGGTCTCCGGCTCCGTGTAAATACTCGACTTGCCAGTAATAGTATTGTATTTATAGACTGATCCCGGATCGGTGAAGGTGCTGAACTTATAAAATGCGAGGGTATCTGTTTTCTTTCCAGATAATCCTGACATGGTTCCAAGGCCAGGTAATTTGATCTCACCCACGCGGGTGCCACTAAGTTCGTAGATATACGCTTTGCTCGTCGCGTCCTTTATATATTGGGCGACAACCTTACCGCCAGCTAGAGTCACTCCGCGCAATACTTCCGTGGCTTCAGGGATGACATCTATCCAGTCTTTTTCTTCTGGCCTTACAGGATCAATTAAAACCAGGCGATGACGCGGCGCCTTATTGTTGGTCTGCACCAAGAGCTGTCCATTAAAGTGGTCGATCACGGAATATTCATAGTCAAAATTCTCATCAATGGCGTGAAATTCCTGATTTGCAGTTGTAAGGTCCTTATAGTAAAATGACTGCCCACTGGTGCCTTCTGACCCATGGATGATCAGGTATTTTTCATCATCTGTTACTCTTGCGTAAAAATTCCGCAAGGCATTTTGCGTATCCTGATAGATGAGCTGATCCTGCTCTTGAGAGGTCCCTACCTTGTGATAGTAGACCTTATGAAATTCATTTTTATTGGTTAATTCTGCCCCTTCCTTTGGCGCATCATATCGGCTATAATAGAAGCCATGTCCTTTCCAGCTAGCACCTGAGAATTTGACCCATTCGATATGGTCATCCAGTTTTTTCTTCGTGGCCAGTTCCATCACGAAAAACTCCTTCCAGTCTGATCCCGCCCTGGATACACTATAGGCCGCGTATTTCCCATCATGAGAAACGAAAAAATTGGAGAGCGCTGTCGTGCCGTCATCTGACAATTTGTTGGGATCAATCAAGACTTCCGGCTCACTTTTCAGCCCTTTTTGATAATACAGGACCGATTGATTCTGAATTCCTGAATTTTTGAAAAAGAAATAATACTCCCCTTCCCGGAAAGGAGCCCCTATTTTAGGATAGTTCCAGATCTTCGTTAACCGTTCCTTGAGGTAATTTCTAAACGGGATTTCCTTCAAATGGGCCTCGGTAACTGCATTTTGCTCCAATACCCACGCTGCGGTTTCTTCAGATCTGTCATCTTCTAACCAACGGTAGGGATCTGCAACCTTTACTCCGTGGTATTCATCAATGTGATTTCCTTTCCTGGTATTGGGATAGTCGATCTTCTTCTGTGCTGACAGCTGCACGCTGAAGAACAAGATCATTGCAATCGTTAATGAGTGTTGAAGGCTACGCATGTCTTTGGTTTTTTTGAATAGTGATGCCGAAATTAAAGAAATATGAGCGAAAGACCTTCAATCATCGTTCCGCCTACAAGAAAGAAGGTTTTGTGTGAGTAATGTTTTGGCTCTGTGTTGGAGTCTGTAGAAGTGCTACATATATGCCGGGCAGATTTTGCTATTGCTGCCTCTGCTGCACTTCGGCCTGAAACCCAGGATGATCTCGTGCGCGCCGCTGCTGTAGCCGCCTATTTTCGATAGGGTGTAGTCATAGGCATAGCCCAATTTTATCATAGGGCCAATATTAAATCCGACCAATCCAGCTACTCCTTCAACTTTTCTATATGCAACTCCTATCCAGAACTTGTTGCCCCAATCCACTCTTAGTGTAGCATCAATTTGAAGAGGGGTGATGAATCCAATACTTGCATGCGCTGAGGGAATAATGGATATTGTTCGGTTCACCAGAACCCTGTAGCCAACCGTGAAGTATAGATGATCCAACATACGGATTCCCGTTCCTGAGATGGTCAGTGGGAACAATTGCCTTGCGGCAGCACCCATGAAAAAGTCACTGGAGTACATCCAAATTCCGAAATTGGCATCCGGCAGAAGGCTGCTGGAATTGGAAACTGCCGGGTCAGTAGGGTTGTAAGGTGTAAGCGTGCCAGCATCTAATGCGAACTGTTGCACCCCTGCTGACAGGCCTAAAGCTGTTGTGTACTTGCGGTTTATAGGGATATGAAATGCGTATGATACCTGCCCTCCAATGGTACTCATCGGGCCAGTTGCGTCCTTGATAAAATAAACTCCTAGCCCTTCAAATGTCCTTTTGTTTGATCTTTTGCTGTTTAAGCGTCCATGTACATTTGCAAACATGGTGACTGGGCCACCTCCGGGAAAACCTACCCATTGGGTGCGGTATCCCGCATTGGCTTCCCAGCATTTTGTGGCTCCTGTAACCGCTGGATTGATCATGTAATTGTTAAAGATGTGCATGGTATAATGCGGGGTCTGCTGGGCCAATCCCAACAGGGGCATAAGTAGTATAACAATGATGAGATATGTATTTCGCATATTCTTTATCTTACTATTGTCACTTGTCCTGCGTAATTCTTCTTAGTCTCTGGCACCTCCAGGACGTAGTAGTATACCGCTGCTGGCAGATTCGCTCCTGCCGACTTGCCTTTCCAGGGCTTATTATAACCGGTAGAGGTAAATACAATGTCGCCCCAGCGATTGTAAACCTTGAGTTTAGCCGCAGTATAATTTATAAGATTCTCAATGATCCAGGTATCATTGAAGCCATCGTCATTGGGAGAGAAAGTGTTTGGTATTACCAGTTCACAAAGCACAATTGGAATGGTAGTGCTGGCATCTAGCCGACACCCGCTTGCATCCAGAACAATTACGTTATATGTCTGTCCAATAGTCAATCCAATCGCGGTTTGTGTGGACTGCAATGCCGGATCATCCCAGGAGTAGGTGTATGGGCTTGTCCCGGAGGTTGGGCTTACAGTGGCGGTAGCCGTAAGATTTCCAGCAGCATCGCAATCAGAGAATGGTACGATATCACCCTCCAGCTCCGGTGCTTGCGCAAGGGTGAAGTTGATCGTGGTGTCACAATCGCGCGCATCTGTGATTGTCACTGAACCTGTACCAGGACACAAAGCGTTAATAACGGTACTGCTCGTTTGTCCAGAACTCCACGAGTACGTATAGGGAGAAGTGCCACCTGCAATATTTGTAATTATGGCTGACCCATCACAAGTACCACCGCAAGTTGGGTCGGTGGTCGAGAAAGTAAGGGTGATTGGTTCAGGTTCCTGGATAGCTACCGCGTCTGTCGCAGTGCAACCTAGAGAATCCGTAACGGTTAACGTATAAGTTATTCCCGCCACTGTGCCACATAGAGCGGTGGCATTCGCAGTTGTTTGCATAGCTGGGTCGTCCCATGAGAATGAATAGGGAGGTATGCTGCCAGATGCTGTCGAATTAGTGAGGCCATCACAAACAGAAGGACAGCTAGCGTTAGTTGATAATGTGATCGTAGGTACCAGAGGTGTTGCTTCTGTCACGACGCCTGTGGCAGTGCCTTGGCACCCGAGGGGGTCAGTTAATAACACGCTGTAATTTCCAGGGCATAAACCGGAAATGGTTTGAAGAGAGTCGATGGTACCAAGCACGCTATCAGTTACCAACGGGCCATAGAAGGTGTAATCATAAGGACTTCCCGGTCCACCTCCGCCTCCATAGGCTACAAGCAGCACCGAGCCATTGCACTGCCCATTACATGCTGGGACGCTAATGATATTACCTGTTACAGCAGTGGGTTCGGTGACAATAAATGAAACCACCGTATCACAGGCATTTCCAACATCTGTGATTGTTAGAGTAACTGTTCCGGCGCACAAATTTTGGGCAAACAACGTCGTCTGGCCACTGGACCATAAATAAGAGTAGTTGCCAGACCCTCCAGTAGGTGCTCCATTCAATGTAATCTGTGCTGTACATGAATCCTTGCAAGCAACCACGAGAGTAGAAGATATAGTGAAGTTTAAGCCAACACAAGATGCAGCATTCAAAGACGTGCAGTACCCCCAGCATAGAATTACCATGCAGAGGCAGTATTTGGCTAGATATTTGCGCAAAGCGATTCGGTTATTATCTGTACAATGTACCAAAACTATCAAAGAAACTCAAGTCACAAAGGTGCATGTTATTAAGGTTTTCAACATTTGCTTCGGTATTTATAATAATTTCTATTTTTGTCCACATGAACAGGATAGCCCTCATTCTCTTACTAATCTCTGGAAGCCTCGTTGGAGTCTATGCTCAAGACGGTGTGGCAGATTCAACGGTTGCCGGGTCTGCTTCGGATACTGTTAAGGCTGAATTTGACGAGATCGATATGGAGGCCGAGAAGTTCTACAATAGCGGCATCGCTAAATACCAAGGTGGGGCTCTTTCCGGGGCCCTGGAGGATTTTACCAAGGCTATTGAAGTAAAGCCTGCTTTCGAGAAAGCCTACCGCAATCGCGGTGCTGTCAGGTCTGATTTGAAGAACTACAAAGGCGCTATTGCCGATTTTGACGTAGCGATTAAGCTGCGGCCAGATTCAACAACGGCTTATTTCAGCAGGGGGCAAGCCAATTATGCATTGAATAACTTAGAGGATGCAGTAATTGACTATAACGGTGCGATCAGGGTAAGCCCCAAGGATGCAAAAGCATATTATTATCGTGGAAGCATCAAATTTCAACTGCAAGACTACCTGGGCGCAAAAGCAGACTTCACGAATTGTATTCAATACGATCCCCAAAATGCCAAGGCTTATAATGATAGAGGAAGTGCCAGGAGAATGCTCGAAGATGACAAGGGAGCGGCAGCAGACTATGCCATGGCTATTCAAAAGGATCCGAAATTGGCCCTTGCCTATAATAACTTAGGCAGCATCAAGAGAAACATGGGGGACAATAAAGGCGCAGTACTGGAATACTCCCTGGCTTTAAAGATCAAGCCCGATTATGTATTGGCATTCAACAACAGAGGTTCGGCGAAGTATGAATTGGAAGATTATAATGGAGCCATTGTAGATTTCACAGAGGCTATAAAGTTGGATAGCAAGTATGCCTATGCCTACAACAACAGGGCAGCGGCTAAATGTAAGCTTGCAGATTATAAGGGTGTTGTCTCTGATGCGAGTATGGCTATTAAGCTGGATCCAAAGTATGGATATGCGTATTTAAATAGGGGCATTGCCAAAGAAATGCTTCGAGATCCAGACGGAGCGTGTACAGATTGGGAAAAAGCTGCAGCTCTTGGT
>DTRK01000175.1 GCA_012965955.1 Flavobacteriales bacterium
TGGGATCCGTGGCACTAAAGCATATTACCATCTACAAGGAGAATGTCCGGCCACATTTGGACATCAAAGATGAATATGTCGATACGCTCTTCCTCAACAAACGCGGCTCAGGACTGAGCAGAGTCATGGTTTTCAAGATTATTAAAGCCCTTGCAGTGGCAATTGGCCTTAAAAAGAACATATCTCCTCACACTTTCCGGCACTCATTTGCTACGCACCTTATTGAAGGTGGAGCTGACCTTCGTGCGGTTCAGGAGATGTTGGGGCATGAGTCCATTACCACTACCGAAATATATACGCATTTAGATCGGGATTATCTCAGGACGGAGATCATCCAGTTCCACCCTCGATCCTGATAGAGTAGATGGAAGAACCGGATCAAGTAAATAATATATCGCTAATTAGGTATAAAGTTATGATATGCAAGTCTGGGAAGAAGAATTAAAGAAGGTAGCTACCAAGTATCACATTATTGCGTGCTGGTTAGCTGGGGTTCTTGACCCATTATGGGTGCTAAGTGATATTTCTGTAATGCCAGACCGTTGGGAAGAGTTCTTTGTAATCAGGCTGGTGGTGGCTGCTCTCAGTTTATTAGGACTCGCTTTTCGAAAGAAAATATCTGTTGAAATGGTGGCGTTTATTCCAGTGCTTGGGATCTCTCTCCAAAACGCATACATGTATGGGGTAATGGATGCAGAGGCATTCCAAAAGCATACGTTCGCTTATGTGGCATTGTTCATCGGTGCAGGCATGGTGGTCTTTTGGAAGGTGATCTACTCATATATAGTCGTCGGTTTGTCGATAATAGCGAATATCATATTCCTTTACCTCTACAGTCCGCTTGGTCTGGAGGAGATCATGATAAATGGAGGGCTGCTCACATTTACGGTGGCTATATTTTCAATTCTCCTGATTCAAACGAGATTTAATCTTACCAAGAAGGAGATTATTGCCCGCCTCGCTTTGGCGGAGTCAAATCAGATTTTAGAAGAACAAAAAGAGATTATTGAAGAGAAAAACAAAGACATTACGGATAGTATTAATTATGCGAAGAACATACAGGAAGCTGTCTTGCCGAATTTATCTGAGATCGATGCTGTTTTTAAAGATCACTTTGTGTTCTACAAACCTAAGGACATTGTGAGTGGTGATTTCTACTGGTTTGCCAATAAAGGAGATAAAGTATTGATAGCCGCTTGTGATTGCACGGGGCATGGGGTTCCTGGAGCATTCGTATCTATGATTGGGAATAACTTGCTGAACCAAATTGTTTTAGAGCAGGACCGCAACAATACGGGCCACATTCTGACGCTTTTAAACGATGGAGTAAAAAAGATTTTTACCCGCGATGAGGAGCAGGAAGCTCAAGATGGTATGGACATGGCACTTTTGCAATTTGAATTGGGCGAACGGGATAAGACACTGAAATCAGTACAGTACTCCGGTGCAGGTAATCCGTTACTGTTTGTCAGAAAAGGTATGGTAAGTTCTGGTATTGCAGAGAAGAATGGGTTCAAACCTTATGAAGAGGATATGGGAGTTTGGGGAGGTGACAGAACACCAATTGGTGGATCTACGGAGGCAGGTTTTGAGTTCAGGGCGGACTCGATAGATTTGGAGGAAGGAGATACCATGTACATTTTCTCAGATGGCTATCCTGATCAATTTGGAGGTGAAAAGGGTAAAAAATTTATGATCAAGCGGCTGAGAAAACTGTTCCTAAGCATGCAGCGTGAGAGCATGGGCAGGCAGCAGGAGATACTGGAACAGACGTTGGTTGACTGGATAGGAGAAGGAGAACAAGTGGACGATTTACTGGTTATTGGAATTAGAGTATAAGCCTGCTTTCACCGAGAGGCCTTACCCCTTTGAACCTCGGATAATTATCGTTAATATTGTTTAGGACTTACCTCCGTACAATAGTGAACCGCACATTACTTATACTGCAACTAGTATTATTGCTGCTTGGAGCACCATGGCTTCAGGCGCAGGATATCAGGTTTACAAACATTACTATGGAGGATGGTCTCTCACAGACCACCGTGTTCTCCATTATTCAGGATCGTCAGGGTTTTATGTGGTTTGGCACCGAAGACGGGCTCAACAAATACGATGGTTATAATTTTACCGTCTATTCCAATTTCTCACTTGACGAACGCAGCCTTTCCAACAATACTATATTGTGCCTATTCGAAGATAGAGATGGCCTGCTATGGATCGGAACAAATGATGGGGGACTCAACGTCTATGATAGGGAGCACGACAAGTTTAGATCCTTCAAGAATGACGTAGAGGATGATAGAAGTATCGCCGGAAACAAGGTGTTCACCATCTTTCAGGATGACAAAGGGAGCATTTGGATAGGTACCGACGCCGGCTTGGATAAGATCGTATTTGAGGATGAAGGAACCCATGATAAGGTCAGTGAGCTGGGCAACATCAGTTTTTATCATTTGAGAGCTCAGGAAAATGACCGATACAGCATTTCTTACAACCGCGTTCGCGCCATCATTCAGGATAAACACGGTCATATGTGGTTTGGTACTCAGGGTGGTGGGCTCAATAAGTTAATTTATGATTATGAGGATGAATCGTCTCAACCGGTATTTGTTCACTACCAACACGATGAGAATGATCCGGAAAGCCTATCCAATGACGCTGTATTGTCGTTATACGAAGATGGCAGAGGGAATATCTGGGTAGGAACCTATGGTGGAGGAGTAAATCGTTTTAATGAAGAGACAAGGAAGTTTGAGCGATTCAGACACAGCGATGATGATCCGCGAGGTGTTTCGCATGACATCGTCTT
>DTRK01000176.1 GCA_012965955.1 Flavobacteriales bacterium
TGCCAATCCACTTTTCTCCTTTCGAATCAATCGCAATAGCGTAGATAGAGTTGTGTGGAATTCCCGAATTACTCGTTTCGTAAATTGTCCAATCAGTCTCTTTTTGCAATCTTACCAGTCCCCCCTTCTCTGTGGCAATCCACTTGCTTCCATCCTTATCCAGCACGATCTTCAGGGCATTATTATCAGGCATATCTGAATTCGTCTTTTGAAATATCACCCAGTCGCCTGCACTCTCTGCAGCAGTAGAATCCTGTGCGGATACGCTGGCAAAATTGAGAAACGCGATGCAAAATATGAATATTGTATAGTAGCGAGCTCTACGCATTATGCTGTCAAAGATCCACTGTTAATTATTGTATTCTACGCATCAATTTTAGTAATAAATGTTTAGATACAGAAACATTATTAGACGAAAGGTATCTAATCGCGGTTAAACATGAATTCAACGTAATACGTAAGGAAAAGCATGCCTAAAGCCTAAATAAATTTGATGGACAAGTCACCTTCTATATCTGGCAGAGCCAAATAATTGTCAATCCAAGGATTGCAAAGTTGAAGAATTACCGTTTACTGAGGTTCTTCTTCAACAACAGCGCTAATAGACAGACGGGTGTCAGCTGGTTCAGTGTTTGCTGTAACCGTAACGGTTTTCTTCTGGCTACCCTTTTGACTACCAGGTTTGTACTCAACTTCAATAGTTCCTGTGCCTCCCGGTGGAATAGGCTCCTTGGGCCATTTGGGAACGGTACAGCCGCATGATCCCTTTGCATTCGAAATAATCAAAGGATTTGTTCCAGTATTGGTGAAAGTAAACGTGTGTTGATTGGTTGTGCTGTTCTGTATAATGTTCCCAAAATCATGGGAGTTCTGTGCAAAGATCATGCTCGTCACCGGTCCTTTTGGTTTTTCAATTTTAGTCGCTTGTGCAGCTATAGGGTTCGGCGTATTGTTCAGTGATTGGGGTAAAGCTGCAGGAAGAGGTGACGCTGCCGGATTCGACATTGCTTCAGGTTCAGCAACTACAGCGTCCCCGTAAGGCGAGATCACAACTTGTACTATTAGCGTTCCAGCAATAACTGCCAGTAAGGCAATCTTAATTTGCTCTTTCATATCCTCCATAACTCAATTTCTTTTTTTTGTTATTAATAAGCAGAACAGCAAAAGTATTAATGAAATGAATCAAATGCAATAGTGGATTAAAATAGGGAGCGTAGATCTAAGCAGATGTTAAACTACTTTAATCATTCTGGTCTTCAAGTTCAAAAGCCTTGTCTAGTGTGATACGCTTTCCATTTAGGAATACTACTACGAAAGAATCTTTGTAACCTATCCTTCGCATTTGATTGAGCAGTACATCACTGGCGTATTGAAAACTTGGTGCTCCTCCATAAGTGTACTTGAATAAACCATCATCTTCATATTCTTCCACGTTTTCAAGTCCCTTAAAATTCACCGGCACCATATAAATCGGATCTTTTGACGCATATATCTGAATTTTAAACATAATTCCCTGCTTTTCTGGTGTCGGTATGGACACTCCTGCAGAATCTAAATTCTCCTCGTCTCGGGTGATTCCGACATCAGCCAAGGTAACTCTTTCCCCGCCTCTGTAAACTACTATAAATGCATCGTAAAAGCCCTGGTCGATCATCTCCAATTTATGAACCTCCGCAGCATCATAGTCGTTTTTATAATTACCGGTGACATATTTGAACAAACCATCCTTGCCTGGAATCATAACGACGTCAGATACCTTAAAGAAATCGGAAGGAATTAGCCTGCTAAAAGCGCCAATTTGTACACGGAAGAACACATCTTCTTTGCTCAATTGAACAGCAGTGTCCAGCATACTATTTACCTTATCCTGATCAATCTTTGCATTGTAAATTATCATAGGTTTCCATAGAATGACTTTACTGTCTTTGATATCTGTATTACTCGTGATATTTAATCGCTGTACTTCCGCCTCCTCCGGGTTGTCATAGAGCTTGTTAATATAATACGTAGTGTCATTTACTACCTCCGTCCATACATCTGGAATACTGAGTACCTGATTGATAAACTCAGGAGTTGGGAATTCTCCAGGGCCATATTTTCCGAGGAGTACGGTCCATAACGAGTCGGTTTTAACAGAATCTTCTACAATGGTGTCTGTGGGACAACCTACGGAGTCTACAGCCACCGAATCAGGCGTGTCGGGGCACTCATCGATGCAATTGTTTACTCCATCACCGTCATCATCAACCAAACATGTATCCTCTGGCTGCTCTGGCGGCTCAGGGACATCCTGACCAATATTATAGCGTAATGCTATAGAAGTGTACAGGAAGCGCTCAAGATCTGCAGATCCTTCTCTAACACCACTCCCATATGAGTTCACATTATCCAAATTATCGGTAAATGTGAAGTGCATTTCGGTGCCTAAATCAACCACCAGCCTTCGGTTAATGCGATACTGAACACCCACACCAACAGGTACTGCGAACGAAAACTGCGAGTACCGGTCCAGTCCATCTAAATTCGCTTCTCGCAAATCCGATTCATACAAGAAATCGCGTTCAGTTGTTGATGCGTTGGTATTGCTGCCAAGCTCTTGCTCCGTGCGTATTGTACCATCAGACCAATAATAGTATGGGTTGCCATTAGCGTCAAGCGTATCACCTTTTGAGTTGAAATTAAATCCTTCAATTCCCAATGACATATAGGGATGTATTCGACTTTCTTCAGGTATATAATTCATAAAATTGTGCGAAAAGCTAAGTCCTCCAGCTTCCACACGTGTTTGAAAATTGAGATTTCTAGT
>DTRK01000177.1 GCA_012965955.1 Flavobacteriales bacterium
TTACAGGGGTTGCTGCAATTTAACGTTATCGGTTGATAGGCTGAATCGCATAAGTTCCCTAGTGAGTCATAGGCAAAAAGCACAGGCCAATAGTTTCCATTACTATTGTATAAATGAATAGGAGATGTTAGTGCTGATGTATTGCCGTCATCAAAATCCCAAACATAGGAGAATGCCCCTGTAGAGGTATTGATAAACTGTACATAGCAACTGCTACCACTTATAGAATAAGTATAGCTTGCCTGGCAAGTTTGTGCACTAGAAAAATTGCCAAGGGCTAGCATCAGCATACCAGTAAGTATTGTGATCAGTGTTTTCATGATTTGGGTTTTTATATATTTAATACTGAATTATTTTTCCCGTGGCTCTGTTACCTTTGCCATTTTTCAACATTCACTGATAAGACGCTGTTGTTTTTTTGGGTTGCCCTTTTGCTGTGACAGATTTTTAAGATTTGTACGTTTCATAACTTAAGCGCCTTTGATTTCCTGATGTGATGGAATTTTGTGCCAGCATATAAATTTTCATTAAACATTGGACCATTACAATTTGATAAACCTCATGACCTCATTTTTATCGCGTGAATAAATGCGGAGAAAATAGATGCCCGCTGAGATGTCTTTAATATCCAGTGTATGTATTTGGCTGTGTGAAGCCCCGGTGTAAAAAAGGACCTTCTGCCCATTAAGCGATTCAACCACTACCTGGATGTTGCTCAATGAATCACCGAGGTCAATGTGTAATAAGTCGTGCGCAGGGTTAGGGTACATGTATTGCTTCCCTGGTTCCTGTAGATTTACGGCTACCGTCTTGGAGTATTCATACTTGCCGTCGTAATCTGTTTGTTTGAGGCGATAATAAGAAAGGCCATTATAAGGCGTATCATCTTTACTGCTATACTCCAGTACCTGATTGCTGGTACCTGCCCCTGGAAGTTCTACAAGCATCTCAAAGTCAATACCATTTTTACTTCTTTCAACGGTAAAGAAATCGTTGTTTATCTCGCTGGCCGTTGTCCAGATAACATCCACCATCTGGTCATTGGGTACCGCATTAAAATAGAGCAGCTCAATCGGAAGGGGGCTGGCACCGCTCCCAATACCAAACTTGGAGAATCCATCAAATCCCATCTTGCGGGCAAATCCACCCGGCCCTGCTACCCTACCAGGTGCATTGGATGCAGGTATTTGAGTCGTGCCATCATGTGATTGCCAATCAGAATAGAGGGTGGAATTACCTGGCCTTTTGAGTATTGTGAAGGTATTACTAACGATGCCTGAGGTAGTATTGCCTACATAGAGGTCGAGGTCATAGGTGCCGGATGATATTGCCGCATTAGGGGTGATTGACCATTCTGCATCAGCATGCACATCAATTATTGGTGTTCCATCCTGTGTGGCGACTATTGAACCATCGTCACCGGGCAATTCAGTAATAGGACTTACTGATACGGTGACATAGTCCACCCCAACCAAAGCGTTGGAGGTCAGGTCAGCACGAAAATAGTGAGTTGCAAGGGCGCCCAACCCTACCGGGAAGGTATAGGTATTTTGAGTGTTGCTCAAAATGTGTTTTCGCAAATTCCCATAAACAAAATTAGGTGCTGGCGGATCCGCAGCGGGTAGGTCCAGGGGGTCAGTAGAGGTCAATATCAAGGTGTTGGTGTCGGTTGACAGAACGCCATTAGTAAGGGTTAGCATGCCGCCAACAGTACAGTCACTCAGCAGGTTAGCGCCAAAAGGATTGTCAAGTTCAAGGTGGTGGAAGCTGTTGCCTGCACCAGTGGTAGAAACCCCTTGTGTTGATTGGGTACCGTTCAGCACCATGTTGCCGTTGAGGCCAGTGCCATTCATTGCTCCTTCTACAGTTACCATGTCCCTCAATTCCATGGTTCCAGAATTATTTACGGTACCTGTTGGAGAAATCCTGAACGTGGTATTGACTGAAATAAGACAGCCCTGGTTGACGGTCAATTCTCCATTCATAATAAATTCATCTGCGGCAAGAGGAACGGGAGGTGTCCCTGAATTGGATCCTGTGTTGGTTGCTGTTTCTTCCTTAAGATTGGATGCTGAGGCGGCATCTATTGGATGGAAGTAAAAGTTCTGATGGGCTTTTAGTTCACCTGAATACAGCCAGGTAACTAGAGCCAGTAACATCAATAGACCTAACCTGCTTGCAAGGGATATTCCCTCAGGTTGCTTAATCTCTATATTTAGCGCCATTAACATCAATTGGGTTATTTATTGTGTAGCAATTACTTTTAACAAACTCATCACTTTCATATAATCGCAGAATCTTGAATTTTAAGGAACAGTAACTATGCAGGTTGAAGCCCCGTAGGCACCACCACCGCCATTTTTAATTTTTCCTTTGGCTGTCAAATTGTAGACGTCACCTGTTTGAGGCAGCCTAAGCCCATCAACCAGAACTCCTCTTGAGCTATTGGGTTCCTTAAGTAAGGTTTTTCCTGCAGTTACTACTGGTGAAGCCACGGAAAACCCCTTTGCAGTCCAGGAGCTGCAATCAGCAGAGGTGTAACCTTCCTCCACCGGGATATACGTACCGTAATCTCCAGTAATTCCATAGACAGTTGCACCGCATTCACCATGATAATTTTCACCCCCCTGTTGTGTCATTGCACTAACGATCCAATAGCCATCCTCGTAAACTTGCATCCTTACGCGATAACCTTTGGCAAATCCAGGGCCGCACCTTCCATATGGGTCGCAATAAGTCCCATTAGAAAAACCTGGAGGGTCTACTCCTATTTCACAGTTTCCTATTTCTGCTCCGTGAGT
>DTRK01000178.1 GCA_012965955.1 Flavobacteriales bacterium
GTGCCATGGTAAATTACTTCGCCCCGCTGATGGAGTATCTGAAAAAAGAGAATAAGGGCAGGGAGCATACGCTGCCTGAGAGTCCTCAATACTGATCATTTACTTTACTTTCTTTGACACCGAAGAAAGTGTTTTCCACGACAGAGTAATCCCCATCAGTGCGAAGCACTGAAAAGGGGCAATGCGCAGTCGTGAAAAAAAGGGACAGGGAATTACAATCAGCTGGTTTCCTGAAAGGCACAGCGGGTTTGGTTTAGTGTCATCTGCTTCTAGCATGGCTGCAAACCGTAGGGCAGGCCGTTTATTATGGTAATTGCCAGCTAGTTATTATCTTTAGAAGCCGATTAATGCAAACAACCACCAATGAAGGGACTAAATATAGTTATTGCTGAAGATGATGCAATCATTAGAATGTACCTGGTACAGCTGCTAGAGGGTGTTGGCCATAAAATAGTCGGCACAGCTGCCACTGGCAAGGGTGTTATTGAGGAGGTAGGTGACAATAAACCAGATATTCTCCTTCTTGATATAGGCCTTAAAGGAGACCTGGACGGTATACAAACGGCGATAGTGGTTCAAGAGGAATTCAGCACCCCTCTAATCTTCATAAGCGGCAATTCTGATCGACTTAGGAATGAGGTAAAGCACACAAATATTGAGCCTGTAGCCACTTTTGTCAAACCTATTGATGAACAAACTTTACTGTCTGTATTAAAGGATTTTTCTGCTGAAAAAAACAATAGTTCGGAATAGCTATGCAGCGTTTAAGAAGGCAGTTGTAATACCCTATAAATTATTAGGCGCTAGAGTCAATTTTCTTAAAAGTAATGGCATAGCTGGTTCCCTTAGTGTTTTTCCTGACTAAAGTACCTTCCAATTGTATGACCAGGTTCTTTACTATCATAATCCCTAATGATGTACTGGCTTTATCATCAAAATCAACAGGAAAGCCAACACCATCATCACTGATATTCAATACGTAATGATCATGGCCTGGGTTGATCTCAAGTGAGATGCAGCCACCATCACCATTGGGGAAAGCATATTTGAGGGAATTGGTGATCAACTCATTGATGATCAGGCCAAGTGGGATTGCCGTATCCACATTTAAGTGGATGTTCCTGACATTGAATTTAAGGTGTATTTTGGCCTTATAGTCCTTCATGGAATCCACAAGAGATTGCACCATCTTCTTTATGTACTTTCCGTAATTGATCTGCGCAAGGTCCCTGGACTGATAGAGCATTTCGTGGATCATCGCCATTGCAGTGATCCGGTTGCGAATCTGCTCAAGTTCATTCACCGTATTAAGATCTTTAATATTGCGAACCTGAAGGGAAACAAGGGAAGCAATAATCTGCATGTTGTTCTTTACACGGTGATGGATCTCCTTTAGGAGCAGCTCTTTTTCATGGTTGCTGGTAGCCAGTGCATTTTTCTGCTTGGTTATAAGTGTGTTGGCTTTCTTAAGTTTCTGATTGATTTCTCTTTGAGATGCAGCATCTTTTTTGGCTTTCTCGATGGTGTATCTAAGTTGGATATGCTTTAATCGGTTGGTTTTTTCCTCGAGCTCAACTTCTATAGCTATGGTATTGTGTTGCTTCAGAAATTCAAATGCTAATTGAATATCTCCCCGTTCCTCATATAGACTGGAAATAAGGCTCAATATCCTGGATTGTTTGGGCTTGAGATTTTCCAGGGCAGCAATTTGTAAGGCTGTATTTAACCGTTCCAGTGCTTCATCGTTTTTCTTTTGAAGGATCTCGATTTCGGCCAGGGCAATGAGATTACTCACCATCCCTGGTTTAGCTTGATGCAATTTTCGGATACTGTAACTTTGCTCCAGGGATTCAGTCGCACGGTCGAGCTTGTCCTCTAACTTATATATCGTCCCTATTTCATAGCGTGCCCTTGCCTCCATCATCCACAACATTTGGTGGTCTTCACTTTGTTTAATCACTTGTTGTAAAAGAGATTTTGCAGTAGATAATTTGTTTTGCTTTTTTTTGATAGCTGCTATCCCAATATTTATATACACCTTGAAGCTATCATCTGAACTGGATTTTGCATGTATTAGAGCCCGATTGTAATTGGAAAGAGAAAGATCCAGCTCATTTAAATCATAGTACATCACGCCAAGCGCCCCGTTCAACCGGGCTGTGGCCATGTTCTTTTTTGGCGTAATACTTTCGATCTCTATAAATCCTTTATGAACTACGTCAAAAGCCGCTTCCATCTCTCCCCTGGACCATAAGATGAGGATAGTCACCAGCTTAGCCAGGCCATATTCAGTATATATGTGGTGTTCAAGTAAGACTGGCAATGCATCTTCCAGTAAGACCAGACACTTTTTTATATTGTTGTGCCACCAATAGTAGAAGCCTAAATACACCTCAGCAATAGCCCGGCCTTTTTCATATCCTGAAGAAAGCGCTAAATCATGTGCGTTACTGGCATACATAAAGCTTGCATCCTGGTCAGTATAATATATGTGCTGGCAACAGGCATTGAGGGCATCTACTTTCTGTTTAGAATCAAATCCTTTCTTTTTCAAGAAAGTGTTGAGCTCCGTTATGTTGATTAAATCGGTCATTTTACACTAGAGACTTGCGTGAACAAGCATGCCTGATTAACTTCCACATCTATTTTTAGATATCGCCCCTGGCATACATTTGTGGGTGTAGCTGATTTGTTTATCAACATGAACTTCTTTCAACCATGCATGACACATTATGCACTGGAGTCAATTTTCTTAAAAGTAATGGCATAGCTGGTTCCCTTG
>DTRK01000179.1 GCA_012965955.1 Flavobacteriales bacterium
ATAAAAGTATCTTACCATTCTCTGAATTTCTATGGCAGATGTCAGGTTTGGCATGATAATGGTCACTGCGCACATAGGGTTGAAGAGGAGTAGATTTTAAATTTTAATATATAGCGTATATGATAATGGAGAAACTAACGTTTAATTCTTAAAGCTTATGTTTCATATTTAGATGTCTCCCATTCAGCAATTGTATCAAAGAAAAATCTATCTTTATGCTATCATTTAACACTAATACAAACACAGGTGAATTTCGAGTATCATATTGAGTCCAAAGAGGCGTATACGTTGATAAACCTATCAGGTATATTGATTGCTCCCAACCAGTCAGGGGAGCTAATCGAGGAGTTTGAAGAGACTATTGCTGAGGGCACCCTAAACGTCATTGTTGACCTTTCTGGGATTGAGACAATGAACAGTACAGGATTAAGTGTATTAATCAGTATTCTCACCAAAGCACGTAATGCTGGTGGAGAGGCAGTGCTTGCGAACTTGCCTGAAAAAGTCAATGAATTAATGGTCATTACCAAACTCTACACGGTTTTCACAGTTGCTGAGTCCATTGAAGCGGCTGAAGAACTTCTGAATAAAGAAGAAACATGGCTGTAGATGTATTGCTTGGTCTCCAGTGGGGAGATGAAGGAAAAGGCAAGATCGTAGATGTAATTACTTCCAGGTACGATATTATTGCAAGATTTCAGGGAGGGCCAAACGCTGGCCACACGCTGGTGTTCGACGGTATCAAACATGTTACCCATACCATCCCATCAGGAGTATTTAATGAATCCTGTTTGAACATCGTTGGGAATGGAGTAGTGATTGACCCTGTGATCTTCAAACGTGAGATGGATGAATTAGCCCAGTTTGACCTGGACCTTCCAACCAGATTGGTTATCTCAAAAAAAGCGCACCTGATTCTGCCTACCCACCGACTGCTTGATGCTGCATCTGAAAAAGCAAAAGGAAAAGCCAAAATAGGATCTACTTTAAAAGGAATTGCGCCTACCTATATGGATAAAACGGGAAGGAACGGACTTCGGGTGGGAGATTTGGTTGAGAAGAATTTTAGAGAGAAGTACGATGCCTTGGTCAAGAAGCACGCTCAGATATTGAAATACTATAATTATGAATATGAACTTGAGCCACAGGAAACAGAATGGTTCGAAGCCATTGAGGCGCTGACTTCGCTGGATTTGATTGACAGTGAGTATATGATAAATCAGGCACTGAAAAAAGGCAAATCCGTTCTGGCAGAAGGTGCGCAAGGAACCCTTCTGGATATTGATTTTGGCTCCTATCCATTTGTCACCTCTTCCAATACCATTAGCGCTGGTGCATGTACCGGGTTGGGCATAGCACCCAATACAATTGGAGAGGTGATAGGCGTGTTTAAAGCCTACTGTACCCGAGTGGGTAGCGGCCCTTTCCCAACTGAACAGATCAATGAAGCGGGAGAGCGGATGCAAAAAGCAGGTCACGAATATGGTGCCACTACAGGCAGGCCCAGAAGATGTGGCTGGATTGACATGCCAGCACTTAAATATACCGTGATGATCAACGGCGTCACACAACTTATCATGACCAAAGCGGATGTGCTTACAGGTTTTGAGAATATCAAAATTTGTACGCACTATCTGTACAAAGGCGAAGAAATTGATAGTTTGCCTTACCAGATCAATGAAGACCTGAAGCCCATGTATAAGGAAATGAAGGGCTGGGATGCGGACCTGACAGGGTTAAGCAGTATTGACGACATTCCGCAAGAGCTCGATGACTATATTACCTATATTGAAAATGAGCTCCACGTGCCTATTGTTATGGTGTCCGTTGGCCCCGATAGGAAAGAGACATTGCATCGAAAGGCTGCCACTGTTGCCTAGAGAAGACTAAAGCGCTTCAATGTATTCGTCGAATAGCTGGGTTAGCTCCTTAGTACACTCCCCTACCTCGCCATCCCCTATAGAACGGTCATCTATTTTCACTACAGGAATTATACGCTTGGTAGTTCCACTGATAAAGGCCTCATCTGCCTCCCACAACTCATCCAGGGTTAGCTTGCGCTCTTGAACTTCAAAGACTCCCCGGGCAAGTTCCAGTATCTTTTTCCTCGTTACCCCTTTCAAAATATGGTCCTTGGGCGTAATCAGGACCTTGTGTTTGAAGATAAAGAAGTTATTGCGAGGAGATTCCAGCACCCCATTTTCAAAATAATACAATAAATCCCATACATCGTATTGCTCTTTCATCGGCTGCAACTTAATTGCATTAAGATAGGCAGTTGACTTAATCAGTGGCACCTCCCGTAAAAACTCATAGGTCTTAAGACTTACTCCTTTGCTATAAACCTCCTCTGCCATTACCGGTAGTGGCTCGATAATTATCATGAAATTTGGGTCTGAAACTGCCATTGAGTCGAGGCTATAACCACCTGTAATGACCATTCGAATTCCAACATCAACCACCTCGCTTTTGTGTATTAGCTCATCTATTATTGATCCAATTTCCCCATCTGTGAGACTAAGCGTAAGGCGTAGCTCTTCTGCTGAATTTCTAAATCGCTCCAGATGATCTGCCAGCATGAAAGGTTTTGACTTATACGTTCTGAAATAGTCGAATACTGCATAAGATCTCAACAACCCCAGATCAGAGATGTGGATATGTGCATCCTGCACTGGAAGGATATCCCCATTGAAATAACAATAGTTCTGACTCATGAATCTAACGTTTGACGAAATGCCGGTCCTATTCCATTGACAATATCACCGCGATCGCCACCCCTGAA
>DTRK01000180.1:0-2913 GCA_012965955.1 Flavobacteriales bacterium
TTCTGCTTCTACAAGGGTAGGGTCCGTGTCTTTTTGCCTCTCTGCATTACGCATCCTTTGCTCGCGGATATCCTTAATCTCAGTCCGTAGTTCTTCCAACTTCTTGGTATAATCAGCTCTCCTTTCGTCTGCTAACGTACCCTTTCTAAGCTCTGAGCGATAGAAATCTTCAAGATTTTGCTTCTTATTCAGGGCCTTATCTGAAATATCCTGCGCGCTAACCGGATTTGCTACTGTTAACGCCAATAGGGCGACAACGATAAAGATATTTCCAATCTGTTTTTTCAATATATGGTTATTGTAGTGTTTTCTTCCTCTGGTGGCCTTCTTCAATTTTGAGGAGTCAAATATAGTCATTTTATTGAGTAGCCCGATATGCACCTGATTAATAGATCAATAGTAATTTTCGCACCTTTATTACGTCAAAACAACCTCAAAAGTGGCTCTTATGCAAGTATAAGTAGTAGAAAGGCGATATAGTGTTGTGAAATGGTGGTTTTGCGGGTAAATGGGATGAACAAATATGGTTTGCCTGATGGGCGACTGGGGATGCAGTGCGAGTAATATGCATGAAATCGGGATTTAACGACACAAAAAACCCCTGAAATAGTGGAAATTAAGCCTTCTGGCGCAAGGCTTTGTCAAAGGTATCCACCTGGGATTCTGATATCGGTAGCAGCTCATCGTTTTTCATGATCAGCTTGTACTTTGACGCCCTTGATCTGATCTGCGTTGTGTTTACCACAAAAGACCGGTGAATTTGCACAAATTCGCCTGGTAATAATTGAATGAAGTCTTTCAAAGAGGTACGCTCATATATGGAGTCCGTTTTATCATGATCGTGATACGTAATCAATACATAGCGATTCTGACTTTCAATATAGTAGATCTTATTGACATCCAGAATTAGTCCTGAGCTATTCAATGTAATTCGATTGGATTCCGGGCTCTTTAGCTTTTCAATTTGACCTTCAAGGGTTTCATTTTCATTGTGTAGCTGGATCAAATTGCTCTCCGCCTGATCTTTTTGCATTCCGATCGTTTTGTTGCTTGCTTCCAGCGTCCGGCCAGCCAACCTTAAGCTTGCATTTTTTACAGACAATCTCCACAAGAACAGCACCAGTGACAATATGCCCATTGCACCTCCAATTACTATTAAGCGCTGATTAGCCACTTCACCTTTTAGAATTTCATTGTCCTTGACTTGCAGAGCGATCTTAGCTTCCCGTGCCTCAATTTCGTGCCTGGCAGCCTTTTGCAGCACCGCTTTCTCAATCTCTTGCTTCAACACACTGTCACGCATTATAATGTATAGTTCATGCATTTTGAGCGCCTCCTCATAATTATCTTCAGCTTTAAGCACCTCACTCAAGAGCTTAGATGCATTCCTTATAATAGGTGGATACGCCAGCTCTTTCGCAATTTCCAGCGATTGAGTGGCCATGGCCTTCGCCGTTTCAACATCGCCGCTCTCCAGCGTGATACGGCCTACATTGTTAAGCGAAATAGAAATGCCGTGCTTGTCGCCGATCTCCCTTCTGATTACCAGTGATCTTTGATAGTACTTCAGGGCAGTTTTAACCTCTCCCATAGTCTCATAAAGATTGCCCATGCTGCTTAAGGAGTAGGCCATACCCTCCTTGTCTCCAAGCTCTTCTTTGATTGTGAGAGACTTTCGGAAGAACAGCAATGCCTGTGTACTGTCGCCTTCGCCACTATAGATTACACCGATATTATTCAATGAGGAAGCCATACCTTCCCGATAGTTGATCTCCTCATACATGTCCAGAGAGCGGTGATAGTATTCGAGGGCCAGGGAGATATCATTCTGATTGCCGTAAATGGCCCCGATGCTCTTCAGAGACGACGCCATCCTCTCCTTTGAACCAATCTCCTCTTCAATCTTAAGTGACTTATGGTAGTATTCGAGGGCCTGGGCGCTGTCACCCTGGTTTATATATAGGTAGGCTATGCTGTTCATTGCAGCGGCTATGCCTTCTTTCGACCCTAACAGCTGTAGCACATTCAGCGCTTTTTTATAGTATTCCAGGGCCTGGGGAATGTCGCCTTTAATATCGTGGACATAACCAATATTGTTCAATGCGGCAGCCAGGGCTCTTCTGAAGGCTTTCTTCTCCACATTACTGGTAGAGGATTTAGACAGATTTCTATCAGCTATTTCCATGGCCTTCTCGCTCAGCCTTTCGAGCGTGTCAATATCAGACACGTAGAGGATTTCAGCCAATCCCACATAGGCACTTGCCAGGCTGGTGTCGGACTTATTCAGAGAGATGATTCTGTATAAAGAATCAATTTGTTTCTGAATAACCGGGCCAAAAGCGTCTTGTACCAGAACTGCCCTGGCAGGGCGCATCGTCATCACGGTACAACTAAGAAAAGCGACTATGCAGAGCAGATTTTTCACTATCGGAATGTAGCAAAAATATTAATGTGTGAAGAATGCTTCCGCTAAAACTGTAGCCCGTTTATCCGGGGCAGTCAAGGCGGTTTCGGGTTGTGCTGTTCCAAAATTGACTGCACCTGAGATAAACAGGACAACATATAGACGAACTAACAGCCTTATGGTTGCTTCAGCGTCCGGACCTGTTCATATACATGGCAATCAGTCACATGGTCATTGACCATACCTATGGCTTGCATGAAAGCGTAGCAGATTGTAGTGCCAACAAATTTGAATCCCCGCCCCTTCAGATCTTTACTCATCGCATCGGATTCCACGCTGCTTGTGGGTATTTCGGATATGTTTCGGCATTCATTCTGTATGGTTTTGTGATTGGTGAACTGCCAAATGTATTTGTCGAAACTGCCGAATTCTCTTTGTAGCTCCAGAAAAACTTGAGCGTTGGTAACAGCGGCCCTGGAATACTATAAAAAAGCGCTGAATGTGCTACA
>DTRK01000180.1:2923-10019 GCA_012965955.1 Flavobacteriales bacterium
GGTAACTGCGGCCCTTATTTTCAGCTGGTTTCGGACGATCCCTTTGTCCATACACAGTTTCTGGATCTTCTTTTCGTCATAAGCAGCTACCTTTTTCGCTTCAAAATTGTCAAAGGCAAGCCGGAAGTTCTCTCTCTTTTGCAGGATAATTATCCAGCTCAAGCCGGCTTGGAAGGTATCGAGGATTACTGCTTCAAACAGGGCGTGGTCATCATGAACCGGACGGCCCCACTCATTGTCGTGATAGTCAATGTAAATTGCTTTGCTTGTGGACCATTCACAGCGTTTCACTCAGTTAATTGTTGTATTGGTTAATAGGTTGCTTGGTGATAGAATTGCAACTAAATTCATTGTTCCAATATTTATATTCCCGCAAAAGAAAGTGCAATTACCTTGTAATAAGATCTTGATATAGTTGGATAAAGTTTCGCTATGGCGGAACCCATTACCTGTGCAGGTAGTCCGCCCATCCATAAATTCGTACAGATTCGTAATTGGTAGATCTAATTGCCAAACTGAGAGATGAATTTGATCCTTACCAATCGCACCTCTTGTTCTGAATACTCGTCCTCGCCGAGCTCCTCAAGTGCTGCCTGAATGGAATCGGACTCCTCTTCCCTGAAGTACATGAGAATCTCCTCCACGTGATCAGCATCTACATGATTGTTGAGGTGATAGTCAATATTAACACTGGTTCCGGAGTTGACTATGTGTTCAATTTCCTTGATGAGTTCCTCCATCTTAAGGCCCTTAGCCGCTGCAATTTCATCCAGCGGCAATTTCCTATCGATGTTTTGGATAATGAATACTTTCAGTCCGGATTTGTTGACAATTGATTTCACTATCAAATCTCCGGGACGCTCAATCTCATTTTCTTCAACATATCCCTTAATTAGTTCAATGAACTCTTGCCCGTAGCGCGAGGCTTTTCCGGCTCCCACACCCGAAATTTGATTCATTTCCTCCATCGTAATAGGGTACTGTATGGTCATGTCCTCAAGAGATGGGTCCTGGAACACGATATATGGGGGTACATTGTTTCGAACAGCCACGTCCTTTCTTAGATGTTTAAGCATGGTATAGAGGTTCTCGTCCACCCCGGCCCCTTTGCCCTCGTTAAGCACTATCGAAGCATCATCGGCATCCACCCCTGAATAATCATGGTCTTTGGCAATTTGAATTGAGTGTGGCTTAGCGAGAAATTTCTTCCCATCGTCAGTAAGGCTCAGTAGTCCGTAATTCTCAATGTCTTTGCGTAGAAACCCGAGTACCAATGCTTGCCTCACTACCGCATTCCAATGTTCCTCTTCCTCTTCTTCTCCGCTACTGAACACGTCCAACTCATCGTGTTTGTAGGATTTTACATCTGAAGTGAGTCTGCCCAACAAGACATTGCAAACATGTTTAGCCTTGAACTTTTCTTTTATGGCCAAGATAGCATTTAGAGCAAGGACTATATCATCTTGCGCCTCAAATCGCTCCTTTGGATGCTTGCAGTTGTCGCAGTTGCCACAATTATCCTTTGGGTAAGTTTCCCCGAAATAATGAAGCAACTGTTTTCTCCTACACATCCCGGATTCCGCATACGCTACAGTTTCCAATAAAAGCTGTCGCCCGATTTCCTGTTCCGCAACGGGCTTGCCTTTCATGAACTTCTCAAGTTTTTCGATGTCTTTATATTGATAAAATGCGAGGCAAATACCTTCGCCATCATCTCGCCCGCCTCTTCCGGTTTCCTGGTAGTAACCTTCAAGGCTCTTTGGAATATCATTGTGGATTACAAACCTTACATCCGGTTTATCTATACCCATACCAAAGGCAATCGTCGCCACAATGACGTCGATATCCTCCATTAAGAACTTATCCTGCGTACTTGCACGTACCGCCTGCTCTATTCCAGCATGGTACGGCAGTGCCTTAATACCGTTGACCTGCAGCGTTTCCGCGATTTCCTCAACTTTCTTACGGCTCAGACAATACACAATGCCAGATTTGCCCGAATGCTGTTTTATAAATTTAATAATCTCCTTCGTTGGATTGATCTTTGGACGTACATCATAATATAAGTTGGCCCTGTTAAAGGAAGACTTGAAGACTGTAGTGTCTTCCATGGCCAGGTTCTTTTGAATATCCTGCTGCACTTTGGGCGTAGCAGTTGCAGTCAGCGCCAGAATTGGGACCTTCCCAATTGCCTCAATTATCGGGCGTAACCTTCTGTACTCCGGACGAAAATCGTGGCCCCATTCCGAAATGCAATGTGCTTCATCGATGGCGAATAAGGAGATTTTGATCCCTTGGAAAAATTCAATGTTCTCCACTTTGGTCAGCGACTCCGGAGCGACGTAGAGTAATTTCGTTTTGCCTTCTGTGATATCGCTTTTTACTCTTGTTATTTCTGCTTTGGAGAGGGAAGAATTCATAAAGTGCGCGATGCCATCTTCTGAACCATACCCACGCATGGCGTCAACCTGGTTTTTCATTAATGCGATGAGCGGCGATATTATAATGGCGGTCCCATCACACAAGAGTGCTGGCAGTTGGTAGCACATTGATTTTCCTCCCCCTGTGGGCATGATCACAAATGTGTCTTTCCCATCCATGATGTTGGCAATTACTACTTCCTGCTGTCCCTTGAACTTAGAGAAGCCAAAGTATTTTTTAAGGGAATGTTGTAGGGTTAGTTCCGCTGTAAGTGGCATTTATACGTCCTGTTTTTATTCCTACACTGATTATCTTCTTCTAAATAACGTGTTATACCTAAAGATATGCACTATTTCTGAAGAATTATTCATGTTAAAGTAAATATACCAAAAATGCTGCAAAATACTGAATAATTTAGCTGAATAAATCAGCATAACCTTGTTGAGAAAGAGAAAGGATGTTGCGTACACAAGTACATATATGGAGGATCGATATTTTGGACTTAAGAAACCTTTTATTTATGGGGTTTGTCTAAGTAATAATTGACCTAAATTTGCGCTATGCCTGAAGACGAACAAGATATTCCTAAGCATGAGGTCGAGATGTCCTTTCTGGATCATCTCGAGGCGCTGCGTTGGCACCTGATCAGGTCGGTTATTGCCATATTCGCTTTGGCAATTCTCGCATTTCTGAACAGGAGCTTCATATTTGATACGGTACTGCTCGCCGCTAAAAACCCTGATTTCATGACCTATAGATTGATGTGTGCAATCTCTGACCGCATTTGTATCGAAGAGCTGCCTTTCAATTTGATCAATATTTCGATGTCAGGCCAGTTTACCAACCACATTTTTGTATCGGCAGCGGCGGGATTCATTGTAGCATTTCCTTATGTATTTTGGGAGATTTGGAGATTTATAAAGCCGGCCCTTTATGCGGGTGAGAGCAAACACACTAAGGGGGTGGTCTTCTTCAGTTCACTCCTGTTCCTCTCAGGGGTTTTGTTTGGATATTATATCATCGCACCAATGGCTGTCAATTTCCTGGGCTCCTATCAGGTAAGCAAGGAAGTTGCGAACCAGATCAATCTGGGCTCATATATCACTACGGTGGCAACCATCCCACTCGCGTGTGGGTTGGTATTTGAACTTCCAATTGTTACGTTCTTTCTAACGAAAGTTGGCCTGGTCAACCCATCGTTGATGCGTACGTATAGAAAGCATGCTTTGGTGATGGTGCTGATCCTTGCGGCAATAATAACTCCTCCTGATGTGATTAGTCAAATACTGGTTGCGATGCCATTATTGTTACTCTATGAAGTGAGTATCGGAATATCCAGGATGGTGGTCAATAAACAGGCTAAGGAAGAATAGTGCATTTATTTCTTCCGCTCAATGGTATAGGTGATGAGCTCTTCCAGTGAATCCCTGGATTCATTCTCCGGAAGTGTTTTGAGCAGGGCCAGGGCCTTATCTTTGTACTCGTGCATCCTCTTGGCAGCGTATTCAATACCCCCGCTTTTTACAACGTAGTCAATAACCTCTGCCACTTTCTCTGGGTTCTCATTGTGGTTCTTAATAATGTTGATGATCTTGTTGCGATCGCTGGTATTGGCCTTGTGTAATGCGTGAATCAGAGGTAATGTAAGTTTCTTTTCCTTGATGTCAATGCCCGTTGGCTTGCCGATATCTCCTTCAAGTTCGTAGTCGAATAAGTCATCTCTTATCTGAAAGGCGATTCCAGTCAATTCGCCCAATTTCCGCATTTTCTCAATGGTCTCACCATCCGCATCTGTAGAAGCGGCTCCGCATGCGCAACAAGAGGCAATCAACGATGCTGTCTTCTGTCGAATAATCTCGAAGTAAATGGATTCTTCAATATCGAGTTTTCTGGCCTTCTCGATTTGAAGAAGCTCTCCTTCACTCATTTCGCGCACCGCATTGGCGACTATCTCCAGCAGATGGTAATCTTTATTTTGCATGGAGAATATTAAGCCTTTAGATAGCAGAAAGTCACCCACCAGGACAGCAATTTTGTTTTTCCACAATGCATTAAGTGAGAAGTAACCCCTCCGCTCTTGCGAATCATCTACAACATCGTCGTGTACAAGGGTTGCTGTGTGTAAGAGCTCTATCAGCGATGCTGCCCGATAAGTCGATTCGTTGGTTTGACCACATATTTTCGCACTGAGGAATACAAATATCGGCCGCAACTGCTTCCCCTTTCTTTTTATTATGTAATGGGTGATCTTATCCAACAAGGCCACATCACTCTTCATCGAGTCGCGGAACTTGGGCTCAAATGCTTCAATCTCCTTTAGGATCGGAGCTTTAATTTTTTTGATGGACTCGTTGGACAAGAGTAGAACTTAAGCGATTTGAATGATTTAAATAGCCCATTGCCATAACATGTGGGATTACCGGACTAAATTAGTCCATATATGTGCGAATAAAGAATACCCATGAACCGTGAGCCCTATTTAGCTTAGTAAGGTCACCTTTATTTGATAATTTTGTCGCTTGTTGACATTAACACATTGAATTATTGTAATCATGCAGATTAAGGAATTTTCAAAGAATGAAGGCAAGGAGATAACCGTTCAGGGATGGGTCGCCAATAAGCGGGAGGGCAAGACCTTGGTGTTTCTTGTATTGCGCGATGGTTCTGGTTTCGCTCAGTGTGTTATTAATGAAGATTCAATCGAGGCAGGTGCATACGCCGATGCGAAGAAGCTAACTGCGGAGTCAGCAGTGGAGCTCAAGGGCACTGTAGTTAAAGATGAGAAACAAGTTGGGGGATATGAACTGCAAGTTTCCAGGCTCCAGGTTATCTCGATAGCAGAGGAGTACCCTATATCCCCAAAGGAACACGGTGATAGCTTCCTGGCCGATCACCGGCATTTATGGTTGCGGAGTAAGAGGCAATGGGCAATTATGCGCATTCGAAATGAAATCATTCATGCCATTCATAATTTCTTCCAATCTGAGGGCTTTGTACAGATGGATGCACCAATATTCACGGGAAATGCTTGTGAAGGTACCAGTGATCTATTTGAAACCGAGTACTTTGACAAGACTGCCTATCTAACGCAATCGGGGCAACTTTATGGTGAAGCCATGGCGATGGCTATGGGTAAGATATACACCTTCGGCCCTACCTTTCGGGCAGAGAAGTCACGTACCCGCAGGCATCTAACCGAGTTCTGGATGATGGAACCGGAAATGGCCTTTTATGACAACGAGCAGAACATGGACCTGATTGAGAAGATGCTGAACAGTGTGCTCAGTGATGTCCTGGAAAAATGTCAATCTGAATTTGAGATCATTGAACGGGATACTGAGATGCTCAAAAAATCAGTGGTGAAGTTCCCACGGCTAACTTATGATGAGGCGGTGGCAATCCTCAAAGGAGAACAGGATGTAGATGGCAAGAATGCTATCAGGACATTGGAGGCAGATTTGGGAAAGGTGAAGGTTAATATGGAGCGCGTGTCAGCTGAGATTGCGGAACGGGAGGAGAAGATTGCTCAGCCAGGGATCAAGAAGGGAGAGCGGAACTTCAACCAAAATAAGATTGACCAGCTAAAGAATGCGTTGAAGGACCTGGAAGAGGACCAGCGCAATATTCCAAATTGGATTGAGTCCGCTGAGAAATTTGAATATGGAAATGACTTTGGCGGTTCAGATGAAACCGTTATTACACGCTTATTTGATGTTCCTGTCATGGTGTACAACTGGCCGCACAAGGTGAAGGCCTTCTACATGAAGAGGGATGATGCCAATCCAGAACTAGCCAAAGGGGTAGATGTATTGGCTCCGGAGGGATACGGGGAGATTATTGGAGGTGGAGAGCGAGAAACCAATAAAGATCTTCTCATTGAGAAGATAAAAGAACACAAACTTCCAATGAGCGAATTTGAGTGGTATCTCGATCTAAGAAGGTACGGTTCAGTGCCTCACGCTGGATTTGGGGTTGGACTTGAAAGACTTGTTTGCTGGATATGTAAGCTGCCACACGTTAGAGAATCCGTACCGTTTCCACGATGGTACGGTAGATTATTACCCTAATCCACAAAGGTTAGCTTGGCAAATCGGTGCATTTTTCTCCACTGCCCGAAGAGAATCATCTCATCATCATTGGTTTGTTCGCATACCTTAGGCCGGATTAATACCTCGGCGTCCTTTGTGCTGAACATCAGCTCCTTAGAGTAGCGACCTTCTTCTGTTAAGGTAACTAAAACAGCTACAGAGCCCTTTTGATTTCGAAAATTATAGAGTTTGCCGCCAGGCTTATAGAATAAATTAGCCGGATTATCATTAAAGATGAAATACATCTTATCATTCCGTACGGCTAAGGCGTATGATGAAAAATATCCACCATCATTAGTAGTCACTTGCATCTTTGGAATCTTTTCAGTCCACTCTATTTCTCCTTTAGGATTAATATTTATCACGATGATGTCATTGTAATGGTAGTAATAGGTGGTTGTGGTCGTCATAATACCATTAGCATCAGTATAGGTACGTGTGACGCTACGTATGAAAAACTGCTCGCTAATTAATATCGCACCCCCATCATCCTTTAGAATGATATCATCCAGGTCATATTCATACATCTCAATGGATTTGCCCTTTTCTGCTTTCTTTTTTGCCTTTTTAGCTTTATTCTCCCTGAT
>DTRK01000181.1 GCA_012965955.1 Flavobacteriales bacterium
CACCTTTATCCCCACTGCCAGGTCATCCATGCCCTTGAAAGCATCTCTTGGCACCTTCTGTACCATGGTTCCATCCTGATCGCCATACCCTTCCTCAGGTTTTACGACTACAGAAACCTTTTCCCCCACCTTCTTGCCAGTTACGGCTTTAAAAAGTCCCGGAATGATCGATCCTTCTGCGTGTAAATACGTAAGCGGGTCCTGTCCCTCCGAACTGTCCAGCACCTCTTCAGCATCGTTCTTTAGCGTATAGTGCATCTGCACCACTTTATTATCTTCAATTTCCATAGTTCTTTATTTGTTAATCTTTGTCTCTAGAATCATATTCAAAATCAGCATCAGTGACCTCATCATCATTGTAACTGTCTTCTTCATTATCAGCAGCAGCACCCACCTCTGCAATTTCCTCTTCTTTTCGTGGCACTTCCTCCTTTGGTTTGAAAAGTTTTTTCTTGGTATCTGGCTCTGACTTGAAAAAGAATTTTTTCAAACCAGCAGCCAAGGCCACTAATCCAATGGCTATCGGCTTCCAAAATTTCGCCAGCCCTATCCCAATTACCTTGACAAACTTCAATAAACCCGCCAGCAGTCCAACTTTAGCCAACACCTTTCCAGCTATCAATCCCCCAATTCCATAGGCAGCTATCTCATCAATATCAGGATCAAAATCTGCGTAGGTATTCCCTTCATTAAACTCCACACTCGCCAATATCTGGTTCACATCCTGCTGTACGAGAGGAAGCACAGCCATGTCTCCAATTGCATTTAGATTTAGATACCCACGCCTCCCCAAAATTCTGATGTTGTAATTCAGCGTGTTCGTCTCAGATTCATCAAACTTTAGTTCCTTCGCCCAGTGGAGTTTCTTATTGGCATCATCATAAAAGGGCGCTGCTGCCCAGCCGATTAATTCCATGGACCCATATCCTGCGGCAATTCGAGCTGAATTGTTATCCAAAACATCCTGTTGCATAGTCTCCAGCAACTCGTCGTAGTCCAGATCCTTGGCATCTGCATCATCAATATACCCCTCCTCTGAATAGGTTATCGATACGACATAAGTGAAGTCGTCGCTCATAGGTGTTACGCCCCTGGGAAACAACATTCCAATTACCTCACTTGGAGGATTGCCCCATAACTGAGAGAGCACATATTCGCTTTGCTCAGAGCCCATGAATCGGTATCCATCAGGTACATCAAGAGTGGCAAGGCCACTATGTAGGTCTATGATACCTGTAGTATAGTCAAAGCTTGCTTCGATACTGTCCATTATCTCCTGATAAAGACCCTCGTCGAAACCAGTTGTATCTGATCCCTGCGCGTGCAGGGGAAACCAGTAAAATAAAGCTAGGAATAAGGGCAGGAGTTTTTTCATCAATTAATAATGAATGGTCAGGAATTGACCTTAAAATTCAGCGTTAATATAACAATAAAGCCAAAGATGAGTGGATTATAGGATAATTAGAAATTAAGGCTCCGAGACCACTTCTATAACAGAACGATTCCAATTGGGAAAACATTCTGCGTCTCTTTTCCAACTTGTGGAGTGGATGTTTCTTGGTTACCATGTCGTAGGATCTAGTGAGTGATACCGTGGTTTCTATCCTGAATGACGGCAAGCACTGTGCCATGGAAGAAGCATCTAAAACAGCAGCATTGTAATAAATTCGTCATAGCGCGAGTTATTCATATATGGCCAAGCTTAGTTTCTCACATCGTTTACGCATCCATTTTTCGTTTTATGTCTTCGTTGCCTTAGCGCTAAGTTGTACTTACACACCTGATGATAACTCATTGATCAATACCCAACCAGGACAAGAGAATACCGATTCCACAACTGAGGAAATGCCTGAGCCCATTGTAGCTACTGAGATAGGTGGCATACCCCCTCCAGCGGGATATCAGCGAACCGTATCCAGCCCAAGTTCTTTCGGTCAATATTTGCGGTCTGTTGCGTTAAGAACCGATAACGATACGGTGTTCCAGCACGACGGAGAACCCAAATCCCGACAGGATGTACACCACGCTATCCTCACCATTGACGTAGGCACCCGGGACCTTCAACAATGTGCGGATGCATGCATGCGGCTGAGGGGAGAATACCTCTTTGCACAAAAGCGCTATGATGAAATACATTTCAACTTTCTCCGTGATAACAAACCCCGTTATTATAAGGACCATGCGGATAGTGAGCACTCGCATAAGAGTTTCAGAGAGTACATGGACTACATCTTTTCCTATGCTAACACCGCTTCCTTGAGAAGAGAATTACAAAGTGTGAGCGTTGAAGATATGCAGATAGGGGATATATTCATACAGCAGGGACTTCCTTATGGACATGCAGTTATGGTGGTGGACATGGCAGAAAACGCTGAAGGAAAGAAAATATTTATGATCGCACAAAGCTACATGCCAGCACAGGACATCCACATTCTCAAGAACTTCAACGACTCAAACAGCAGCCCCTGGTATTCTGTCGATTTCGGAGATTCACTCATCACGCCACAGTGGGATTTCTACGCAACAGACTTGAAAAGATTTTAGTAATTTACATCGGTGATAAAGATTGAAAATCTCACCTTTGAGTATCCTACTCAATACGCGCTGAACGACGTTTCTTGTTCCATCAAGGAGAATGCGATAACTGCACTGGTGGGACCCAATGGAGCGGGTAAAACTACGCTGCTAAAATGCCTTTCAGCACTTCTTAAGCCCTATTCTGGAGGAATTACTATAGATGGGATTGATGTTATAGAAAATCCCAGGGAAGTAAACAGAGTACTGGGGTTTCTTCCGGATTTTTTCGGCTTGTATGATGAACTAACAGTTCACCAATCCTTGTTTTATTTTGCGCTTGCTCATAACTATGACCATAAAGAAATCACAAATAGAATCGAGGAGGTCGTAGAACGACTGAAGTTATCTAGTAAAATGCATGAAAAAACAGGCAGTTTATCCAGAGGTATGCGGCAGCGATTGGCCATCAGCCAAGCCATTATTCATAGGCCAAAGGTACTGTTGCTTGATGAACCAGCATCAGGATTGGATCCAGAAGCAAGGCATTTGCTGGCGACCCTTTTTCATGAATTAAGAGAGCAGGGAATGACGCTGGTCGTGTCGTCTCATATTCTTGCTGAACTGGATGAGTACGCAGACAATCTGATCATACTAAACGAAGGCAAAGTATCCGAAAACACGATACTTACAGATAGTAGCAGCACCAAGTCGAAGATTGAATTTTCTGTACTCTTCGCTGAAGAATCGTTACGAGCTCAGTTGGAGCAGATTGAACGAATTGAGAATATCCTTATCCAAGGAAATTCTGTGACTGTTACATTTAATGGAGATGAAACAGAACAGCACGAGTTGCTGAAACAGCTTCTTAACGCACACATACCGGTGAGTCAATTCTACCTTAAAAGGGCAAATATACAGGACCAATACCTGGAAATTGTAAGTAATAAAGAGTGAAACAAGATCCTATCATAAACAACCCTGAGCTGAAGCGTAACGCGTGGCTGGAAATTTCCATTGGACGTCTGGTGGTGATGCCGATTATTCTTAGTGCAGTGTTTCTGCTTGCTTATGTGATGAGCGATAGCAATTCCTCGACAGAACTAGCGGAGAATCTGCAGGGATGGTCTCTAACAATGTTCGGACTTATTGTTCTTGTTTGGGGCAGTAAGCAGGCATCTGAAGCCGTGCTCGGAGAAATCAATGATCGGACGTGGGATTTACAGCGCCTCACACTCATAAATCCTTGGGTAATGTCAATTGGAAAACTCTTCGGAAGCACTATATATTCCTGGTATGGAGGAGGCCTTTGTCTGTTGGTCTACATCTGGAGTTCACTTCTACTTCCCCAGCTAGACACTAGTTTAAAGGGTGGACTGGCTGTGGGCATGGCCTGCATTTTCGTACATGCGACTGTTATCTCAATGAGTTTGACTGGGGCTCGTAAAAACCGCAGCGCTGGGAAGGTGAAGAGTACCTTCTATTTCATGATCGCTCTATTGATAGGAGGGTATCTCTTTAGTGTCCTGGTTGGAATCTTTGAGTATAAGCCAGATCGTATGCACTGGTACAATATTGAAGTTGTAGCAAAGGATTTTACTGTTCTAAGTGTCTTCTGCTTCATGTGCTGGGCGATCTTAGGGTTGTACCGCAACATGCGCACGGAGTTGCAATATCGAAACGGACCTTGGGTATGGTATGGATTTTTAACATTTATTATTGCTTATTCACTTGGTTTCGTGAATCAGGATACGACTAACTCTGTGTCTCTGATTACTCCGCTCAGGTATTACCTGGCTCTGGGAATCACCGTGGCGCTTACTTACTATATGGTTTTCAGCGAGTCTAAATATATCGTTGACTTCAGACAGCTGCTTGATTACTTCAAAACTTCTCGTTACAAATTACTTCTTCATTCCGCTCCTATCTGGCTGTTAACCATGTTTTTTCTGATTCCCTTATCCTTCACCGGTGTAATTCTCTATGTTTCAGATCCTTATTTCAGTATTGAAGGTGAGATGGCCATCACATACCCATTGACTGTACTTTGTTTCGTAGTTCGCGACATTTGTTTTCTCATTTATATAAACCTTGCAGAAAAATCAAAAAGAGCGGATTTAGCCACTTTTGTTTATTTGTTACTGCTCTATGCTTTGATACCTTCCATTTTGTCGTTGATGGATGCAAATGTTGTCACGCTAGTCTTCCTACCAATGCCTATAGCTGATGTCACACACGGCAGCCTCATGGGAATAGTCCCGGTAGTGATACAAGTCGCCCTGATAGGATACTTGCTATCTAAGAGATATAAAAAGAGGAATCAGGGCATAGAGCAAAGCACCGCACGAGAAACAACCGAGAACCTTCCACCGCCGTTAACATGATGAATGAAGATTTACATGAGATTCTATATTTCCAAAGCGCACCACAACTAGAGTACGCATAGCTGTGACACCATCTTGCTTCAGAAACACAATACAAAGATTATCATCCTTCCCCTGAACAAAGATAGCAGGCAACAATTAGTCGATTAATATTATGAGAATGAATACCTTTATTGCTGGAAATGTTCAAACCCGGTGTTTGAGGATCAAAAACTGATAAAAGAAAAAGAATGGCACCTATAGCAATTATTATTGGGGTAGTAGTTGTCCTGGCATTGTACGTGGCCTCACTTTACAATGGCCTGGTTAAATTGCGCAATAACCGAGAAAACGCATTTGCAGATATCGACGTGCAATTAAAACAGCGACATGATCTTATTCCGCAGCTGGTGGATACCGTTAAGGGATATATGGATCATGAGAGTACCGTTCTGAAAGATGTAACAGCAGCCAGAGCTGCCGCAATGGGTGCTGGCTCCATTAACGACAAAATTGAAGCAGAGAATATGCTGTCTGCTGCGCTGGGCGGGTTGAAGGTTGCAGTTGAAGCCTATCCGGACCTTAAAGCGAGTGAGAATTTTGTGCAACTGCAGGAGGAGATCTCTGATATCGAGAATAAACTATCCGCCGTACGCCGCTACTTCAATTCAGCAACCAAAGAACTAAACAATGCAGTGGAAGTGTTTCCCAGCAATATCATTGCAGGCATGTTTGGATTTAAGAAGGAGAACATGTTTGACCTAGGTGTGCAAGACAGAGCGAAACTGGATGAGCCCCCCAAAGTCGGATTTAACTGATGCAGTACATAGGGCTACAAGCTCAAATCAACAGGAACAACTTTAGATCATCCCTGTTACTCATTGCATTTCCCGCATTGCTGCTCGGTCTTGTGTGGTTGTTCTTTTTCATTATTAGCGACGCTGAAGACACTGGAAGCCTCATCTGGGCCAACGATTCTTTTCTGGAAATGATCCCCTTTGTCTTGGGAGTCGTGGGAATCTGGTTTTGCATTGCCTGGTTTTCTCATACCTCAATGATTAGAAAAGCAACGGGTTCCAAGCCCCTTGAAAGAAAAGAGAATAAGAGAGTCTATAATCTGGTGGAGAACTTATGCATGTCCCGGGGCATGAAAAACCCTAAGGTCAATATTATCAACGATGACTCACTCAATGCATTTGCAAGCGGCATCAATGATAAAACCTACACGGTTACACTGTCCAGGGGGATCATCAACAAGTTAAACGATGAGGAGTTGGAAGCTGTAATAGCTCACGAACTCACCCATATTCAAAACCGCGACGTGCGTTTGTTGATCATCTCGATCATCTTTGTAGGCATCTTTGCATTTGTTTCTGAGATGGCTTTTCGATCTCTACGATATTCCGGTAGAAGCCGCGGCAAGAAGGGAAATCAACTCATGCTCCTAATCGGTCTTTTGGCATTTGCAGGATATCTCCTTTCAATGCTTTTCCGATTTGCCCTATCCAGAAAGCGAGAGTTCCTTGCGGATGCAGGTGCGGTAGAAATGACAAAGCGGCCAAATGCGCTGGCCAGTGCATTGCGAAAAATTTCAGCAGATCCATGGATTGAGGCGGTTAAACGGCAGGACGTTGCCCAGATGTTTATCGATCATCCCACAAAAAAGGAAAAGAAGAGCATGGGTATATCTGGACTCTTTGCAACGCATCCTCCGATAGAGGAGCGCATCGCTGTTCTGGAGCAATTTTGATTTTTGTCTTGCATAAGGCTGCTCCGGAAGTAGGATCAGCGCAAAATCAACTTCTCGCTCCGTAATACAACTCCGTCATACACCACCTGAACGCAGTAAAGGCCTCTGGGATAATCGGAAAGGTCTATTTCGCTGGTACCCGGTAAACACCCTGCATGAACCATCTGCCCGAGCCCATTGGTTATTCGTATATCCAATTGAACAGTCGCCATGCCTGACTTCATGTACAACTTGCCCTCTGTGGGATTAGGGTAAATTGAAAATGTCACTGACCCCAGATCAGCAATTGAAATATACAAGTCCACTGTGTCCGCGTCATTGCCTGCGCAGCCATTCGAGTCGACCCAGGAAACGGTATAGGCGCCTGCTGAGAGTCCAGTGGCAGTGGCGGTGGTTTGAACCTGAGCGTCGCTCCAGCTATATGTTAGCGGTGGTACTTCATTGGCCACTACAACCGTAGCGGTTCCTTCAGAATTCCCTGAGTCAGCAGTGGTGGAAGTAATACTGGTCATTGCAAGTGCCTCAGTTAAAGTCATGGAATCCACGATACTGTCTCCGTTGTTATCTGTTACGGTCACTGTAAAAGTCCCTGAGCAAAGATCTGTGGCCTGACTGTTCGTCTGGGCAAGTCCGTCACTCCATAGATAGGTATATGGCAACACACCGCCGTAGGCTCCTGCCTGAATTGACCCAGTGCAAATACTATTACACAGTAAGTTTTCGCTGGAAGTGAAAGTCATGCCCAATGTGGTTGAGGTGCTGGTGCCAACCAACCCGGAATCAAGGTATATACATCCATTCGCATCTACTATACTCACTTGATAATACCCCGAATCCAAACCGGTAGCATCCTTCGTTGTCTGCGCTGATTGATCATTCCACATATAGGAATATGGCGGAGTGCCTCCAGATGGCTGAACGAGCGCCACCCCATCGTCACAGAACGAGCAGGCCTCATCCACCACTGATATCGCTGCACTCATCTGATCTGGTTGTCGGGCAGCTACCGTCACGGTTACCGTGTCCCCTGTAGAATCAGTAATCAAAACGGTATAACTCCCCGCACATAACCCGCTTACTGTATCGTTGGTTTGCGGCAGAGTATTGCCAAGACTGTCTTTCCAAACGTATGTATAAGGAGCAATTCCGCTGATGGGTATTACAACCGCTGTCGCATCACATACACCATTACAACTTGCAAGGTCTCCATTGCCGTCAGTACCGGAAAAGAAGGGCAGTGGAGGAATAAAGCCACGCTTCTCCAACCAATAATAACAGGCAATATAATTGGCTCCTCCATTCAATAAGCTATCCGCATCCAGGAACATATATGCGGCATCAGTCATACTTATGTTCTGCGCATAGCTGTAAATTGACTGCAGATAGATCTGATCCGTCGTTTCTCTTCCCAGGACCTCCCAGATTTGCATGAGCGCTGCGTTCCACATCTCTCCGTCTTTGTGGATATCCCCTGATAGATCCTCTGGATAGTGTTTGGCTGTTGCTGCCGTTCTACCCGCCCAGCAGACGTTGTTGCCGTCCCATCCAAACATCAGCTCCCAGTTGAATGGATTGAGCGCCCTCGTGTATGAGGTTGCAAGATAGTCGCCCGCAGCCTCGTCAAGGGCCTTTCTCTCGCTGCCTACCCAGGTGTTAGGTGCAGCACTGGCTGTTATGGCATGCCCATATTCGTGAATGATCACATCAGCGTCCTCTGCATCATCCACACAACCATCACCGAAATACAGTTTTGGGTAACTAAACATGGAATTGTCCGCCCCGCCCAGGGCATGTGCGTCAACGGCAATCTGGTAGTTCACCAAATTATATCCAAGCGATTGCATGTAGTTCTGGAACGCAGTGAGATGGTAAAAGCAATTGACATCTTCGAATTCATCTTCTGAGCGGGTATAGTCAAAGACCGGTGTCCCACTGACTGCAATGGCCGTAGTTGGACCTGAAAAGTCCTGAATTTCAACTAAGGCGCTGCTAAGCCGAAAGCTATCGCTCGTAAAATCTACTATCATGGTCACATCAAAACGCTCATTGTTAAGAGCTGAATTATCTGCGTCACCAATGTCCCCATAAGCTCCTCCATAGACTTTACCTGCAGTGGTCAATGGATCAGGTAAAAATACCTTAGCTGAGACCAACGAGTCAGTCATGAGATAGCGATTCAAGTCCTGCACATAAAGAACCTCCTTTGTGTTGTAGATGACCTCGTAGTTGATGTGGTTCACCTCTTCTATCACCGCCCTAAAACAGGGCAGTAACTCACCATTGTGTTGGAAATAAATACGTGATGTTGCAGTGCTGACCACACTTTCACCCATCTCAATGTTGCGCAGTTTTATCGGAGGGAAAACATCACTTAGGCCGAGTGGGATCCTTATCGTGTTGTCAACTACCGACCGAATCCGGCCATCATTGTCCAGGTTTGCTTTAACCCCGGCGCCGAAAATCTCAACCTCGTTATATTGCTGCTGAAAATTGAAATGCCAGCCACCTGGGCTCTTGACAGAATCCAGGAGAAGCAATGCGCTGCCTTCCAGGCTTATCTCAGTATTATCCCGTAAATAGGCCTGGATCATACTGCTGTTAACAGAGCTCAATGGTCCCCGATTCCAATATGTTTGGGACGGGCCCGAATACTCTCTAGAGAAGGGAAATTCATTATCAGGCGGATACTGGCCGAGGGCCAATACAGGAGCAAGTATGAATATGAGTATTAATCTGATCACCAGATATCAATTAGCTGTCTAAAATACGTTTTTCGAGCGTGTTTGGTTGCCTGAGCTGTATTATGCAAAGGAGATCACCCCAATTGCAAGAATTGAAATTCCAATACCCGCCCAATTTAGTCCGGATAATTTTTCGCTAAATAAGATGTAAGCAGCTAATGCTGATAGAGCCACAATACCCATATTGTTGATGGGAAAGATCACAGAACTCTCCATATTACTGTGCTCAAAAGTTTGGAGAAGGAAGTAGATAGATCCATAATTCGGTACACCCAGAACTACACCAGCCAGCACATTCTTTAGACGGAACTTTCTACGTGTGCCAATCATTATTATTAAAGCTACTATCAATCCTATCCCTCCAGCGACAGCAAAGAGAATGGATGAAAACATATTGAATTGCTCCTTATTCAATAATACCGATTGGGTGAATTTTAAAAGTGTATCCAGCAGGCCCGTTCCGATAAATAATATAACGGGTAAGAACCACAGCCTCCCTGATTTTAGGCGTTCGTCCTTAGTATAAAAAGTCAAGAAAACTGAAAATAAAGCGAGTGTAATCCCTACAACTTTCACCAACGGCATTTCATCACCATACAATGGCACAGCTACCAGAACAGGAATTATTAAGGAGACTTTAGCTGCTAC
>DTRK01000182.1 GCA_012965955.1 Flavobacteriales bacterium
TAGCTGCCCTGCTTCACCTCCCTTTCTCCTCATTACGGAAGCGATATAACTCTCTCCATATACCACATGGTCCAGTTTTACCGTCATCCCAAAGGGATCTTCAGGTGTCAGTTTAGCACTGTGCTGCCCTGAATAGTGGAACTCATCAGATTTCGTGCTGGCATTGTCAAATGTATGGCTTCCATGCAAAGCTCCATAGCTAGTGCTGTCAGCATTAAGCATGTCTGCATTGCAAACCAGTATCTCCTTAACCCTTCTGTTGGGCAGTACGAAGTTTTGCTCCTTGCCCTCAGATAAATCAAATATCAGCACCTCTCCATACTGGCCGGCCTTGTGCGTCGCAAATGGGTGCAAGAATGGACGCATAAACAACTCGTCAATTCCGTCTATGATGAGATATTTGGCGCCCCGGGAAATCGACGATTCGATCCCAGCTGCATCTCTGTTCAAATAAACTGTAACACCTTTATTGAAAAACCGTTCAGCATATTCCGTCCAGCCTTTCTGATTCATCAGATATAGTGACACATGGCTCTGATCAGGAATGGATATCACCGGGTCTTGCGGGGTAATGCCAATGCTTCTCAAGTATGGGCTGATCTTGTCCAGATCACTACCCATACCATAATTATTGTACTTCCCCTGATACCGCTCTACAATTTCTCCATGAGCGTAGTGAATATTGTACAAGGCGAAAGCCGCAAAGAGTGCAATCGTAACTTTGGATCTGAGCACCATTGGGAAAAACCTCACCATTAAACTAAAGAAGGCCACCAGTACAATAACAGGTATGATGAACATATTGATGGTATAGTAGTCATGATCCTGTAAGGAGGCGTATTGTAAGAGGATAAATACCCAGGATGCTCCCATAAGGAGCAGGAGTGTTGTCCTGAAAAACGATTCAACCCGAATCCATGCAAGAACAAGGGTGAGGCAGGCGAGGAAAAGGAAGATCCACAAGGAATAGCTGAAGTAGTTATCAAACCACTGGTTCATCACCTTATCGGCAACCAGATAAATACCATCCGAAGACATTGCCCAAATTGGAAATATGGTAGTGGAGAAATACGTCGAGGTATGGACCTCGTTATAATAGGACACATAAAGAAGCCAGGATCCAATAATGCAACCTAAGACAACCAGAACCAGGAAATTCCTCCATCCATATTGAAAAATCTTCTCTCTGTGGTGTCTGTCTGATTTGAATAGTTTCTCATGTAAGAACACCCCGATGATTGCTCCAACACTGAACAGGGCGGTAACTTTGAGCAATCCTGCTAAGGTGAACAGTATCACAGATCGCTGGAAATACCTCGTGTTTTTACTTCGGTAAAACTCCATAAAGTGATACCAGGCAATAAAGACTACACCTAATGCGGCTGAGTTTGAAAGAAAGTTGTTGGCATAGTACACCAACACAGGAGAAGTGAAGATCAATATGGGCAGCACCATTGCCCAAAACTGTTGCCTGAGAAGGTTGTAGAAGAGCTTGTATAAATAAAACAGGCCAGTGAGAAAGATCAATAGATTGAGAAGGCGGAACAGAAATTCTCTATACCCAAAGAGATGGTACAGGGCAGCTACTGAGTAATATAAAATGGGCATCTCACTGGTGCTCGCATAACCAGTCGTGAAATTATCAGAGGTGAGGTTGTGTACTTGAGGATGGAAGAAGTCCATGCCACCCTGGTAGTAGTTGAGTGCCAGGGAAGCGCAATCGGCCTGTCGCCAGTAATGTATGGATTGGGGCCTTTTAAAAAGGATCTCATCATATTGGTAGTAATAGGAAATCCCAATTAGCAGAACAATAAAGAGTAGGGGATATCGCAGTTGAGAGAACATCCCTCAAAATACAATTAAAATTGTAGTTCTCCCAGCTTCAATTGATGACTTACTCTTCTCTTGCCCCTTCTGTCTTTGATAGAGATATTCAACTCAGGGTCTGGCATATTCCAGTTGATTTCAATGAGTCCATAGTTGTTGCCCATAAACACTTTTCCAATCCTGTTTTTGTTCGGCTCGGGCTCGTCCCATGTTTGCGTAATGCCGCTAGAGGTGACATCATAAATAGGGTACAAACCATCAACTTGCATCTTCGACAACTCTCCCCAGTGCACGTCACCTGATAAAAAGATCACCCCATTGGCCTTCGTGCTTTTAATTAAATTGAGCATTTTCTGCTGCTCATGCGGCAAATTCGTCCATGATTCCCATCCGTTGTACTCATGTGAGAATTGATTGCTGGAAGCTATGATGCGCAACCTGGCAGGCTTTTTAAGTTGTTCTTCCAGCCATGTCCACTGTTCAGCGCCCAACATGGTGGAGTCTGGAGTTTGACAGGGTTGATAATCGTTCTTGTATTTAGATTTGTCTTCTAGAATGGTGAGATTATCCCGAAATGTACGTGTGTCGAGCAGAATAACCTGCACCGCTGTATCAGCGGGGCCATACATCAGCGAGTGGTAAATACCTTCGTGATTTCTCCGTTCTGATTCGGTTGGCTCCTTCCAAAACTCCAGGAAGATATCCTTGGATTCAGCCTTCATCGGATAATGCCGTCCCGCGTCATTCTCGCCATAGTCGTGGTCATCCCACGTAGCTAGCACAGTTGTGGAATCGTTGAGCTCTTGAAATTCTGGCTTATTGCCGAGCTTTCTGTATTTGGCCATCAGTTCAGCCATGTCTTCAGTATCGCCATATATATTATCTCCAAGGTAGATAAACAGGTCGGGACCCTCCTTTGCAGCTAAGGAGAGCAGGGGCTGCTTCTTATC
>DTRK01000183.1 GCA_012965955.1 Flavobacteriales bacterium
ATCTAATGAGGGATCTGGACTTTGCATCGAACCTTTAGCTGAGAGCCACTTCGTAAATTTATAGCGCAGGCCACCACTTAGAACATATCGAGTCATTGCAAAGTCCAGATCCCTCATTAGATGCGTGCCAATTTGATCTGCACCGCCTAATTCTCCCAGGAAGTTACTTGCACCGAGTCCGTAGTTCACCTCGTAGCGCATACGCTTCCATCTCTGAGCTTCTGATAACTCTGGAACAAGCACAATCGCCAAGAATATGAGTACCAGTGTCCTTTTCATTACCTGCATTTTTACAAATAAAAAACGCGAAAGTAATAAATATTAAGAACGTACAAACCTTTAAACGAAAACTTTTATCAACAGGGGGTTAGATGGCAACCATTCCTTTGCCTGGGGTAGATATAAAACGCACTTAATTCACTGACTGCATATTTCAGATGAGATCATTGTTATAAGCCAATATAATTCGTGAGATCCATTATTGTTGAAATCTTCCAATCATTATTCAACGGGTGCTGTGGCATGACCGAAATCTTCCAGCAAGTGTGCCTAACACATCTTGGAAGATTAACCTGTTGAGTCTTGAAACAAAGGAGCCGCGCTCGGAAGAATGGTGCCTAGAATTTTGCGTTACTTCGACGTAGCTTTTTGAGTTTGCTAATCTTGTAGTTGAGAGAGAATATTGCAAACATATATGAATCATCCTTCTTAGGATTTCCTCTCTGCTGGCCAGGGGCAGTCTTGTTTGGCGATGATCCAGCCTGCCCTAGTCCGCCATCAGCTCTATCTGCAAGGGCAATTGCCATGTCCGCATCAGAGGCTCCAGCTACTATGTATTCTTCGTTGACATATGTTGTACTGACATCATCTATGTAATCTGTAAATGTCTTTCTGAACCCATATTCCAGCGATATTGACCATCTCCTGGTGAATCCATACTTGAACCCAATGCCAACTGGCACAGCAACCTGAAATCGTGAATACTTTGGTCTTGTTGGAAGTTGTCCCTGCCCTTCTGTGGCAAGCGGCTGCAGTGCATGCCATACTCCGTTATATTGCGCCTTGGGATTCATATAAAAGCCAGCAATGCCAATAAATGGATAAATGTTTACAGGCAACCAACTGCGCCCTTTAACTCCTCTTAACCTATACCGCGTGCCAACTTGCTCTTTAGTAATTGATGCTTCAAATTGAACTGCTACCTCATATAGTGGACTTCTGAAGCTTAAATTCCTATAGTTTCGGCTGAATTCTTGCGTTTGAGCGTCGTCCCCCCGAAGCATTCCAATTTGTATCGAGCCTTTTGCTGAGAGCCTTTTCGTTAATTTATAACGCAGGCCACCACTTAGAACATATCGAGTCATTGCAAAGTCCAGATCCTTCATTAGGTTAGTGCCTATTTGATCTGAACCCCCAAGTTCTCCAAGGAAGTTACTTGCCCCGAGTCCACCGTTCAACTCGTAGCGCATGCGCTTCCATCTTTGAGCTTCAGATATTCCGGGGAATAAAAAACCCAGCAACAACAATATTAAAGTGAATTTCTTCATATTAATACTTAATCAATTCCATGCTTGAACAAGACAAGCATCCAGTACAACAGCGTTTACCACTGTTTTTTCGTTACGAGCAGGGTTGTTCTGATTATAAATACGAGAAGTTGGGGAAATAGTTTCGCTAATTCCTCTTATCGAGGCCCCACATTAGCTTATTTCTCAATGTCGATAGGAAATTTTGACTATTGAGCCTGATTAGGTTCAGATGGAAATCGGCTTTTTTGATGGATAATGCAGTTGAGTCGGGAACAGTTTCGTACTTGGAATCCAGCGAAATCAAGAATTTGCCACTTCGTCCTTCCACTTTAATTGTAATAATATTATCATCAGGTATTACAACCGGACGTACATTCAGATTGTGAGGAGCAACAGGATTGATAATGAAATTTCCGGAACCTGGTGTGATTATCGGTCCTCCGCAACTCAGGGAATAAGCAGTTGATCCGGTTGGCGTTGATATGATCAGGCCGTCGGACCAGTAAGAATTCAAGAATTCATCATTCAAATACACGTGAATGGTAATCATCGAAGACGAGTCGTACTTATGAATAGTCAAGTCATTCAAAGCAACATTGACGTCTTCAAAGAGGTTCATTTCTGTTTCTATGCTTAGCAGCGCCCTTTTGTCCAGTGTAAAATTGCCTGCAACAATTTCATCTATTGCATAATCAATCTCATCTTTTGAGATGTTTGAAAGAAATCCTAATGTTCCAGCATTGATTCCAACAACGGGCATCCCTGAGTCTCGAATAAAAGTGATCGTATCGAGGAATGTCCCATCTCCACCTATGCTAATCATAAAGTCTGAGGATTTGTCCATGTCATCATATGAGGAAAATTCACCAGCCTCAGCTAGCTTGATATTTGATGAGCGAAGGTGGTCAGCAAACGGTCTGTGTATCAAGTATTTGATGTCTTCTCTTTGAAGCTTGTCAAATAGACTCTCGAGATAAGGAATATTCTCGTCGGTAATTAATTTGCCGTAAATAGCGACTTGCATGTAACGCAATTTAGATTTTCAGGTAGTTCATTAGGTAATCCAGCCTTTCTTTCATATCGTCTGAATAGTCAGAATCCTGGTACGAGGCTTTAACCGTATAACCATATCGGTTGAATGTTTGGATAATGTTAGCAATATTGGTCTTGTTGATCTTAATGGTCAACTCTAGCTTCGTGGAATCAGCGTGTGAGGTTACGTAGGAACTTAGCACCTTAGAATCATTGCTCTCCACAATTTGACCAATTTCTGCAAGGGAATAATCGTTGATGTTTAGTTCAAGAATGATCAGGCCACCATTTTCCTCAATAGCCGACATCTTCGAAAAGCATCGAAACAAATGCTGCAACGGTATTATGCCCAAATACCTATCCTCATCTAGCACAGGAAGTAATGAGAGGTCAAGCGACGACATCACCTTGATTACGTCAAACATATGCTGGTACTTGGTGACGTAAGGTAGTGTTAGAGAGAGTTTATGTTTCTCTAAAGGCTCATCAGGCTGATTTAAATCCAGTACATCCGCCTCTGAGATCAGGCCAACATACTCCAGGTTCTTTACGATGGGAAGTTGCCTAACTTTGAACTCGTCCATCCATAAGAGTGCCTTTGAGCCTGTGTCACTAATTTTTAGTGGTGGAATGGTATCTGTTATCAGGTCAATTGCCAACATAGGTCATTGCAAACGTAATAAATTTTTTACTTTGGCAGTTCTAAACAAACAACGCTGAATGATTAAATTAAGTGTAAATATCAACAAGGTAGCCACCATCAGAAATGCCAGAGGAGGAAATACTCCAAATTTGATCGAGGTGGCAAAGGATTGCCAGCAATTTGGGGCACAGGGGATAACGGTCCATCCCAGACCAGACCAGCGCCACATTAAGTATGAGGACGCTTTTGCATTACCAGACGTTATAAATACTGAATACAATATTGAGGGCAATCCTACTGAAGATTTCATGAAGATGGTGCTAAAGATTAAACCCACGCAGGTCACCCTTGTTCCTGACAGTGTTGACGTGCTGACTTCGAATGCGGGCTGGGATACTATTGTGAACGAAACCTTTCTCACAGAAATCATAGGTAAGCTAAAGGCTCAAGGAATCAGGACTTCAATATTTATCGAAACTGAACTCAAGAATATTCAGAATGCTAAGAAAACGGGAACGGATAGAATTGAACTGTATACTGAAGACTACGCCCATAATTATGCTCAAGACAAAGAACTGGCCATCAAACCATTTCTCGATGCTGCGGTTCTGGCTAATGAGCTTGGACTTGGTATTAATGCCGGCCATGATTTGAATTTAGAAAATTTGAATTACTTCGCTCGAAATATTCCCGGACTACTTGAGGTTTCAATAGGCCATGCATTGATTTCCGATGCACTCTATTACGGGTTGCAGTCTACGATTCAGCTCTACCTTAAGCAGTTGGAGATAAACAAAAGTTAGATGTTATGTTCACGTATCCAGTACTCAATCTCATTGCTTTTTGGCAGGATTTGAAGTTGGGCTATACTCATTTTGAAACGGATAACACCATTGCTGAAGTGAGCGTTTCCGCATCAGGGAAATATGAATTTAACTAGCTGGCCTCTTGGAGTTGTTTTTTAGAAAAAATGGAAGTGGGGATCCGCTAATTATTCTTCACGGCCTCTTTGGATCAGGCATGAACTGGCATACGTTGGCCAGGTATTTTGGAGCGGAGTATGAAGTGTTCCTGGTTGACCAGAGAAATCATGGGCGTTCTCCACATGATGAGGTGTTCAATTACTCCGTAATGGCGGGGGACTTAGCGGATTTCCTGGACCAGCAGCATATCGGCAAGGCGTCGATTATCGGACACTCCATGGGCGCTAAGACAGCCATATCCTTTGCCTTGGCTCATCCTGATAAGGTCAACAAACTCGTGGCAGTAGACATGGGGGTTAAAGAATATCCTGTCCAGGATGACGATTTACAGAAGGGGTTGACGTCCCTGGATTTTGATGCAATTCAATCGAGGTCGGAAGCCGATGCGACATTGGCATCCTATATCCCTGATATGAGAATCCGCGCTTTCATTATGCAGAATTTGCACTGGGGGCCAGATAAGAAAATGAAGTGGAGAATGAATGTGGCATCCATTATTGACAATATCGATGAGATTGGTACAGCGGTCGAGGTTCAAGAGCCTTATCAGGGGGCAATACTCTTCGTGAAAGCTGCCGATTCGAATTATATTTTACCTGAGGACTATGCCTGTTTGATGGAGAGATTCCCCAACGGATCTATTGAGGTGATATCCAATGCCGGCCATTGGATTCATGCAGATAATCCAGCGGACTTCGGAGAAGTGGTGATTCGGTTTCTAACAAGTTAGAATTCAATAGTTTTGTCTTATGAACAAGAAACAACTGCTTCAGAATCCAATTGAGCACATTGATATTACCAAGCCAGCATACGCAGGTGTGGTTGATATGATGGCGGATATGTCGAATATGGCTTTTCAGTCCAGGAATATTGCGCGGGGTGCCAGGATCTTCAGTCAGATGATAGGGGATCAGGACTGTACGATCTATCTAACATTGGCGGGCTCACTTGTGTCAGCAGGCCTAAAGAAGGTAGTTGTGGATTTGGTTGAAAATAATATGGTAGATGTTATCGTCTCTACCGGAGCGAATATAGTGGACCAGGATTTTTTCGAAGCACTGGGGTACAGGCATTATAAGGGCAGTCCGGATGCGGATGACAATTTGCTGCGGGAGATGGGAATTAACAGGATTTATGATACTTATATCGACGAAGCGGAGCTTAAGGTATGCGATCGTACCATCACGGATATCTGCGACTGTTTGGAAAAGCGCCCATACTCATCCAGGGAGTTCATTGTTGAAATGGGCAAATACTTACAAGTCCGGGAAGACCTTGGAGACAGCCGCGAAGAATCCATTGTTTACACCTGCTATAAAAAACAAGTGCCAATTTTTGTCCCCGCGTTTTCTGATTGTTCAGCAGGGTTTGGATTTGTCAAACACCAGGCTGATAATCCAGAAGCGCACGTTTCCATTGATTCGGTTAAAGACTTTTTGGAATTGACACAGATAAAGATGCAGGATGTTCAATCGGGCATTTTGATGATTGGGGGAGGGGTGCCCAAGAACTTTGTTCAAGACATTGTAGTGGCGGCGGAAGTGCTGGACACTGAAGTACCCATGCACAAGTACGCTGTTCAAATTACTGTAGCCGATGAACGTGATGGTGCCCTCTCGGGATCTACTTTAAGGGAAGCCAGCTCATGGGGTAAGGTGGATACTATGCACGAGCAAATGATCTTCTCTGAAGCGACTATAGCATTTCCGTTGGTTGCTGCCTGTGCCTATCACCAGGGTGATTATGCACAGAGACAAGAACGGCGGATCGGCAGTATGTTTGATCCGGTGACTTCTTCGATGGGTTAGATCCAGGCCGTCTCCCACACGTCCACTCCCATATAGAATTTCATGTAAAGAGCTACGGGTAACGAGTGGAAAGGAACAATTACCCCATACCCCACAAAGGCTTGCGGAATAATGACATTCGCAATGATCAGCAGCCATAATATTCGTCGGAATTGAATGCCATTTAGGTATTTCCATACTTCTATGGCACCTATGAGTATTGCAGGAAATGCCAACCCCATCAACCGGGAGGTGTCAGCGGCAATTAGTAATTGCGCCCCGGCGCAACCTACGATTCCTGTAATTAGAAGGGCTGTATGAAATTTTTTGTTTTTCAAGGCCAGGAGCGTTGCAACAATTGGGAAACACCAGAATAATTTGAAGCCTTGAAATATTCCGTAATAGAGGTTGTCCCGTTGTAACCACAGTGAATCTGCCAGGTTTGATTTGTTAAGATAAAAATCAAATTGCAGATGAGTGGCGGAATCACCAAATAGGTGGCGCATCATCAAGAACGGGGCGAATGCCAGCACAGCAGCTACCCCAGTTTTGATATGCTGAGCTCCAGACGAATTGGACTGGTAGCCAGATAATAGAATAATCCAGGGCATGGCGAATGCATTGCTTTCGTGATTGAGCAATGCAAGTGAGTAACAGAGGAACACCCGGATAGGTTGCTTGCGGAATATGTAGCACAGGAAAAGCAGGAAATAAGATGTAGTGTCTACGTATCCGGCAAAATGCAGGGTGTATAGTATTGGTGAAGAAAACACAATTAGACAGCATATTCCAAGAACAGATGTAGCATCAATGCTCACACTTCGACAGTGGAAATATAATGCTGATATAAACGCTGTCGCGAATAAGAGTGGCAGAACAATGAATGCAGGACCTTTAAGGAATAAGAGAAAGCCCAGCAACGGTGTAAGAATTCGATTTTGAAACCGATTACCCCCCTCGGGATCCAGCGGATCTAGAGCCAGCCTGCCATAGTCCAAACCATGATTGATCAATTCAAAGCCCGGGGCACAATAAATTCCTGCGAGGAACAAGAGAAGAAGAGATACACAAATGCCAGCTCCCAGTAATCCAAGTCGCGCCTCTAATTTCTCGAGGTGGAGCTGCAACTTCAGCGTTGTACTGTCAAGCAGACTGGCAAACATTAAAAAGCTTAAAAGGGTTTATCCGACGAAGATAATCATCTGAGCAGATACATCTTTCCATAGCCTTTGTGGAAATATTGATCTGCAGTGGTTTCCCGCAGCTCCATGGCTGCATCATTAAGATGAATGTCGACCTTGTAGAGGTACACGCCGTTTGCCAGCTGGTCACCGAACTCATCTCTGCCATCCCACGCATATTCGGTAATATTTTTTCCAATATGAATGGGCCCCAACTCATCAGCGAATATTTCCCGGACCACTCTGCCGGAAACCGTCAGAATGCGGATGCGAAAATCCTGCGGAATTTCTGTTCCTGTAAGGGTGAACACAAACTTGGTGGCGGTGGAGAAAGGGTTGGGCCAGTTCATCACCGACGTCACCGTGGGTTTGTTGATCACTTCAAAAGTGATCAGGTAATCCAACTTCCCTGATTCGTTCTTAGCAACATCTGTGGCCTGTACCCGCAGTTCGTATATTCCATCCTCCAAAGCCCCAGGATTGAACTCAACCCGTGCCTTATTCTCTGGAAGTGATGCCGGTATAAAACGCAGCGTATTCCCTCCATACGGAACCGCAGTTCCCTGATTCTCGTCCTCAGCGGTCAGGTATACCTGCAGAAGAGAATTGGTATCGAGAGCCATGAACTTGTTTTCATCCTTCAGCTCAATCACTATTTGAGGTTCTGCTGAAACAATGTCGCCATCAAGTATGTGGATGCCGTCAAAAGTCACATCAAGCAGTGGATTGGTATTGTCTCTAGCAGCATAAAATGGCAGCTCAGCGAGATTGTTGAAGTGATACTTCTCCAACTGGTCATAGGTCCCCTTAGATTCTACATAAGGGTTCACCTCCACCCACAGACTATTACTCCCCCCAAGTCCCTCCGTGGAAAATGTCATTCCCGTTAATAGGGTGTCAGGTGATTTTAAGAGTGGTTTGTATCGAAAGCTGGTCAATTGCTGGATCTCCCTGTTCTTGTCAAGGATCCAATAGGAGATCAACATACTATCCATATCATATTCACTGATGTTTTGCACCACTGTTGAGAATGAAACTATCTCACCCTCCTTAACGGAGTCATTGTAAAAAGAAAGTTGAATGGAAGGATTAAGAGCAGATTCTGGCACGTCATTGAGCAGAACATGCCAACTCCTTAACTGGGCTGCTGTCTTGAGTGTTTTGTCATCCTTATGTATGCGCAGCTGGATACTCGAGTATATAGAATCGTCTATTAGCGTATTGAGGTTATAGATGTCTGAAGAGTCCGGTGGCAAACTCTCCAAGCCGCTGATAACTACTTTATTACCTTCTGAGTTTATACCGCTGACCTCAAGACTTACACTATCTCCGGCTTCCAAAGTTTTCATATCCCAGTGCAAAGACAGCCATTCCTGGGCCGGGCCTATATTGGGAGTAGTTATATTTCCATAATCATAGTTCGTTTTAAGATCGGCTGTTAAAATTATTGTCGATGTGGAAGTAGCTCCGATCGTATCCTTCACAGAGGACAGATCCCCTTTTTTGACAAAGTATATAAAGGGCTTAGAGTCGCCCGGTGAACCTGCACCGGTAATGCTGTTCCATCCAAGTGACTGAAAAGTGCTCACCAGCGAAGTATCCTGCCAGGAATCTACCAACCCAAACCGAAATGTATAGGCAAGGATATAAAAGCTATCAGGAACGGAATTGAGATAACCGTCAAGGTTGGCCTGATTAGTGCTGTCGGCTATCTGGAAGATCTTACATTTTAACGGCTTGGAATAACACGGTGCTGGATTGGAAGTGGAGATCCACGGTTCAAGTGTTAATGGATCTATTACGGCTACTAAAATTGCAGCCGGCACATTACAACTGGAAGCAATTTGACTTGATCCATTTATCCTGTATTCGGTAGCCAGCCACTCGCTGGTTCCCCATGCATTTCCAACAGATTGACACCATAGTTCTTTTGGCGTTGTGATGAAATCGAAAGTCCGGTTGGGTTTGTTGTAGTCAATCAATGCGAACTCGTTGTTCTTAAATTGGTGAAAGTGCGCCTGGCCCCATCCCCTTTTGCCATCAATGTACTGGAACGAACTCTCTCTCCACTTGTGGTTTATATCTGCCGGCGTCAGGCTATCTCTCCGCACCCGCCAGAAGTATACGGTACTGTCAGCGGCTCCTGAAAATATACCTTCTAATGCAGTACCAGTTGGATTCCATTCAACGACACCACCTACTTGAGCTGTAGTATATTCCGCCAAAGGGGGAGAAAAGGCATCTGTGGTGTCAATCTGAAACCTATATATTGTATCTACTGCAAAAGGGTTGCCGGTAGATGCTTTAAGTGTCTGCATCTTGTCCGGAACTATTGCGAATTGATAGGGGTATATTGGAATGATGTCCTCCGTTTGAATCAACATTGGGTAGAGGATATTGTTATTCTCCTCTGTCAATTCATACACTATGTCCATATTGTCAACCCTAACTTCAAAGCTGTTGAGCCCAGGCCCGTTTGCCAGATCAACGGGCAGCCTTACCGTAAAAGTATCCTTGTAAAAAATGTCATATGCTGATATGGACCAACTCGGTTTTGCAAGGCTGGCATCAGGGTAAGTACGAGTAACCTTAATCTCTATTTCGCCGTTGATAGCTCTTCCCAGGTTGGTTACAATGATATGCATGTCGAAGGAGTCAATTTCTGTGGAAACCAACCTTGGTGTGGTGTACACATCTTGCACTCTGATAGCATAGTCAGGTTTGCTCCGGGTATTGAGAACAACTGCAGGATCACCGTGGAGCGCCATGAGCAGGCATGTCTTTTTCAGGTTAAATTGTAATTCTACATCTCTGATAGTTTGCTGGACGGC
>DTRK01000184.1 GCA_012965955.1 Flavobacteriales bacterium
GCAATTCTTTCTGGTCACATAATCACCCAGCTGAGACTGTTTTTGAGCGTTATGGGGCAGGGTAATACCTGATTGGCGATACACATATACATTAAATCCTGAGCAGTCTAAACCGCTCTTCGAACTCCCCCCATATCTATACCGGGTACCAACTAAGCTTGTCGCTACCGCCATCAGTTTGGTGCCGTTGACACGTCTTTGAATAAGTGTGCCTTTGCCTGTTTGTGATTGGGTGGTACTTACTTCACGAGTAGGTTGGAGGGCAGCCAGCTCTATATCAATCAGAGCATGTTGCTGCAGGGAATCGCCAAATAGCTTGAGGTATTTCTTCGCGTATTTTGAAGCGGACCTGAATTTTCTTTTTTCGAGGGTTACTACCACCAAATCCTCGATTGACCCTCTTATCGCGTCTATAGCAGCAGGGCCTTCAATGTCTTCCGGAAAATTAGCCAGTTTGTAAAATTCTCCTAAATATCGAATGGATGTGTTTAGTGAGGATTTCCTTTGGTTCTCAGTGTAGATGTCATGGTAAGATATGCCCAGGTAGTAGTAAGCCAGCTCCCGGTTTTTTCGCTTAGCGACTAGCTTTTTAGCGTATTGAATGCACTTTTCAGGACTTTTACTATAGCGTTTTTGCAGTTTGGCCGCTGCCCTTTCGGGGCTTTGGGCCATTGCTACCGGGTGGTAGAGGAAGCTGACTAACAGTATGACAATTAGCTTTTTCATAGGGGTTGGGAAGTATTGATTCCCAATAAGTGGTTTCATATATTTCTTTCATATATATACGATTCGTCAAAATATAATATTGTTTGAGTACCATTTTGTATCAGGCCACAAAATATAATTTTACAAATGAGCGATTTGCGTCTTGGCAAGCAGGCGATGGGAATTAAAGCCCGCCACTATGGGTGACTTTTGATCAGTCTGTGGAGGCAAAATGACAAAAGCCACCATCATAAGCGGGCAAGGTAACTCCTGATATTAAGAAAGGAGTTCTGGTGTTGGTGATCGGGGGAGGCCGCTACTCCTTCAACACCTTGGCAACATATACCTTCCCCTGTTTATCCACCACTCTTATAAAATAGATGCCTGTAGTAGTTTCAGATATATCCAGGGTATTGGTATGTGAAGCACTTACGACCTTGCCGTAGATATTGTAGACCGTGGCAATGCCCTGTGCCCCTTTAATGCTTATAATACCCGTAGTGGGGTTGGGGTGGATGAGTAAATCACTCACCGTGTTCTCGGGTATATTTACAAGTGTTACCGATCGGCAGGCGGTAGTATCGATGCAGGTTCCTAAAGTTACTGCTGCCGCGTAGGTGCCACTTGCAGTGGGTGTGTATTCCTGGTTCGTGTTACCGGTTATCGGTGTATGTGCATTATCGCAATCCAGCCATTTGTAGGCACTGCCGTCCGGTAGGGCAGTAAGGGTGTTCCCATCAGTTGTTACACTGGCATTCAACGTTTCCAGGACTGATGTGGAATCAACAGCTATACATCCGTTGATATCGAATACGGTAACAAAGTAGGTGCCAGTACAAAGAAGGTCAATAGTCTTTGAGGTATCCCCGGTTGACCAGCTATAGAAATATGGAGGGATTCCGCCAGCAGGTATTGCCAGAGCATTGCCATCACAAACGCCGTTGCATGTGTTATCATTTTTGGATATGTTAACAGTAAGCAAAGGGGGTGCTATCATATCAAACGTATATGTTTGCGTTGTACCTATGCAATCAGTTACATCATAAGAATAAGTGCCTGGGCACAGGTTGCAAAACAGGGTTGCTGAACTAAAGGTATACGGTGGACATCCCCAGGAAGGCGTTGCCGGTGCGTAGCACCCATCGCAAGTGAAGGCACAACTGGGCATAATTGCTGTTCCGGGCGAACAGGGATTACTCGTACAGGGGGGGCTGTAGCTAGGCTGTATCCACGCGAGTTCATCAATGGTAAAACCATTTGCGGTTGCCCAATTCTCTAATAAGGGGTATTCACTATTTAGTTCGCTGATATAAGCGTAGTTGTTGTCCTGGCGGATTTTTTCTGCAAAATCCTGATTGCCTGATCCAATTACCAAATATCCCACAGCACATGCAGTACCATAATCGTCAATGAAGTACGGTGTCCTGTCAGAATGATGTAGATTAACAGGGAACAGGGCATTTTTCCAATATTGCTTCAGTAAGTTAAGATTGCTAAGCCTGTTTTTTCTTGCAGTCTCACTTAGGTGGTTCATATTTTTCTCCCTCAGGATTCCTTCCACCAATTCCAAATGTTTTTGTATCAAGTCAACCTCACGTGGGACAATACTTGTAGCAACTAATAGTGAAGCATCGATTTGTTTGGTTTTCCATTCGCTATTTATTCCGCAAAGTTGTTCATGAAGGGAAGGAGATTGGGCAAGAGCAACTGTGCAAACTGAAATTAATGCAAGCACCGTGAAAACAAGTTTTTTCAGGTAGTGCAAGAAAGGAGAACCGCCATTGGTTGCTATGCGAATGCAGTTGGATTTCTGAGCTTTGTTTGTGGATTTCATTTTAATGCCGATTAATTAGTAATGGCCCATAGCAATGAGCATTTTTTCTGGTTTCTAATAATAGGATGCAATAAAACCGCTTAAGGTTGCATGGCTGTTACCATAAAACAGACGAACGGTTTGTACAACGGGTTGCCAATTCCTAATATGCTGTAAGAAATAACCTTCCAATAATAAAGCCCACAACTCGCGGTGAGCTTTG
>DTRK01000185.1:0-1936 GCA_012965955.1 Flavobacteriales bacterium
TCAACATTGATGTTCCCAAATACGTCAATTACATTTCCACTTTTGAATAGCTCGATGGCATCGTCACCATTAATGCTAGCTGATGAGCTGGTATATGATGGCGTGCTTCCGAAGAAGTTGTTGAACTGAGTGGTTTCATATGATACTGTGATGTATGATCCGGCCGCCACTGAAATAGCGGGGAATGTGAACTCTTGTCCATCGGTTCCTCCACCGTTATTTGCAGAACCAATTCCATAAATACTCAGATCAGCAATATTTTCAATGACATACAGTTCAACGGCTTTTGGCGTTCCGCCTGAAAGTGGGCCGTCAACCACGCCTGAAATAATCAGAGGATTCTCTATAGCAATGCTCAACGAATAGGAGAATGGTGCGTCACCAACTGTCGGGCTTATGGTAATTGATCCATCGGATCCTCCAAAGCATGTAACCTCAACAGGCGTAGCAGTGAAGTCGGGTGTTGGGTTGACGGTAACACTAGCACTTGAAGTATTGGATCCACAACTATTTGTACCCGTAACACTAACGGATCCGGAACTGGAACCGAAATCAACAGTAACGCTGTTTGTTCCTGCACCTGAGGTGATCGATGCTCCTGACGGTACCGACCAGCTGTAGGAATCAAAGCTCGTTGGCAATGAAAATACGGCCCCGGATTCATTTTCGCATACAGATGTTGGTCCCGAAACTGACCCAATTGAAGGAAGGTCAAGTACGCCAGAAACACTTAATGTAAAAGCCCCTTGTGAAGATGAGGAAAATCCTTCTAGATGAATATAGTAAGTACCTGGCGAAAGAGCTGCCGTAACACTGGATTGGAGGCCGCACGCGTCATCGTTAAGAGCAATAGAAGTGCCTCCACAGATCGCAGTTCTTAGATACAGATAAGTATCCCAAGATGCACCACCACAAGTGGTAAATGTATAGGATCCTGCACAAGAGATGTTAACTTCATAGATGCGATCTTCAGATGGACGGAGGCTGCAGTCATCACAAGCGCCGACAGTTGTTCCCGAAATTGTGAATGGAGCGGAGTAACTAAAGCTCCCATCTATACCACCCGGAGGAGGATAGCAGGGACAAGAAATATTAATTGTCCCGGTACTCGGTGATGTGTTCTCGTCGTCTATCAAGAAAAGGTACGTAACACCTGCAGTTAGGTTCCCTATAAGGGTTGTACTAGAGAGTATATCATCTATGAATATCCACCCTGCATCGCTACATGCCGTTGACTTAAAGAACACATCGACGTAATATCCGCCACTATGAGTTATTTCTATAATATATTGCCCAGTAAATGGCACAGTGTACGAAAATACCTGTTCATGTCCTGGCGTTCCCCAGGGGCCCGGAGGATTCCATGCACCATTACCAGCTCCTAACGAGTAACTGGAATTCACGTCACACGTTAACGCAATAACAGAGAGACAGGGATCTGGTACAGGCGTGGGACAAATAATAGTAACTGTTCCTGCACTGGCAGCGGTATTCTCATCATCTATTAATAAATGATAGGTTACACCAGCTGTCAAATTCACAATACTTGTTCCAGATAAATAGATATCATCCAGGAATGTCCAGCCCGAAGAGCTGCAAGAACCTGATTTGATGAACAGATCTACATAGTACCCACTATTGGTAACCGAAATGGAATGCGCGCCGGATAAAGTAGCAGTAAACGAGAAAACCTGCTCTGCACCAGGAGTTCCCCATGGCCCCGGAGGATTCCACGCACCAGAACCACTCAAGCTAAATGACCCCGTACTTCCACATGTTAAGGCAGTAATGCTATTACAGGGGTTCACCGCTGGAGCACCTGTAACTCTCGTAGCCCTTAAAGTCATACAAGAACTTTGGTTGGAACAATAGTACTTGTCAATTAAGACACGTACAGGGTTTCCATTAGACGTGAACTGCGCTTTCGACTGGAGAC
>DTRK01000185.1:1952-2390 GCA_012965955.1 Flavobacteriales bacterium
ATATATGGTAACCTGCGTATCAAAATCTGAATCACCACAGGTTTCGAATGAATAAACGGAACCTGCCTGCAGATTATACACATAGCGATATTCTCCACCGTACATGCAATATGACAGAACTACAGTTACTCCTACTGTAGTAGGAGCTGCTGACGATCCATATTGTGTATTGTTATTAGGGCATTGAGCATTCATTTGTCCGCCAATAAATAAAAAGCTGAACAGTAATGCTATTTTCGATAGGTTGTATTTTGTTTTCATATCCTCTTATTTATTGTTTGTTTGGTTGACAGTCACTCTTTCTTTCTTCTCCTCTACTGACATAACTTTGTTAGGCGATGGATTACTCATTTTATCGTATTTAGCTTGATTGTTATTGATCCAATCTTGCTTTTTTTGAGCATAGTTATCATCATCCAGACTCTTGTTGCCAGTCTT
>DTRK01000185.1:2400-9894 GCA_012965955.1 Flavobacteriales bacterium
ATCATCAGGAAAAACCAAAACAGCATCTTTTGTTTCCGTTCTTCTGGGTTCGTGTATTGCTTCCTCTGAATTATCCTGTGTAGCTGATAGTTTGTTTGTTTTAAACCATTCCTCTTTCTCTTCTTTAGACTTGAATTCGGGAACTGGTCCACTTTCACTACTTTTCAACCATATCTCTTTCTCAGTCCTGGAATTGACTTCGTTAACCTGGCCAGCCTGGCCACCCTGATTTTGGTATTCTACTGGGTTTTGATCAATCCAATTCTGTTTGATTTGGTCCTCTTTGATTTGGTCCTTGTCGAAAGTTTGTGCAAATAATGCACAACTAAAAAAAAGACCCAATACTAAGGACAGTAGCATTTTTTTGTTTGCTTTCATAATATAGCTGTTTAGATAAATTAGAATTAGATCTAATTAGATTTGTGAGGGAATAAATTTCGTTAAATGCTAATAAAGCTAAGATCAAGGTTACACATGAATTGAAGACTAAAGTCGTGTCAGTTGCACAACTAACTTAATGTAGGACAAATACCTACACGGCAGATTTCAGGCAGACTGATTAATGAAAAATTAATGCCGAACCAGTAAAGGACGCTTTTCCTTAAAAACAGGCACAAATTCTTTAAAGTCCTTTGGCAGAACGACTATTACAGATTTCCGTCCAAGTTTTCTCTTTTTCCATCTTATAAAAGCATATCCTTCCTTAGGAATTGCCTCTATTTCTATAGGTACATTATCTAAGTAGATGCCTTCCCATGTTAAAACATCTGGTTGAAGTGAATTTATTCGAACACTCCCCTTACCATCAGATACATCAAATTTGATCACAGAAGTCGCTCCTCCTAAATTAAAATAACTGATCATCCGGTCTCTAAGGAATACAGGCCGTTCGGACGCATATTCCTTAATCCAATTGATCCGTTGACCTGAAGGAATATATAACATCGTGTCTTGCCAACGCGCTTTATCACGCGGAACCGCTAAAGCAATTTTATCAGTAATTTGATCTACCAAACTGAGCACATTGGACGCTTCTAAACCTGTATTTAGGTAATCGCACATTCTATTCAGCCATTGATTTCTGAAACCCTCATTTTTCATTAATCTTATCAACAGGAAGACCTTCCCTTTGTCTAAATAATAACTTAACGAAGGCTCATCTGATCGATACCATGAATCCTGATCGTAACTTATCCACCTCCACTTACCACCTTCTTCTTTAGTTTTCCAATAACGAATATTAACGTTAATGTCCCTGGCTCCACAGTATGTCTCATATACCCAATAATCAATATAACTTGACACATCCATCATTTGACAAAGTGCATTGTAAATCGAATCTGAGGTGATGTCATTAGTAGCGACAAAGGCAATCATTTCATCATATTCATTCATGGAGCCGCTAACGAGTTTTGTGTTTTCACCAGTTAAAATATTTACCTCTGAACAGCCATAATTATTGGTTATAAAATCCTTTCCTTTTCTTTCCATCAAATTATACAATCCCCAAAATTCTCCATTCAAAAAAAGCAGTATAGGTTCATAAGCCTGCATGGCTACATTTCCCTTCATCTCAGAATTGACTTCGTACAATAATTCATTTTTGAATCGCTCACCTACCCATAATTCTGATACATTTCTTCCCGATGTTGCATCTGATCTTACCCAAATACCGCCAAAACTCTCTATAGGTTTGTCATCAAATATTTGATAATTAAACCTGTCTTCTCCATCTTGATCATTGGCAAAAATGGCAAATGACTTTTTAGGCTGTCGCCTGCTTGTTTTTCCTGCAATTCTAATATCAACTGTTTTCGAAAACGCAAGCTCAAAATTCCCTTGAATGCCCCTATCGAAGTACTCAATATGAGCAGGCCGTTCCCATCCTCTTTTTTCATAGTTTCTATAAATTCCTTTTTTCTTTCCCCATAAATGACGTGGGTCACTAACGAGGGAAACAACAGACAATGAACTTTCTTCCTGAATAAAATAAGTATTTGTTGATATGAAATTTGGCTTGTATCCTTCCCGGATAACACGACTTCTTAATATTGTGGTAGAATCTAATAGAATAGGTGCTTTGTAGATATTGCTTTTGATGGTTGGTTCTGATCCATCAGTGGTATAGTGAATTACGCCAGGATAATTGACAGAAAGCTGAACGGATATTTTATTATCATAAAACCCGGAAGCTACATCGGCTTGAACATGGGCATTGTTGGGAATTAACCGCAGTCCGCCAATATTAGGTTTATTAGGAGTTGGGGTAGGAAAAACTGCAATTTCTGCATCATCTTCACTAAATCTACCCGTAGACACATCTGTTTCTTGCAGCTCATAATAAAGACTGTCTACTAAATTTGTATCTCTGTCGTAGATAGCAACAAACCCTTTTTCTTTATTAAGTTGAAAAGAAATGTGTCGTTGACCTTGTTCTGGTTCCGCATCCATCCAAAGCAACATGAATTTTTTTGGTGCAATTGATGTCCAATACGACTTTTTTGTTGATATACGATGCTTGGTAGGGTTTAATGGGTCGTCACTCAAAAACATTCCCGCGAGGCTTACAGTACTGTCAAGAGGATTATATAGTTCCATCCAATCATCAGAATCTCCGAAACCATCATAACTTACTTTCTTATTCGCTGCCAATATTTCATTGATCAGTATATTCTGCGCATACCCGGATGATACAATTCCAATAGAAAGAAATATAGCGAGAAAAGAATATCGCTTTAATGAATTCATCCTTGATATTAAATAAAAAGATAGCCCCCCTGATCAGGAGGGCTATCTTCTCTTCTTTATTTGTGTTATTTAGATATTGATTATTTAAGAATCACAAACTTCTGCTTTAATACCTCATTTGAAGTACGAAGCTGCACAAAGTAAACTCCACTTTGAAGGTCTGTTACATTGTAGTCAATTTTGTAGGTTTCCATAGCTTCAGCATTGCCGCTATAGATAGTCTCTACAACTTGTCCACGAATGTTCAAGACTGCCACGCTTACCTTCTGAGATTCCGGTACAGTAAATTCAAATACTGACTTATCCTCTGCTGGATTTGGATATTGACTGATAGTAGCCCCATCCTTTTCCATTATCGGAGAATCATTGGATTCAAAAGTATTCAAGCTCAAGCGTGCTGAAGACGTACCGCATATATTTCCGTCAGTATCACTCCAGGCGATCACTTCAAATGGGAAGAATACTCTGCCTATTGGATCATCACAGCAGTTGGTTGGAATCTCAATATTTCCAAAGCCGCTTCCGACTAATTCGAAATACGTTTCCTTCCTAAGATATTGCAATCCGCCATCCGAAGCATTAACTGTGAATATATCACCAGTCATTGCTCCAGTTACACTGGTTATTGGAACATCGCACTTCTTGTTCTTCGCAGTTACATTAATATCCTGAAATGAAGGACCAATGTACCTAACCGTGATGCTCACGATTTTGCCAGAACATACACAAGAAACTGATGTGTCCGGAGTACCCGTATTATCACATGCTTCAGACTGTTGTGCATCACATGGCCCGAGGGTGTAACCACAAGCCAGTTTCTTTTGGATATTCTTAGCGTTAAGGCAATAAGTAGTACTGTCATAGCACATATAGACTTTGTCATTATTGCTATTGCTGCCACCACTCTTGCTGCTGCCACTGCCAGAACCACTGCCAGAACCACTGCCAGAACCACTGCCAGAACTACTGCAAGATAACTTGGAGTATTTAGACAACTTGCATGACGAACTGCTAGACCCAGAACTAGACCCAGAACTAGACCCAGAACCAGAACCAGAACCTGATTTGCTTCCTGAACCAGAACCTGAACCAGAACCTGAACCAGAACCAGAACCAAAACCAGAACCAGAACCAGAACCAGAACCAGATTTGCTTCCTGAACCAGAACCAGAGCCAGAACCAGAAGAACAACTAGGACCACTTGAACCTGATCCAGAACCTGATCCAGAACCTGATTTAGAACTTGATCCAGAACCTGATCCAGAACCTGATCCAGAACCTGATCCAGATGAACTTGATCCACCTGGTTTACAAGCAATGTCAAGTACAGTGACTGTCCAGTCAGATGACGCAGTACATCCGTTGGCATCAGTTACAGTCAACGTATATACTGTAGTTGCAGCGGGACACACCAGAATTGATGTAGTGCTCTCTCCATTTGACCAACTATAGCCATATCCTGGAGTACCTCCACTTGCAGCGCCATTGATTGCTGCACATGCCTCAGGTAGATAACCGTAATATACTGTTGTGCATCCACCAGCATCTACTTGTAGAGCCGAAGTTGTACTAATTTCAGTCGTGTCGGATGGAGCTAGACAACCACTTGGATCCACCACACTATACAATCCTGCAACACCAACAGTTATCGACTGAGTTGTATCTCCGGTGGACCAAAGATAAGCATTGGCTGAGCTAGCAGTTAAAAGTACGCTGTTGCCAATGCAAAAGTTTGTTGGGCCATTCGAAGTTATGGTAATTGGATCGCCAAGTATAGTGTTAAACACGGTATTGGTAACTACAGGCTGGTTCGCATCAAAATAAATTTCTGCCTTGTTCTCAATTACGGTACCAGGTGCGACCAAAGGATCTGACTCTATACTAAACTTAACGAAGCCGTTACTTCCCAACAAATCAGCGCCACTGTCCGGGAGGTTAATGTTGATAAAATACCATTGCAACACGCCTGGCTGGATTATATTGAAAAATGTAGCGGGGTGGCTCGTTTGTAAAACGTTCACCGTTGAAATATCTAGTACCGAAAAATCCAGCGTATCCATGATTACGACATCCGTTGCTGGCGCAGTTCCTACATTTTGAAAACTAATCTGATAAATCAACGTATCGGTACTCTGTATGGTATTACATATGCCCACACCTTCTGGGCTTGTTAGTAATTTTTCATTGGGATCCGTAGGACCATCATAAGATTCAATAGTGATATAATGGTTGGGACAACCCCCATCCTGCGGTTCAATAGTTGCTTGTGGAACTAAAAATTGCGGAGGTAATATACACCCCGGATTACCAAATTGAGCCGGCAACTCCACGTCAATCGCTATTAGTAGCGGCAAAGATAACGGGCATACATTGTACCACGTTAAGACTTGAGGAATAGTAGCGCTCACATTATCAGGTTCTGGACCAGTTTCTGTTCTCACATATCGCGCTTGGGCAGGTACTTTGAATAAAAGGGGGCAGGTACCCGGCTGTTGAGTTCCATTATTGGATACAGTAATGGCATAGCGTTTTCTTACACATGTAGTACAAATCAATGGAAGATCTACACAAAGAGCAACCGTCGCAATTTTTGTACCGACAAAATCTACACATAAATCTGTTGCCTGATTACAATTCTTAAATCCCAAATTTTGGCACCCCCCAACAGTGAATCCTACTCCACAATTATTAGGGTTTGTTATCTGAACACAATAAGGTCCATCTGATGTAACGGTGATACTTTGTGTCATTTCTCCACCCGGACTCCAAAGATATGAATCGCCCGCAGTCGCGGTTATTGTTACTACGTCACCAATACAATAAGGGCCGGCAGGACTTGTCGAAAGTGACATAATAGGAATATTGTTGAGCGTTTCAGAAGCAGTCTCTATGCACCCATTATCATCTGTTACCGTTACAGTGTACGTACCGGGGCCCAGAACACCCGTTGTGGCAGTAGATTGCGAAGGTGAAGTATTCCACAGGTAAGCATATGAAGGTGTTCCACCAGTTACAGATACAGTAACTGTCCCTTGGTTTTGATCAGCACATACTACCCAGTCAATATGTGATGTTGTTAACACCAAGGGGGACGGTTCGGTTACGGTAATCGACCCGAAGGCAGTACAACCAACGTTATCGGTTAAGGTTACAAAATAGGTGTTAGGGGTTAGATTGATTGCAGTGCTGGTTGTCTGCCCATTGTTCCATTGATACGCATAGGGTAGTACGCCTCCATTGCCTATGGCTGTAGCTAATCCGTTACTTTCCCCATTACAGCGAACTGCTGTAGACGTAGTACTTACGGACAAACCACCGGGTCCAGATACAATTACAGTTTCGATACTTATACATCCGTTATTATCTGTAACGGTAACAGTGTAAACACCAGCCGCTAATCCTACCGCCTGTGCGGTGTTTTGTAAGCCAGGATCATCCCAACTATACATATAAGAAGCAGTTCCTCCTGTTGGAATTGCTGTTGCCGTGCCGTCATTCACTAAACAGGCACTCGCATCTGTAGCTGTAGTACTTATCAACAATGGTTGCGCAGGCTCAATTAGCGTAACACTTGAGGTCCCCTGACAGGAAAAGGCGTCATAAACAGTCACAGTATAAATACCAGCCGTAAGGTTCGTTATAGCAACAGTTGTTTGCCCTAAACCCCATTCGTATGCGTAAGGTGGAGCCCCTCCATTCACGGTCAATACGCTCGCCGAACCACTGTTATCCCCGTTGCAAGCTACATTTAATGAACTGAGAATTGGCTGCAGAGTTCCCTGTGTGTTAATTATAACAGTACCAACTTCTTGGCATCCGTTATCATCTGTCACAAGGATGGAGTACGATCCCGCGGCTAAACCCACGGCAGCAGCATTAGTTTGCAAAGCTGGATCGTCCCATAAGTAAATATAAGGCTCAGTACCTCCGGTTGGGGCAACGACAGCTGAACCTCCGGTTCCTGCTACGCAGTTAATGTCGGTGCTTACTAAATTGAGAATAATGGGATCGGGTTCAGTAATCGTAATTTGAAAAAATGTAAAACAACCATTGGCGTCGATAACCTTGAGTGTATGAACTCCGGCGCATAAATTATTTGCAATTTGATTTTGACTAACAACCATACCCTGCGAATCCCTCCATTCGTAAGCATAGGGAGGCAAACCACCACTGACTGTTACTTTTGCTCCTCCATCACATACGCCAAAACATGTCGTGGGTTTATGCTTGAAGGCAATAATAATTGGCCCTGGAGCATCGTTAAGTATTTTTGTTAAAGTCCTCATACAACCGTTGTTATCCGTGACAGTAACAGTATAAATGCCGGCGGTCAACCCACTCAAATCTTCAGTTGTAAACCCATTTGACCAAGCATATGCAAAACCGGGCGTACCGCCAGTAACGGTTAGGTCAATTGAGGCATCACTTGCTCCGCAGAACGTAGGTGCGCTAGTTGAAGCTGTGAGAAGAAGAGGTGCTGGCTCTGTAATTGTTGCGTTCGTCACTACTGTACATCCATTAGCATCAGTGACTGTTACACTGTATGATCCACCAGTTAATCCGGATATATCCTGAGTCGTTTCATTATTTGACCAGAGAAAGTCAAAGGGAGCCGCTCCTCCATTTACTATAAGATTAATTGCACCATTGTTATCTCCATGACAGGCAACATCAGTGGGGTTGAGAATCAACGATATTGGATTAATTACGGTCACAGTAACATCATCAACTAATGGGCATCCATTC
>DTRK01000186.1 GCA_012965955.1 Flavobacteriales bacterium
CTCACGGTCAATCTGAAGAATTCCTCTTTCTCTGCACTGGATGGTGACAATTTTGAAAATGGTGGGTTCACGGAAGTTTATTCAAGAAATACATCATTTTCCGGTACTGGCTGGAATACCATCAGCTTTACTTATCCATTCACCTGGGATGGTACTTCCAATGTGGTGGTGGAAATTTGTTACAACAATGACATTCAGGGTTCGGACAACACATTATTGGCAGAAAATACGGGGTTCAATTCCGGGGTGTTCAGCGGTTAGTGATGAGATCACCATCTCTTTTTGGCAATATGGTGATCCAGCCATTCAACCGCAAAGTGATTACCTCTTCGAAGGGTATGATGCTAATGGTTACAGGGTGGTGAATGCTCATTTACCATGGGGAAACGGTACTGTTTACTGGGATGCGGGCAATGATAATTCATCTTATGACAGGATACTGAAGGCTGCGAATACCGGTGATTATGAAGGACAGTGGAATCACTGGGCGTTCACTAAGGATATCAGCATGGGGCAAATGCGAATGTATTTGAACGGGGCCTTATTCAACCTTGGTGGAGGAAAGAGCAAGGATATGGCTGGTATTTCGCAGTTTAAGATCGGCTCCAATGCGCCTGGAACGAATAGTTACGATGGTTATATTGATGAATTTAGAATCTGGGATACAGCGCTGGACCAGACAACCATTCAGGATTGGATGTACAAGGATGTCGATGTGACACATCCTGATTATGCCAATTTGATCTCCTATTACCAGTTTAATGAAGGATCAGGCAATACAACGGCCGATGCGACAAGTAGTGGGAATGACGCTTCTCTTTTTGGACTGCCGGGGTGGGGGAATCACGATGGTTGTGCATTGATGCGCAACTTCCAGGTGACAATGCTGAGGCCCAATGTGATTTTTGAGCAGGGTGTTTATGTTTCGACAGTGGACTCTGTACTCATAGTGGATTCTGTTGAGCAAGAGCAGGTGCAGTTGATTCTGTACACTGACTCCATGAACGCTACTACAGCCACGGATACCCTATATGTATGGAATTCATACTACAGCAATTACGTGTACGATTCCAACGGGAATGCAATTGACTCGACTCTTGTGACGCCAGATAATACACTGTACCTGGATCAGTTGGAGTACTATGATGTTTATGAAGTCGTGGAGGAGTTTGAGCTGGGAAGATTTATTACACCTTATGGCAATGGGTTGAGCCTGGGCAATGACGGCTGGACATGGATCTACGATGTTTCTGACTATAGGACATTGCTTCATGATACCGTGCATTTGGCAGCAGGTAACTGGCAGGAGTATTTGGATCTAAAGTTTTTGATGATAGAAGGTACGCCACCAAGAGAGGTGCTCAACGTGGAGAATCTCTGGAGGGGCAACTATTATTTAGCGACGATAGATTCAACTATGGCCCCGTGGAATGTGGGATTGGACCCAAATGCGGATATGTTCAAGCTCAAGACAAGGGCGTCGGGCCATCATTGGGACAATGCAACGAATTGTGCAGAATTCTGCTATAAGATACACAATGTGGATGTTGAAGATTCTGCAATATACTCCTGGCAGATAATTAATGAATGTGGTATGAATCCTCTGTACCCTCAGGGAGGTACCTGGCTGAGCAGAAGAGCAGGATGGTGTCCCGGAATGCCGGTAGTGACACAGAATGTTGACCTGACACCCTATGTGACTCCTGGAGATTCTGTGTATTTGGATTACGACTCACAGACGGATCAATACGGGTATTATATCATGAGGGTACACCTTATCAGTTATGATGAGGCTAACTTCACGCTGGACGCAGGCATGGAGGAGATAATTTCACCCAATAATTGGGAGATTCAAAATCGGAATAATCCAATATGTGACAACCCGGTCATTGTCATTAGAAATACTGGAACGACCACTTTGACGAGCCTGGATATTGAGTACGGTGTGCAGGGAGGAGCAATCCAAACCTACCAGTGGACTGGCAGTTTACCGGCCTTTGAAACGGAGCAGGTTATCCTGAGTTCTGTAAACGACTGCTGGTACATCGATGGAAATTCAGAGAGCAATGTATTTGTGGTATCCCTGTTAAATCCAAACGGAGGTGTTGATGAATACGCACCCAACAACACTGCAAAGTCAGAATTTGATGTGCCCCCCATGTATGATAACTCCATCTATTTGATGCTGACAACGAACTCTTTCCCAAATGAGACCTCCTACCAGTTGGAAGATGAATCTGGAACCATCATCTATCAATCCGGGGGACTTTCGCCAAATACGATGTATAGAGACACTTTTGACCTGGCGCCTGGTTGTTATAGCTTGTTCATCAACGATTCTGATTGTGATGGCCTTTCCTGGTGGGCGAACAGCGATGGAAGTGGTTCGGCCAGGATATACACTGCTGACGGGTCTAACCAACTGCTAAAGAATTTCGAAGGAGATTTCGGGTGTCAGATAGCCCAGCGATTCACGGTGGGCATGCCTGTATTTACAGTAGCTACGACGGATGCGACGTGCGGAGGACTTGGGGGGTCGGCAACCGTAACAACTGTTGATCAAACGGCTACTTATTCTTATGCATGGTCAAATTCCATTACTAATTCTACAATTACTAATGTAGCCGCGGGAATTTACACGGTGACTGTCACAAGCTCAAACGGATGTGCGAATGTGGAGCAGGTCATGATTGATGATGCCGGTGCCCCTTCAACCTCAATTGTCGCATACAGCGATGT
>DTRK01000187.1 GCA_012965955.1 Flavobacteriales bacterium
CTGCTGATTGGCGAACGTCTGAAAGGAGGACTTAATATGATCCAGCATCTCTTCAGTCATTCCGTGATGACACCCCAAAAGAACACCTCCACGCATAACGTGGTCAGTATGTGGATATCCATCCGACGCCTCCCGTCGTTCAATTTTATTGAATCCAGGCTGCCTAAGGATATTGCCAGTAAATACCGTTCTGGTTTGGATATTTCTCTTCTCCATGAATATCTGCATTTCCTTTCTGGAAAATGGTGCATCTTCTTTAACCGTCATGGCGAAGGCCAGCCACCCTGTTCGAGAATCGTCAAGCTGCTTTGGAAGAATGAACCAATCTTCATATCCTTTAAAGAATTCTAACAAGCTTTGGAAGTTCTGCTCGCGCAATTCAATGTTCTTATCCAATTTCTTCAGCTGAACCAATCCGAACGCTGCTCCCATTTCTGAAGGCTCCCAGTTATAGCCTATTTCTTCGAAGACAAATTTTGCATCGTATTCTATCCCATCCACATCAATATTGAATCGGTTTTCAATGGCCTCGGATTCTACAAATAGCGATGAACTTCTGCCCCAGCTACGCAGCAGATTGGCCATTCTTTTGTGTTCATCGTCGTTCACGGTGATCATTCCGCCGTTGCCTGCGCAGTTGATCACATGAGAACCGTAGAAACTCGTTGTACTTATATGGGAATGAGTGCCAGTGCTCTTGCCTCGCAGCGTTCCTCCAAGTGTATCTGCTGAGTCTTCAATGAGTAAAAGATTGTGCGTATCTGCAAGCTCCTTTATCATATCCCAATCTGGAATATTACCCAGAAGGTTCGGAATCATCATGGCCCTGGTTTTCGATGTGATGAGCTCTTCAATTTTTTTAACATCAATATTGTAAGTGCCCGGCTCCACATCCACAAAGGCCGGCTTCAATCCGAATTTCAATAATGGTGCAACCGTAGTTGCAAATGTCAATGCCGGGGTAATTACTTCATCACCTTTTTCCAGCTTAAGCAATTCAATTGCCAGATAATTGGCTGATGATCCGGAGTTCAGCATGATGCCATGCTTCTTGGCAAACAGCTCTGCCACCTTTTGCTCCATCTCCCGTACGTGCTTGCCCATCTGGGTTGACGTGCGCAGTACATTGACTACCGCCTCAATCTCTTCCTCTCCATGCACCGTCTGACCGTAAGGTACATGTAGGTATTCCTCTTTAGTTTCCATAAAACGAATATCGGAATTTCAATTTTGAAAAGCTTGAGTCCATTCTCATATATTAGCCTTCTCCTTAAAGTCTCTCAAATAATCATTGACAGTCGAGAAAACGAAGTCGGGATACTCACCCATAAATTTATCCGTTTTCAAGCCGCCCATAAGAGGTCGAGAGGCAGGCTGCCCAAGCTCAGCCGTAGTAACAGACTGAAACGTGATTTTATTGTTGGGAAAGAAGGACAGGATCTTCTCCACCAGCTCCACTCTATTTAAAAAGTCGACACCTGCGATATTGTAGATCCCTGATTTGCCATCTCTGGCAAGAAGAAAAAGCGCCTTAGCCACATCAGCTGCATTGACCGGAGTAGCATATTGATCAACCGGTAGTTTTAGCTCCAGGGTCTCGCCCTTAACACAGGCCTCAGCTATTCTTGTAACAAAGTTTTTATTGCGTTCTTCATCCCCATATACATTGGTGATGCGTATTACTACAGAGCCCGGCACTTTGTTGAGTACCAGTTGCTCGGCTTCCAATTTGTGCTTGCCATAAACACTTAGCGGATTTACTTCGGCATTTTCATCGTAAGGGCCATCTTTCCCGTCGAACACATAATCAGTAGAAACATATAGCATCCTCGCATCATATGCTTTGCAAAGTTCAATGACATTCAATGTAGAACGAACGGTCTTGTCATAGCTCTCCTCTACTTCAGTCTCGCATTTATCTACGTGGGTAAGAGCGCCACAGTGCATGATCACATCGGGGTCAAACGATTCAATATCCGCATTTTCAGGATTGTCAATATTCAGGGTATCAAAGTATTCCGTATTGGAAGCTGGATAGGAAAAGTACGTTCCCATAACTTCCATGCCTGGCTGGGATGCAAAGTGGCTTAAGCAATTGCTGCCTACGAGACCTGAACCACCAATAACGAGGATCTTCATTTGCAAATTAAAACGGAGAATCGAATGCTGCAAGTGCTGCAAAACCCTGATCTCGATCCGACAAAGAAGGATTTTCAACAGGCCAGTCGAATCCAAATGAATTCCACAATACTCCAGTGTCGGACCCCTGATCATAGACCGTACTTGTCATGTAAACAAGCGTTGCGCTTCCTTCCAGAACACAAAATCCATGAGCCACACCCCGTGGAATATACACCGCATTGTGGGCACTCTTGGCCAGCTCAATGGTGCAAAATTCCTTAAATGTTCGTGAATCAGTCCGTAAGTCGAGAATGACATCCAACACATTGCCCTCTACACAATAGACGAGCTTTTCGTGATCGTGTGGTGGAATTTGAAAATGCATTCCGCGAACAACACCCGCCCTGGACGTGGAATAATAGCTCTCGGTAAATTCGGATTTAAGTCCATGCTCCCCGAATTTACCCGCGTGCAATATCTTTACAAAATCACCACGCTCATCCTCGCTAAACGGTAGTGCAATTTCAAATGCACCTGATATGTTTGTCTCCTTAACCTGCATCTATGCAAAATATGCTTTAATCTGATCTTCGCAATA
>DTRK01000188.1 GCA_012965955.1 Flavobacteriales bacterium
TTATTAGAGTTGCTCAGGTTAAACGATTTGTCCAAATCGGCCATCTTCTCCTTGCTTATCTCATTGGGCAAGTGGCGCAAAAAATGCAGCCATTCATGTGTTGACCAATCATCAGCACCCAGTCCTGCAGCATCACCGCCAGCGACCCACTTGGCAACTTCATCGTCAACCACCTCAAAGCGTTCAGACCTAATGGCCGGGCAATTATCCGGCAATCCTGGCCCATAAACCCATCCATCAATATTTATTTGCTTCGCCAATGCCGTATCGCCTTTGATCACTACTTCCCTCATATAATCCAAAAACTTCTCGGTCGACATAGCCTGAAATGCGAATTTGTCAAAATAGCCTTTTAGATAATTGTCCCACTTGTCACGACCTACTGCCTCTTCAATAACCTGAAGGAACAGCGCGCCCTTTTCGTAGGCAATATCAGCCAGGGCTTCATCGGGATCCCTTCCGTTAAGCTGTAATTTTAAATGAGTGTCTGGGCTGGTTGCTCCCATCATCTCAATGGTGGCCTCTAGATCCTGATATCCTATTAAGCGCAACATTTTAGTATAGGATGCCCCATAAAGCTCTTCCATAATCCTTCGCTCCAGGTACACCGTGAATCCCTCATTGATCCAGAAGTCATTCCATGTCGCACCGGTGACTAAATTCCCTGACCATGAGTGCGCAAGCTCGTGCGCAACAACACTTACCAATGACCTGTCACCCGCAATAATAGTAGGAGTTGCGAAGGTTATCCTCGGATTCTCCATCCCGCCAAAGGGAAAGCTAGGCGGCAGCACTATGAGGTCATAACGCTCCCAGCGGTAAGGGCCATATAGGTTCTCGACCGCGTCCATCATTTCCTCAAGTTCTCCAAACTCCTCGGCAGCAGCATTAACCACCGAGGCCTCAGCATACACGCCTGATCTCGGTCCTATAGACTTAAAGGTAAAGTCTCCAACAGCCATCGCCAATAAATAGGCAGGTATCGGTTGGTTCATCTCAAATTGGTAAATACCTTCCGTATTCTTCTCCTGCGGATTTGATGCGCTCATAACCACCATCAATTCTTTTGGAACCTCTACCCTGGCGCTATAAGTGAATCTAATTCCCGGACTGTCTTGAGTTGGAATCCAGGAACGCGCATACGTAGGTTCAGATTGAGTATACAAATAAGGGTGGTTCTTCTCGACTGTTTGCTGCGGATTTAGCCATTGCAAAGCAATAGCATCCGGCCTGGTTGAGTAATAAATATTAACGACCTCGGTACCAGGTAAAACTGAAATTTCCAGCTTCCTGCCTAAGAACTCTTTGTACCCAACCAGGGCAAAATCAGTTGTCGTTTCCTCCTCGCCGATTGTTACACTCTCAATGTCTATGTTCTTTGTATCAAAGAAAATCTTGTCTGTCCCTGTTTTGTTATTGATTTGGTAGGAGGCCCTTCCGGAGATTTTTTTGATCGCAAAATTCACTTTGATGTCAAGATCAAGATGGGTAACAACTGCTTCATGTGGCTGTGCATAAGAATACTGGTCAGTCGCATCCATGTCGTAGTCTCTATTTGGCTTTTGTTGCTTACTGCCTTCATTAGTGCTGCCGTCCTGATCACAGGACAGTAACACACAGGCAAGGATAATAATTAATGAAGAATGAGAAATTCTCGTTAAATTTGAGATATACATGAATAGGCAAGGTTTAGTGAATTAGGGGCTGCAAATGTACAAGAATATGGTGCAGCATACAAAGCATTTAACTGAACTCCTTACCCTTAATGACTATGGCCTATTTAGGTATTCAGCTCACAATGCGAATATGATTCGAACCAAAATCCTATTTTTGCACGCATTGTAGTATACGACCTAAAGAACATCATTAAGTTAATGGCACCGGCTAAATACGTTTATAAAGATTTACTGGAAAGGCAAATCAGGGTTACCAACCTGGTTGGCTATGTCATCGTTGCATTTTTTGGTGTAGTTTATCTTGTATCCAAATTTGCTCTTAAACTTGACCATCCATTAATTAATATAACAGCGGGCTTTTTAGTAGCCAGCATCGCCAACCTTTTGCTGTATAGGGTTCACAAGAAGATTTACATCACCTATCGGTTTATCATTATCATGACCTTTTTGGTCATCCTCATATTGACATGGTATACCGGAGGACTTAGAAGTCCTGCAATATTCATACTCGCCACAATTCCAGTCGCAGCGTTTTCAACAAGTAAAAAGCAAGGAACTGCCTGGTCCGTGACTGTTTTTGTCACTGCAATCCTCATAATGTTGAGTGAAGACAGCTTGCCAGATTCAATCATTCCCCCAGAGGGTGAGTTGCGCTTCACCTCCATCATTATACTCTTCACCTTCGGCGTTATTGTATTGCTCTCCTATCTTGTAAATGAATCTGCGTTTTCTACACACCGCAAGCTTGACAGGGACCGAAAACAATTAGAAGAGAAGTCAGCCAGGCTAGAGAACCTAACCACTTTACTTAATTACTCCAATGATTTGATGTGCATCATCGAGCAAGATACATTATACATTAACGACTTAAATCCTGTTTTCAAGCTCCATTTGGGCTATGAGCTCTCTGAAGTTAGGGGCGTTGGGTTGTTGGAGTTTATTAAACCCGACAGTCAGGTTGCCAGCTTAGAAAACGACCTGAAGGTCTTAAAAGATGATGAAGTACTGAAGTTCTCGTGTACTATGTTGAGTAAGTCAAGCT
>DTRK01000189.1 GCA_012965955.1 Flavobacteriales bacterium
AAGTGGAAGTGGGTTAACTAATTACGGAGTACGAGTATTCAGTGCCGGGTCAACAGGTTACAATATTGTCAGGTGTTATATTGACGCGGGAGTTGGATCGAATCCTTAATAAATAGGTAGAACAGGAATGCGCAGAAGCCAGGAAAAATATTTTTTAGTTTTCGTTGTTGTGGCAATGTTGTGTCTCGCTAACTACGCGGGATATGCGCAGAACGATTGTGCAACCGCAACGACCCTGACCGTGGGTACGCAGTGTGTTGCTACGACTATGAACAGTACAAACAGCACTAATTCCAATCCCGGAGCAGGCTGTGGCATTCAGAACAGAGACGATGCCTGGGCCACGTTTCAAGCAACCGCAACTATTACGGTTATTGAATACCAACCAACAACAGAAGATGCAATATTACACGTATTCTCGGGATCATGTGGCAGCCTGGTGCAAGAAGGTTGTGCAGATGCTTATTGGGGCGGATTTAGTGAAGTAGTTGTAATCAACACCACCGTTAGTGATTGGTATTATATTAGGATACAAAGGTACCAGAGCAACGGGAATATGAACGGCGAGGTATGTGTTTGGTCCAATATTCCCGCCAATGAAACCTGTGCCGGAGCAGTCAGCATAGATGTGAACGGCGCTTGCCTGACTAATCGGTTGCATGGCACTAGTGGAGAGGGACTGGCTGATGCATCTTGCCCGACAAACGGAACCAACGAATTAAATGAAGCCTCTTCATGGTATAGTTTTGTAGCTCCAAATAACGGTACAGTTGACATAACAGCCACTATCACATCTGCAGATTCTTATCAATTCCCCATTGAAGTTATGGACGCCTGCGGTGGCGCGGTGGTAGATTGTGAATATACTTTCAATGGTTCGGCTATGACAAACAACGTCAAGTTGTTAACGCCATGCAATACATACTACATAAATATTGCTTATCCTATCCCGGATCAATTTCGTTTGGCTGGCGGGCCTTTGGAACCAACTTATGACTTATGCATTACCTCAGCGGGCGCCGTGCTTTGCTTACCCGCTGGTGATGCCTATGGAGTACACTCTCCAGATGCTTTGGGTGGTTCGGTAACCACATGTGAAATATCCGCTACTGCTGGAACGGGTGCGATTGATGGTTTGGTATATGCTAACGGGGGGGAAGTGGGAACCAGTGTGAGTATAAGTAACTATCCAGTGATTACGGCAGAGAATATCAATTGCTTAGATACTGATATTGATTTCACCACAACGGATCCTACGCCAAACTGGACCGACCTTGGAGCAAATGAAACTGCAGCAATGCCAGATGCCACTGCTACAATTTCTAACAACCAATACACCGCAACTCTTGGCAGAAGAGATATAGATTTTACTGGTGATGTATCAACATACGGGAATGTTAATTTTATTAATGAAAACTTTAGTAGTTGTGCTGCACCTGCGGGCTGGTCTTCTTTCATCGGCGCCGGACAAGCAATGACTTTATACTCAGCAACACAGGTTGCATGGTGCAACGATGCAGGATTTACAGTGGATGGAACATGTGCATTAATTATGGATGACGATTGTTATGGAGGCCCCGGTTGGGATCAGAATTATACTTTTACAAATGCTCAAGATATGAGTACATGTAGTAGTGGTCTACTTGAGTTCGATTATTATCTAAGCCAATACGCTGGTGGATCAAATGGAATTTTTACAGTTGGAATTTGGGATGGGGCAGCCTGGAATATTGAGATTAGTACTACAACAAATGGAGCTGCTTCCGCAAGTATAGATGTTACTCCTTATCTAAATAACGGGCTTTTGGTAGTTTTTGATTATAGTTCAGGATTCGCTTGGGATAATGGTGTTGTAATAGATAATGTTGTTTTATCTGGAACCAACTGTTTTACAGGAACTTCTACTCAAGCTATAACATACAATGACTTCGTGAATATATCTATGGACATACCTACTGCAGGAACGCCTACGGGCGCCACACCGATTTGTTCTGGTACAACTGGCAACTACGCGAGCCCTGATGCGGGAACACTAGGATATAGTTATCTCTGGACAACATCTACCAGCGGAACACAGGCCGCACCGGTAATTGGCACAGCAACAGCATCATCCACGGATATTACATTCAGCAATGTGTCAGGAAGTGATATTGTCTATACTGTTTATCTGGATATTATCTCAGAATGTTGCGGGCCTCTTGGCCAGGTATCAAAGGCGGTCACCGTGAATTCCATACCGCTTCCTGATCCTTTAGTTCTTGATGCGGCTCCATCGGTATGTGCAGGCGGCACCGCTACGCTGAGTGTGAACAGCCCTGATGCCAGCTTCAGTTACGAATGGTATCTGGCATCTACAGGCGGAAGCGCTATAGCTACCGGGTCAGGTTACGATGCTACGGCAACTACCACACCTACCACATATTACGTGGAAGCGGTGACGAGCAATGGCTGCAGAAGTACACCGCGTGTTTCAGTAGTTTTAACAGGTACAGATACACCTCCCACGGTTCCAAATCCCGGAGCCGGATGCGGGCCTGGACTTTTTACTGCCACGGTCACTTCACCAGTATCTAGTGCCACCTATAGCTGGTATAGTGCACCTGGTCCTCCACCTTCAGGATTGCTGCAAACTGGCCTCACTACCAGTTATGACATCAACGCTAGCAGTACCCCGACCCTTGTGTATGTAACTGAAACGGCACCTGGCTA
>DTRK01000190.1 GCA_012965955.1 Flavobacteriales bacterium
GCGATGTGCAATGCAGTGGAGTATGTGATGGGACAATCTCTGTGCTTGCTTCAGGTGGAAGCGCACCATATTCATATTCCTGGGATGATCCGGGATCGCAAACCGACATGACAGCGACTGGATTGTGCGGTGGGGCTTTTAATGTTACGGTCACGGATAATAGTGGGTGTCAATCGTTTGGCTCCCAGGATATATTTGAGCCTGTGGCTTTGACGATCGACCTATATGCAACAGACGAAACCATGGGATGTGATGGCAGCATCCGCGCGAATGTTGCCGGTGGAGTGGAGACATATTCCTACCTGTGGGATGATGGGAATGCTCAAAGTACATATGATGCCATCAACCTGTGTGGAGGTATTTATTCAGTGAACGTAACGGATGCGAACGGATGTACTGTATCGGGAGGAGGGACGGTAATAACGAGCATGTTCGAACCTCAGCCAGGTTTGGAGGTGAAAGTTTATCCGATACCCAATAAGGGAAGGTTTGAAGTCATGATGACATTGGGGACCCGAGAGCATGTGTCAATAGCTGTTAAAAATCTGTTAGGACAAACAGTGCACGGCGAAGATCTTGGCAGCAGCATTGGCTATGTTAGACATGACATCAATATTAAATCAGCACCTGCTGGAATCTATTTCGTTCAGATACAGGCCGGGACTCTTTCCCAGGTCGTGAAGATCATTAAGCAGTAGCTTGAATTATATTCTGTAAGAAGGCCTATTTGATGAGTTGTATGGTATCGGCTCCAAAGGAGATGAAATACAATCCCTTATCAAATTCCCGGGTGCTGAGTCGAGCTGTACCGTGTACCATGTTAGTGGTTTTTACGACCTGGCCCAATACATTGCGAACGGTGACTTCTCCAGATGGAAAGTCGGGTGCACTAATCAATACATGGTCTTCAACAGGGTTAGGCCACAAGCGGAGGGTTCCCCTGGGACTCATATTCTCTAAGCTGCTTGCCGTTGGACAGTAGTTGCCGTCTGGGGCAAGCTGAGGGAGTTTATAAGCCGGGTCAGTGATCAAATTGTACATTAGCGTGTCAGTGGTTTGAAACAAAGTGGGGCTGCAGGGTTCCCATTCATTGGCGATACCTGTGCAGGTGGCAACATCGTCAAGAACTCCCATCCAGGAGACTATGCTCCAATACATATACTCTATCATCATGCATTCATAATCGCAAGTTGTGTCGTCATAGTGGTACCATGCTGCAGCAGGATAAGGATTTGGTACCGTGAGAAACTGTCCTGCCCGTGCCACATCCATAGCTGCCGACATCAATGAAGAACTGGCGGACAAACTAAAGGCAGCAGGGTACACATTGGTATGGCCAACGTGATTGATCGTATGTAATATTTCCTCAACGGAGGCATCATCACCCCAGTGACCAGTCTGAGTGGGATCAATTTCATCATTGAACAGAACAGCACTCACACCATTTCCCGTGTAATTATTATCAAATGTGTTCATTACTGTAGAGCCCTCTGCCATGAATAAAGGCATTAAGGCCGAATTGTTTTGCAGCTGGGTTTTGATCTGAGGATCGTCAACAATTCCATCCTCATCATTATCCAGCAGCTCGGCAGTCACTGCGGCTGCGTGGAGTACCTTTTCGTCTGAGATACTGGCTTCCGCGTATATCCCAAAGCAATCCAGCACATTGACATATTTCGTGAAAACTCCCAAAGCCGGGTCAGTAGAATTCGGATTTGCTTCAATAGTGAAGCAAACAGTGTTCTGGGCGTAAATGCCAGCACTTATCAGGCAAAGTAGTAGGGTGGCGTTCAGTTTCATGGTGATGTTCTTATATTACCCACAAAGATATTGAAAAAGAATGTTGATTCTGAAACGGGTATAGCAGACTGCCGGACTTAAGGAATTTTTGGACCAAAGCTATTTTGGCATGGCCCCGGAACTCCAATTCTTAAAGTGCTTGTCCCTGACTTTTGCCTTGATGTCCTCGGAAAGAAAGGAGTGTTCCAAAGCATCCGCGTTGATCTTCATAAAATCATCCTTTGTAAATCCGAACTTGTCCGCAATAAGTTCATACTCGTGCATAAGGTCAATACCCATGAGGTGCGCATCATCCGTGTTGATTGAAATAGAGACACCGGATTCATACAGTTTCTTTATTGGGTGGTCTTCAATGGTTAACACTGTCTTTGTAAGCCAATTAGAAGTGACGGAAAGCTCCAGATGCGCATCCCTTTCTTTAAGCAATTCAATGACAGAAGGATCATCCCAGCTTTTCACCCCATGGCCGATGCGTTCAGCTCCCAAAATATTCAGCGTCTTTCTAACGTGTTCTGCATCTGTATCTTCACCGCTGTGAATCGTGATATGCAATCCACCTTTTCTAGCAATCGTTATCAGGTTCAAAAACGAGGACGTCGCAAACCCAGCTTCTGTGGCTGCGAGGTCATAGCCTACCAAACGGTCCGCATGTGGATGATCTCCGTTCTTCAATCTTATGATATCCAGTAGCGCTTGCATATTGTCCTCTTCTTCCATGCCCCTCACACCTATACCTATCAGGCCGACTTCTATGTCGTAGCGTTGCATGCCTGCCTGAATACCGTCCAGCACACCGAGAATAATGTCATCGTTCGATAGGCTTTCCTTGCGTAGAGAGATAAAAGTAGGTGCAAACCGCAGTTCAAGCAGCACTACACCATCATTGTAGGCATCCTCTACATTTTCGAAGGTGACCCGGGCAATGTTTTCGCGTGAGTTCAACACCTTCTGGTGTACCCAAAACACGTCCAGCACTTCCTGCAGACTGTTCATTGGCTCGAGTACAGTGCAGATATTTTCTAATTCGTCAATGGATTGAACACCTAAGTCAATACTGTCGGCTTGTGCAATTTCCCAGATAGTATTCAGGCGCACGGAACCATCTAAATGGATATGTGTTTCGATCTTGGGAAGTGTCTTTATCCAGTTACCGCTCTCTTCCTCCTCATTGTCTTGAGAGCAGCCAGCCAAAAGGAATAGTAGCATTATTGGGAGTAGTAATCTCATTGTACTAAGATAATATTTCAGAAGATGTTCAGCTCAATCATCCAGGTGCTGGGAAATCACCCATCAACAACCTACATTCCCATATCTTCCATGTCATATCCGGAGTTGCCACGCTCCCTCTTCACCTTGTAGTGATTTATTTTATATGTAAAACTGAGGAAGATCACCCTGGTCGTGCGTTGGTATTTCGTTTCGATAAAAAAACCCCTTCCATAGGTCTCCATGACGTACTGCCTGGAGTTAAATACGTCACTCAGCTTTAGGTTCAAGGTCCCTTTACCCGCCAAGATATCCTTCTTTAATCCGACGTCGAAAAAGTACATTGCTTTCCGCTCTCCCTGGGCCGTTTGCCTTGGGCCTCTGTAGTTAAACATGGACTGAAACTGAAATCCCTTTAAGATTTTCAATGTAGAATTGAGTCTTCCAGAATAACTAAAGGCGTCTGTGGCATATGATGTATCAAGATTGCCACCATCTAAAATGCTTCGAAAGTAATTGAAGCTCCCATTCACTTTCCACTTCTTTGTGATGTCCTTTGCAAAGGTGATTTCAACTCCAAAATCATCGCGCTTAGATAGATTTTGTGGTAGCGTGGTGCTAACCCCATTCGTGTCAATGGTCCGTATTCTCGATATCACACTGTCTGTACGGCGGTAATACAAGGTGGTACCAAGAAAAGACTTGTCCCAATACTTCATGTGCCCAAATTCATAGGAGTTGGTGAATTCCGGATTCAAATTTGGGTTTCCTATCCATAGATTCAAAGGGTCAGCATAGCTGTTGAATGGGTTTAAGTTCCTTGCTCGTGGCCTGCGGATTCTTCTGCTGAAACTCAGCTGCAAACTGTTGTCTTTCTGTAGTTTTTGAGATAAATGAATGGAGGGAAACAGATTCAGATATTCTTTATTGTATGCCTCTTCGGTCTCCTTTAGTGTTGATGTGACATAGGTCTGTTCCGCTCTCACTCCGAGTTGGTAGCTGAAATTCTTTAGTTTATTGGAATAAATCCCGTAGCCGGCGTGCACCTGCTCGTCATAGTTAAAATGGTTGCTCACATTACTAAGATTAAACCAGGTATCAGAACTGTCATTCAATTCCTCCACGATGTACTCCAAATCTCTGATTTGAAGACCGGATTTATATCCGAATTCCATTTTCTCATCCTTACTGATCAGGTGAATATAATCCGCCTGAGCTACTGCATTGGTCTGTTTCTTAATATTATTTGTTTGCTGTTCCAGGGGATTGCTCAGATCAGCGGCATAATCAAATAGTTCATACTCCTCCATCATTTCCATATGGCCATCTTCAATGCCAACACTGTATCGCGCATCTGCTGTTAGTTTGCGCCCCTTTTTCTTGAACTTCTTCTCATAGCTAAAATTAAGATCCAGTGAAGTCTCTACGTCATTATCTAGCGTTGTACGGTTTGAAAGTTCTTTAAGGACGTGTGCATAGTCGGAAGTGCTGTAATCAGTGTTTCTTTCATTGCTCCCAGCCGACGGAGAGAAACTCCCGGAGATCGTAATTGTATTCTTCTTATTGAGATAGAAATCCGCACCGAGACGGGCGTTATAAGAAAGTCCACCTCTTGTAAAGTAACCGTCTTGATCCAATGTCGTAACCGTGTCGTTCACCGTTGTTTCCCGATGATATATCACTGAACCGGGACGCTCCCTATACCTGATTCCAGCGGTGCCAAAGAGGTTCACCTTGTCTTGCTTATGATTAAAGGAAAAGTTGGCATTGTGTCTATGGGGATATCCGGTGGTGAGGTTTGCCAATCCGTTGAATCCCGCGGCTCTATCCTTTTTAAGAATGATGTTGATTATTCCGGCAATTCCCTCCGCATCGTAGCGAGCGCTTGGATTGGTGACAATCTCTATACTTTCGATCGTGTTGGCTGGGATTTGCTCCAGTGCCCTGGCTGGACTAATACCCATCAGCCCTGAAGGCTTTCCATCTATCAGTATTCGCACGTTTTCACTCCCGCGTAAGCTGATGTTACCATCCACATCAACTATTACGGAGGGTACGTTTTCCAGCACTTCCGAAGCCGTACCTCCTACATTGGAAAGGTCCTTTTGCACATTGAACACCTTCTTGTCCAGGCCGACTTCTACCTGGCTTTTTTCAGCTGTAATCTCCACTTCCCCCAGGTCTGAAACCCTTCTTGCAATGGAGACCGTTTTTAGGTCTACTTCGAGATTACTGGGATGTACTTTGACATTGATAAGAATTTTCGGAGTGAAAGCAATGAATTCAATCTTCATAAAATATTTACCGGCTTTAGTGTCAATTTTAAATTTACCAGTCTCATCGGTAATGGCACCATTGGTCAGTGTGGAATCCCTCATTCTGAATAGCGATACCGTTGCGTATTCCACCGGCTGGGCATCGTCGTCCAGAACGATTCCTGTGATAGAGCCCATGGGCCTTTCACCTCCTTGGCGATCACCAAACCGGCTGTGGTTTTGGGCAGCAGTGTATTGGGCCAGGAGAATGCAGAATACAATCAGCAGTCCTGTAAAGGGTCTAAACATTTCGCAAAATTAGGCCATGCTATCCGATAATCAAAAGAGAGCGTTATTAAAATTTGTTAATGATTTTAATGACTTCGGTATTAGACTATCGGTCTTTACAAAAGTTTAGTCCACTGCTGATTCCCCCATTCTATTCCCAATTCATAAGTCATAATTCAATACTTTTGCAAATGCCTATTAGTACAGGCCAGCCAAATTATTGTTAACGTTCTTTCGATTATGCTGAGCAGACGCCAACTACGGATCAAGGTAATGGAAGCGCTATATGCGTATTATTCCTATGATATGCCTGATCAGAAAGCACAGTACGAGGAGCTTACAACTGTATTCGATCATATCCTGGACCTTTATTACAATCAGCTTGCACTTTTGGTGGAACTACGCATAGGTGTCAGTCGCACCCTTGACAAAGCCAAGCTGAAGCAGGTTCCTACAGACGAGGATCTAAATCCCAATATGCGCTTTGTGAATAATAGTATTCTGGTCTCGCTTCAACACGATCAGAAGCTTAAGGCGCTGATTGAAAGCAAAAAAATCAAGTGGAACGATGCGGAGTTAATAGGCAAGACCGTCCGGGCTATTAAGCAATCTCATGAATATGCTCAGTACCTCCAGCTTGATGAGGTATCATTCGAAGACGATCGAAAGTTTCTAAAGCGGATTTTTAAGAGACAAGTAATGGAAAATGAGCTGTTAGACAATTACTATAGCGAGGGTAATTTGTATTGGGCTGCGAATATTGATATCGTCAACAGGCTTGTATTGGATACGATTGACGATTACAAGCAAAGTTCTGTATCCGCTACGAAGCCCCGTTCCCATGTTATAACGAAGTTGTTGGGTAAAGATGAGCAGGGTTTCGTTAAGAAATTATTTGAGCTTACTATCAAACACGACGCTGACTTTCAGCAGTGGGTTGCGGAAAAAGCAAAAAATTGGGAAGCGGATCGCATTGCGGTCATGGATATGCTGCTGCTGAAAATGGCTTTATGTGAAATATTGGAATTTCCAGTTATACCCGTTAAGGTTAGCATGAATGAATATATCGAGATTTCGAAACGTTATAGCGCGGAAGAGAGCAAGGCGTTTATCAATGGGGTATTGGATAATATCATAACAGATTTAAAAAAGGGAAACAAGATTAAAAAGAAAGGCAAAGGATTGATTGAATCCTGATCCTCAATAATATTGATTGTTATCTTTGACGCGTGCGAGCTCTACCTTACATATATATTGCCTGCCTGGCTGTTGTAGCGGCATGTGGCGACGGCTCATCAAGTGAGGATATCTCAACAGATTTGGTTACAAATCCAATTTCAGCCTCCGGCACTGAGGCTTCTGGTCAAGAGGCGGTAATCACATTTGAAAGCAAAGAATATGACTTCGGCAAGATAATCCAGGGTGAGAAGATCTCTTATTCCTACACCTTTACCAACGATGGGAATGCTCCATTGATAGTATCGAGCGTCGCGGCATCTTGCGGATGCACCGTTCCTAAATGGTCCAAGAATCCAATTGGTGAAGGGGATACAGGTGAGATTGAAGTTGTATTTGATAGTGATGGTAAGAAAGGCGCACAGGCCAAGGATATTACAGTAATAACGAACGCTGTACCGAACACTGTGGTGTTGCGCTTGTCAGGAGAGGTTATCGTACCATAATATTAATGTAATTAAAATAACGAGATGAATTTATTGAACATATTACTCATGGATCCAGGGCAAGGTGAATCCAGCCCCATGACAACAATTTTGATGTTTGGATCTATCATATTGGTTTTCTATTTCTTCATGTTGAGGCCTCAAATGAAAAAGCAAAAGGATCAGCGAAAATTCAAGGATGAAGTTAAAAAAGGAGACAAGGTAGTTACCCTCGGCGGTATTCACGGCAAGATAGTTGAGATAAGGGATAGCGTGTTTATACTAGACATTGAAAATGGAGGTAAGATCAAAGTAGAGAAGTCTGCTATATCTATGGAGTACACAACTCAAGTTAACAAAAAGTCGTAATGGTTGGTCTGGCACTGAATCTGGATTGGTGCATACCGGCTCTGGCGTACTTGTCGAGTCCTGTCACTTGGTTGTCAGGAGTCAATAGTCCCGGACTTCCCCTTAACCTCCTTTGCACGGCCGATGCTTAAAGTAGGAATTACGGGCGGAATAGGGAGTGGCAAGTCAACAATATGCAAGGTCTTTAAGCAGTTGGGAATAGCGGTATATGATGCGGATGCCAGGGGCAAGGCTGTTCTTGAAGAAAATGAAGATGTAAAGGAAAAGGTGGTTGAGGCTTTTGGTATTGGTGCTTATAATGAAAACGGTTCCGTTAATCGATTATTTCTTGCAGAACAGGTGTTTTCCAAACCTGATGCTTTGGAAAAGCTAAATGGCCTGGTACATCCTGCCGTAAGAGTAGATTTTGAGAGCTGGATAGATGAGCAGACGGGTGCTTACGTGATCAAAGAAGCAGCTATTCTCATAGAATCCGGTGCGTATAAGGAAGTTGATGAGATCATTGTAGTTAATGCCAATGAAGAATCCAGGATCAGGCGTGTAATGAACCGTGACCAGGTTGAAGAGAGCAAAGTGAGGGAGCGTATGAATGCACAACTTTCAGATGCAGAGAGAGCCTCCTATGCAAGCCACATTATTGACAATAACGATGACCAATTAGTTATTCCTCAGATACTTCGAATTCATGAAGATATTATCAGCAGATCAAATAGCTAAGACGGATGCCTATACCATAGAGCACGAGCCGATCAAGTCCATTGATCTAATGGAACGAGCGGCCAAAGCCTGCTTTGAATGGATCGTTGCCAATTATGATAAACGCCATGACTTTCACATATTCTGTGGAGTTGGCAACAATGGTGGAGACGGCTTGGTGATCGCCAGGCTGCTAACTGAGAAGGGGTACAAGGTGAATGTGGTGATTGTGGCATTCTCTGATAAGATCAGCCCCGATTACTCCACGAATTTGCAGCGCTTCAAAAAGCTAAATCCAGGTGCGATCACCACGCTGACCAACGAGGAGCACGAGTTCAAGTTCCAGGTGGAGAATTCAGTTGTTATTGATGCCATCTTTGGATCTGGATTGAATCGTACGGTTCAGGGATTTGCCGCTGATGTTATCCGCAATATCAATGAGACTCATTTAGAGGTGATCTCTGTTGATATTCCTTCGGGGCTATTTGTTCAGAATAATAAGGATAACAAGCCCAATGGTATTATACGAGCCAGTATTACTTTGTCACTTGAGTTGCCCAAGCTGTCCTTCCTCTTTGTCGATAATCAGGAGTTTGTCGGCGAATGGATTATTATACCTATTGGCTTAGATCACGATTTTATAGAGCAACAGCAATCCGTAAATCGCTACTTTCTTGAACAAGACGTTAAGGGACTTATTGGATCAAGGGCATCGTTTTCGCATAAAGGGACTTTTGGCCACGCTTTGCTGGCTGGCGGAAGCAGGGGCATGATGGGAGCAGCGGTCCTTATGACCAAAGGCTGTTTGAGGTCAGGTGTTGGGTTGGTAACTACCGTGGTTCCCAGATGCGGTTATGGCATTCTTCAAGAAGCAGTTCCAGAAACTCTTTGTGTTAATTTGAAGGAGATGGATATTCTGTCGGGTTCATTGGATACAGATAACTACAGTGCATTTGGTGTCGGGCCTGGTATCGGCACCCACAAACGTACGGTATCCTGGTTCGCTGACCTGCTTAAAAATATCAAGATACCTTTGGTTGTAGATGCCGATGCCATCAATATCATCTCTCAGAACAAGGAATTGATCGAGTTGCTCCCGGAAGGGACTATCCTTACACCACACCCGGGGGAATTTGACAGATTGGTAGGTAGATGCGAGTCGGGCCATATACGCATGGAGAAGGCAGTTGAATTTGCCGTGAAGCACAGTACTTGTATTCTTCTTAAGGGACGCCACACCGCGATCGCCACCCCTGAAGGTGAAGCCCATTTCAATAGCTCTGGGAATTCCGGTATGGCAACCGGTGGGTCGGGGGATGTGCTAACGGGATTGATTACAGGACTTTTGGCTCAGGGATATCCACACCTTTCGGCCTGCATTATCGGCGCTTATATTCATGGCAGAGCTGGAGATATCAAATCCAAGGAGGGGTCGGAGCAAGCGTTGATCGCTGGTGATATTGTCAATGGAATAGGACCGGCATTTCGTCAAACGTTAGATTCATGA